>JBEHWO010000088.1:0-18815 GCA_040217695.1 Vulcanimicrobiota bacterium | reverse complement strand
TTTCGCTATCAATTTTGGTATTATAAATCTCCTGGCTTTGCCTGCCTGGCGCTCCTCCGAAAAAAATCTAAACTGGAACAGGCATATTTGTTAGAGCTTACATCATGCCACTTTTCATTATATTTTATTCAAATAGACCTGCGCCGCCGTGATATTTTTTTCTACGGAGCACCAGGCAGGCAAAGCGCTATGGTTGATAGCAACCTGGTATTACCTATTGCGAGTATGTAGAGAAACTTCAGGACAAAACTTTTTAGAACTACTCTAGATAAATACATGTGGAATTTCAGCGATGCAATTCTCTATGAAACAAAGTATATCAAACTCCTGCAGGGCCTTTTTATCCTCTCGGTGTCTGCATGAGTTCCTGCAGGAGTTCTTCCATGGACTGATGTCTCCTGTCAGGATCCTTTTCCAGAGCTTTAAGTATAATAGATACAAGCTGTCTGGATATATTATCTTTCTGTAACAGGAGAGGAGATGGTACGGAATGTTGATGGGCTGACAGAAGAGCCTGATCGGGGCCTATGAAAGGAGGAATGCCGCTGACCATATGATACATGAGAACTCCCAGACTGTATATATCGCTTCTGTGATCTACCTTTACAGAGGAATCGAATTCATGCCTGCACTGTTCGGGGGATGCATATAAATAATGTTTTTCCGTGCTTCCCACTATAGTCTGCCTTGATTTAAGGTCAAATCTTTTTGCACCTCCCAGGTCACAGAATTTGACTATATCTCCTGCAAACATAACATTATCAGGGGCAAGGTCATGATATATTATATTTTTGCTGTGCATATAGTGAAGGGCTTCCACTATCTGAGTTACAATATGGAAAAATTCATTCAATTCCAGTCCATTTATATGTTTCTCCATTACCAGCGAGAGGGTTTTATCTAAAAGTTCTATAGCAAAAAACTTTTCTTTAAAACTTCCCGGGATAACCTTTGCTATACCGGGATGAATAAGTTCCGATAATATTTCATACTCTTTCTTGAAATTATTAATAGCTTCCCTGTCACTGTCGAGATCTTTATGCAAACACTTGAGTGCAACATAGTTTCTCGTAACAAGGTCAAAAGCTTTATATACAGTAGCATTGGCTCCAGACCCGATAGGTTCTAAAAGAGCAAATCTTCCCAGTCTTTCATGTCTCAGATTTTCAAGAAGGGAACCTGAATTTTTAAAAGCAGGATCTGTGAGATAAATTCTTTCAAGGATAGATTCCGCCTCTGTAAACTGTTCCCTGAAAAGAAATTCTTCTGCAAGTCTCATACTGGCATCAAGAAGTACATCTCTGGCAAGATCCATATCAATTGTATTCAATATTTCACAGGCTTCGGAACATTCATTTATCTCCAGAAAGGCAATGGCAAGCCATCCTTTTAATTTTCCTTTATTATAAGGATGTTCAAGGAGAAAAAGATTTTTTAGAAAGTCTATTTCTTCAGAAAATAGATTATTTGATTTAAAATAATTATGGATATGGTCAATCATTCTGTTATCTTCGTCATTATGCAGAAACTGGCTGGTTCTACTGTAAAAACTGTGTAAAATAATATCTATATGTTTTTTATCAAACGTACCTTCTTCCGCATAGATTCTTGCCAGTTTCACGGAAACATCGAGGAAATCTTTATCACGTCTGTAAATCTGCATCAAATTTTCTTTTACACTGTTTATATCCTCTCTGGCTTCATGCTCTGCCGAAAGCTGATAGAGATTATCCAGATCATCAGGGGCAAAAACTTTTCTGTCTTCTGCCGCTTTCTTTTTATCACCGGTTTTAAGATAGACCTGGTATCTGATTTCATAGATCTTTTTATCTCTGCATCCGAGTCTTATCGCTTCAGAGAGAATATCTATAAGTTCCGCCCAGTCCCTTCTGGAGGATCTGTCATTTAACATAAAATATTTTGCTTCTGCAAGCATAAGATGAACCTTGCCGTCTGCATGGAATTCTTTTTTTATTGCTTCACCGAGGCAGGAAATACCTTCTTTAATCCTGTTGGTTTTTAAATAAAAATTCCCCAGAGTAGCAAGATTTTTCCCCGTTCTTTCCAGAGATGTTATCTTTTCCTGTATCTTTATCATATTTGAAGGATCACTTTTTTTCTTATAAAGATCAAGCAAAATTTTAAGATATTCAATATTTTTTCTGTCTGCTTCATGGGCTTTTTCGTAATAAACAATAGATTCTTCATCGTTCTTACAGACATGGAGATACAGATTGCCGAGTTTTTCCAGCACAGCCATATCGTCTCTTTTTATATTTAGTATTCTTTTGAATGTTTCTATGGATTTTTCTATTTTTCCCATTTCAATATAACATTCTCCGAGATGAAACAGTGCATCTCTATGAGAAGGACATACAGACACAACCTCTTCATATTCCTCACAGGCATGAATATATTCCTTCTGAGCAAAGAATTCTTCTGCTATATAAAACCTGACTTTATAATCTTTCGGAACTATTTTTGTATAATGACCCCATACGGAAAGGACTATAATATTTTTTACCAGATTACCGTCTTCCATCTTTTTTAGATAATAATCAGTCATTACTTTTATTGCTTCATCCCAGAAAAGGCCTTTCGTAAATATCTGTTCCAGAACATTTATCGTATCTGCATGAATTTCATTACATGCCAGATAGGCTCTGCCCAGGGCAACAAGGTTTTCTACATTATCGGGTTCTTCTCTATAAATTGACTTGTAGGCTCTCAGAGATTTCTCACCTGTAGCTCCCATGTGCTCACTTGCTTCTCCGAAAGCAAGCAATACATGTCTATCTCTCGGGAATCTGTCGAAAGACTCCTGTATTAAATTCATACTGTCATCATTATAAATTTTATGAAAGAAAAAATATTTTACAATAGAAATCAAAATAAAATCCCTGTTCAAATTAAATATCTCCCAGAATCTTGAAGAGGTGTATTTTTTTTGAAGAAGATTCTTAAAAAGTTCAGGATTTGCTTTAATCATATCATTCTCTTTAGATATTAAGGAAGCATTTAAAAACATTATTCTTTCATCATCGTCATATTCTCCGAGAAGATTTTTATATATAGCTATTCTCGTCTCATCAGGCTTACCTGTTTCGGCATCATTCCATGCAATCAATTT
Organism: Vulcanimicrobiota bacterium; assembly: GCA_040217695.1. Classification (GTDB taxonomy): domain Bacteria; phylum Vulcanimicrobiota; class SpSt-956; order SpSt-956; family JAKJGF01; genus CALARM01. The sequence continues at coordinate 15,685 of JBEHWO010000088.1, read as the reverse complement.
GATAGACGAAACTTTCTGTTGTTCATCAAGACAGTTAAGCTCCAGGGCTTTTAAATATATTTCCGTAGCCTTTTCACTCATAGTGTTTCTCTGCAGATGATATTTTGCAAGCAACTGTACAAGAAGAGGATCATAATTTATATTCTTAAAATACTGTTCTTCCAGAAGTTTTATAATAGAATCCGGTATATCATTCTGAAGAATGAGGAAGGTGAGAAGTCTCTTTAAAATTCTCTTTTTCCCTTCCAGTAACGGTATGGCTTTTAAGAGTACTTCTATGGCAAGAAGGTTCTCAGAAGGTGAGTTCAAATAAAATTTTGCCAGATCTCCAAGTATGACTGTATGATCCGGTTCGATTTTATATGCCTTTTCCAGATAAGACAGAGCTTCTTTATTATAACCTTCTATTTGATATAATTTACCTATAGTATAACAAACTATAGAATAATGTTCTATATCACCTGATAACCGTGAAATAAACTTCTGGGCCATATTCTTTTCTTTAAAGACAGACCAGGTTTTAATATGTGCTTTAGAAAGTTCCCGAAAACACAGAGCTTCAATATGTTCATCATCGTGTCGGAGAATATTATTAAAATGATTTACAGCGTGTTTATAATTTTTCTGATTATATTCTGCCACACCAAGAAACATTTCACAGAGAAGGTAATTATCTTTAAAAGTTTTGATCATAGAAATAAGTTTTTTGTACTGTTTTGTTTTCAGGAAAAGAAATAACAGAATTATTTTTACCGTATTATTATCATGTTTCAGAGAAAGGGATTTCTGCAGTTCCAGCTCCGCCCTGTCCGGGTTCTCCTGTAAGAACAGAAGTAAACCCTTGAGAAAAAACTTTTCGGAATTCTCAAAGGAAAAGAGAGGTTCCGTTTTCATCATACCTTCAAGGAGATCCAGATTTTTATTTTTCATACAGGTAAAGCACAGACTCAGATAAGAGTCTAAAGATTGAGGAAGCAAGCTTATACATCTGTTAAATGATAAAGAAGCTTTATCCAGCATATTTTCTTCTGTTTCCATCACACCGTGCCAGAAATAAAAGGCAGGAAATTTTTCTATCTGTCCGGCAAGATGTTTTTTTATCAGCTCCAGGCCTGTCCTGTATTCTCCTATGGCTATCATGAGATTGCCATGAAGGAGATCATATGATGTTTCTGTCTCAGAGAAGGGGAAAAATATATGTTGATGTGTTTCTGCCAGATCTTTTATGAAATCTATCTGTTTATCCGTTAATTTATTATGAATCTCCCTGATTTCCCTGTCTATTATGTGAACCTCTTTTTCTATTGCCTTTCTCTTTTCTTTCAGTTCCCTGCTCTTTTTAAGATTTCTTTTCTTTTTTGCCCCTATTTCCATTTTATGTAATATCTTCAAAATGGTTTTCATGACTTCAAAGACACTTTTTGCAAGGAAAGAAGCAAAGGGAAATAAAAGAAAAGGAATGACACAGGAAACAAACTGCGCTCTCCAGATATTATCATGAGGCAATGTATAAAATGATAATACAAAGGTTCCGAGAAAAGGGACAAAGGAAAGAAAAACGTAACTGCTCCGGGATTTACGTCCTGACATATATATACCTGTAATCAAACTGGCAGAAGAGTTTATAAGGAAAAAGAGAAAACTCAACAGGCTGAAAGAGCCTGTCAAAAGCATAAAGGAACAGAGAAAAAGAATGATTGAACATATGATAAACACAGGTCTTGTCGATGTATTTTTCAGAAATTCCTGTGAAAGAGGGCCTGTTTTAAATTCTTTTACCACGGAGATTTTTTTCTGTTTTTCTTTCAACTCTTCCAGTTTCAGTTTATTCTCTTCCGTAATCTGTCTTTTTTCTGCGACCTTCGATATGATTGCTTTTGATTTTTCGTCAAAGGGATAACCCCTGAAATGACGCTTTATGGAATCGATGGTTCTGCCGGGGGAAAAAACTGAAACTTCTTCTATTAAATAATCAAAATAATTTTCATGCATCAGTACTATAAACTCTCATACAGAAGAATCATAAAACACAGGTCACTATATTCCGAACATTAAAATTCTTTTATCCATGCAAAATATCCTGCTATTTATCAGGGAAAGATTTAATATTATATGGAAGGATATTTTTCGGCTAAAGAGAATTTATTTGTAAAAATAGTATATAGAGGAGGTATTTGTTATGGAAGAAACAAAAAGTGATTTTTCTCAGGATAAAGGGCCCGATTATATTGATGAAGAACTTTTAAACGCAGGAGAGAAAATAGAAAAACCTGCGAAGAAACTCAAAACTATAGCCCTGTCGGTCATAGGTATAATACTTTTATTCGGCTGCTGGCTCGGTGATAAAATCATAAAAGAAAGTATAAGTACGGCCAGTGTCACCCAGGGTAAAGGCGAAATGGTTGACGGTATAGACAGGATGATAAAACCAAACCAGGGTGCCGAAATAAGTTTCAAGAATGCCATAAAATCTTTCGAAGGAGCAATAAAACAGAATAAAAGTTGCAGTGACGCTTATTTTTTCCTGGGTGTTACCTATTATCACTGGTATATATATGAAAAGAGAATAGGAACAAGTGACACGAATTTACTGGACGATCTCAGTAAAAAAACAGAAAGTAATTTAATTAAAGCAACAAAAGTAAAAAGAAATTTCCCGGAAGCTTATATATATCTCGGTGCCTATTATTATTTAAAAGAAATGAACAGTAAAGCCGCCGCATCACTGGATACGGGCAGAAAAACAGGAGAAAAAATCTGGAAAGATAAACAGAAGAAAAAAGACAAATGGCTTCCCTATATAGAAAGTACTAAAGAACTGATAAAAAATAATACAATCGTTGAGGCTCCCCCGCCTTTACCGGACGGGATAGGACTGTAATCTTTTACAGTAATCATATGGGATCTGGCAGGAAATAACTGCATCATATTTACAATTGTGACGCGTGACGCGTGGATAATCATTGATCTAATAATTTGCCAGAGTTATTTTTCTTACAGTCCTTAATTTTATTAAAAAATAAAGGAATTAAAAAAATATATAAAGAATCTTTTACTCAGAATCATAATAAGTGCCTGTCCGACAGAAGATATTTGATGACTTTCCGGACAGGCTATAAAAAATAATAAGGAGGGAATTTTTCTGAAAAAGTATCTTCTGCCTTCTCTAATCTTACTTTTTATCTGTTCAATTTCAGTCACCTTCTATGGGTGCGGTGCTTTAGTAGCACTTATTTCTTCAGTATTCGGTTCCCAGGGAGGTTTTGTGTTTATTCCATTTTTAGGGGATGAAAAAATAGAAAACTCCCAGACAGGGAAAAATCCCGGTATGATAATGTTATATACCAATAATCCTCCGGCAGGTTACGGAGCAGGTTCCAATGCTACGGTAACCATTGCAGGCACATCGATCACTACAAAATCAGACGGGAGTTTTTATATTACAGGTCTCCCCGCAGGAATCAATACACTTACAGTAGAACATCCGTCCTATATTTCTATAACCCAGGATGTACCTGTAGCAGATCCGAATGCAAATCCGGCACAGTTCAAAGATTTGAAAATTACACCTGAAAAATTGCTATCTTCACTCGGCATAGGAGGAACATTCCAGTTCAGTGCCTATGGCACAGGCAATGAAGGAACTATAGTTATACCTTATGTCACATGGTCTGTAAATGGCGATATAGGTATTATAGATTCAAATGGTATCTTTACGGCAAAAAAAGCAGGTTCCGGTTCTGTAAAAGCAACAAGCGGAGGAAGTTCTGCAGAAGTACCTGTTACTGTAGCAGAAGGGACAGGTACCATTTATGGTACAGTAACATACAATAATAACCCTGTTGTAAATGCATATGTCAGTGTTGAAGGTTCTAATATTTATACCAGAACAGATAACACCGGTCATTACTCCATGCCTTCCATACCTGCCACATCTGTAACAGTAAAAGCAAAAGATGAAACAACTAAACATGAAGGCTCTGCAGGTGTGACAGTGTCTGCAGGAGGACAGACAGAGGTTAATATTGTTCTTTTACAGGTCATACCGACTCCAATCCCGACAGATATTCCGCCTACACCTACTATAACACCGGGTGGCCCCACACTTACTCCCACTGTAACACCGGGAGGCCCCACACTTACACCTACTCCTACCATAACACCGGGAGGACCCACACTTACACCTACTCCGACTGTAACACCGGGAAGCCCTACATCTACTCCTACTCCGACATCTACTCCGACCAGTACTCCTACACCTCCAAAACCTGTTATAGATAATGTAGCGCCTGGAGGATCGGAGGTACTTATTAATGGAATGAATTTTGGTTTTCCTCCTGGAGGTACAGTAACATTTAACGGTACCCCTGTGACAGTAGTAACCTGGGGGATGAATACAATAAGTGTCACACATCCTGGAGTCGGAACCTATACCGTAGTGGTAACAACATTGGAAGGTCAGCAGAGTGATCCTTATGAAGCTACAATCCCGATATAAGTAAATAATCTTTTACAAATAAGCCCTTCTTCGGAAGGGCTTTATCTGTTAATGAAGAATTTCATTAACATGAAACAAACCGTAGCCGTCGCCATGAGCGGAGGAGCCGACAGTTCCTATGCTCTCATAAAATTAAAAGAAGAAGGTTATGATGTATTTGGCGTAACATTAAAATTATTCTGTTACGGAGAAACTCCATATTCTCCGAAATCCTGCTGTTCCCTTGAAGCAATTAAAGACGCAAAATCCATATGTTCGGACCTTGGAGTTTCCCATCTGGTAATAGATGCTTCAGAGGCTTTCCAGAAAGATGTAATAGATTATTTTGTAAATGGTTACAGAACAGGACTTACTCCCAATCCATGTGTTGTATGTAACAGTTCCATAAAGTGGAAATTTCTCCTGAAAAAAATTATTTCTTACGGTGCAGATTTTCTGGCTACAGGCCATTATGCCACGGTCTGTTATTCGGAAGAGAAACAGAAATTTCTCCTTAAATGCGGCCTCGATAAAGATAAGGATCAATCCTATTATCTCTGGGCCCTGACACAGGAACAACTCTCTAAAACCTTACTCCCCCTGGGAGAAATGAGAAAAGAAGAAGTAAAAGAAAAACTGACCCGGTATAATATTAATATATCTAAAAAACCGGAAAGCCAGGAAATATGCTTTATTCCTGACAATGATTACAGGGGATTTTTACAGTCCAGAGGAGTAAATATTTCGGAGGGAAATTTTCTGAATTCTGCCGGAGAAATCATAGGAAAACATAAAGGGTTCCCATTTTATACGATAGGACAGAGGAGAGGACTCGCCGTGTCCCATAAAGAACGACTTTATGTTACTTCCATAGATACGCTTAAAAATGAAATAACACTCGGCGCAAAAGGAGAACTTTACAGTAAAGAACTTGTTTTTTCCCGGACAAATTTTATATATATGCCGGATGAACAGGCTTTATTGAAAGGAAGGATAAGATACAGAGGAAAACTCGAGACATGTCAGTTAAAAGAAACGGGTGAAGGAAGATATAAAGTAAATTTTATCGAACCTGTCTGGGCCGTATGTGGAGGCCAATCTTTTGTCCTGTATGAAGGAGATTCCGTAGTCGGAGGAGGTATTATAGAAAAAGAGAAGGATTTTTCTTAAAATTCATAGAAATATTTTTATACAAGGGAGGTGATTGGATGAAAAAAATTTCTCTGTTATCCGTTCTTCTGTTATTCGGTTTCTTTATATTAACAACATCTCTTTCATACGGAGGAGATGACGATTATGACATAATGGCAGTGCTGGACAGACACTATCAGGCCATATCCGGAAGGGATTTTAAAGCTGCCTATGCCCTGAGAAGTAATAGCTGGAGAGCAAACCATTCTTACGGGTGGTTTTATGACAACTGGGAAAGTAATTATACTATAGAACTGACAGACAGACATGTTATAAGTAATGACGGTTACGAAGCAGTCGTAAAGCTGAGAATCTACTCGGAAGATTATAACTCCAAAGGATCTCTCCACAGAGCTTATTACAGGGGTAAAGCCTATATGGTTTATGAAAAGGGCAAATGGAAAATAGATGATATTCAGGTTAAAAAAGAATAAAAAAATTAAAGAATAAAAAAATGGTGGGGTAACCACCATTTTTTTATGTCTCTATAAAGAGAGGTTTTTCAATATGAGTCAGAATGTTATAGAAGAACTGTCCGGAGAAAATTATATTCTCTCAAGCAACTCCGGTGATTTATATATTGTGCCGGCAGAATTTATAAGAGATTATACGGAAGAGGAATCAATAAACTCTTCAGATAAAATATTTGTATTCGATGCGGAAAATATTTATGAAATCCCCTGTGAGATATTACGTGATTACAGAATGTCCGATGAAGAAAAACGGAATTTTCAGGAAAGACTCATGGCAATAGAACCTGAAACACTTGAACCGTCCATATTACATAAAGGCAGATTGATATTTTTCGAATATATCCTTTCAGAGTACAGAGAAAAATCCGATGTACATGGTTATAGCTCAATGAGAGAAAGAGAATTAGAAATGAGAACTGCGAAAAAACATCAGGAATTATTGAAAAAAGGGTATAATTTTCCTGATAAATCGTCTGAGATTTACGACCATCTGCGGAGATGGTATTAAATCACTTTTTAGATCTTTAGAAATATAACTGCACAGAATTTTTCCATAAGTCTATAAAATTTTTTAACTTCTTCGCAAACTGAAGAAGAATCTCTATCTGTAAAAATTTTCTCTTCTGCTATATGAAGAATCTCCCTGAAGGTTCTTTTGCCGGAAGAAAGTTCATAGAGTCTGCTTCCTGTATAATCAAGAATTTCTTTTCCGTAAACCTTATGTAAAACAATACTGTTATCCTCGTTATAGAATAAGGGATAGGTTCTTGAAGGGTAATAATTTAAAAGCTCATCTTCTTTCACTTCACCGAAAGACAGGTTTATCTTATGAAGTTTCAGATTATAAAATCTCCTTACGCCCGTATCATCTGAAAAAAGAGCTGCCCATGGTGTTTCTATACCGCTTGATTTGAGAGAAAAATTCTGAGAAATCATATCATATGGGACATCTCTCGATATTTCGGCCATTATCTTCCATACTTCCCTGTCAAAATCCCTCTTTATGCCTGTTATTTCACAGCAGTTTAAAGATTCATTTTCACAGAAACATGTATCGTTCGTCATACCGGTTATACATTCGTTGTCTGTAATATTAAGACCGAATTGTTCCGGTTCTTTCATGATCTTTGTTCCCGGGAAAGGCACAAGAAGGGTGGAAGTTATATTCAATCTCCCCGGAGCCAGTTTCATAAGTTTTCTTATAAAATCCAGATTTTTTCTGTAAAGGTCTCTGCTTTCAAGAGGGCCTCCTATGATAAAATTTATGGATATGGAAGGTATCAATGCAGAATTACACGTTCTGACCACTTCTTCAATCTCTTCGAGAGTTATATTTTTTTGGTACATATCCAGAACCTGCTGTTCCGCACATTCAACACCAATCTGAAGCACTGCAAGACCGGCAAGGCTCATTGCATAAAGAAGTCTGGGATATCTGGAGAGAACATCGACTCTCCCTTCTGCAAACCATACGAATTTCGTTCCCTCTTCAGACATGTCTCTGAGACCTTTACAGATCTTCATGGTTCTCTGAGGATTTACGGTGAATGTGTCATCCAGAAATCTCAAATAACTTATGTCTCCTCTTTTATGAAGATATTTTACTTCCTCAAGGACATGTTCGGCGCTTCTCATCCTGTAGGAACTTCCCAGAAAACCTTCATAGCAGAAGGTGCATTTAAATGGACACCCTCTTCCTGTTATTATCCTGGGAAACTTAATATCAAAACTCCTTAAAGGTTCTTCCAGTAAATCTCTGTCGGGGACGGGAATATTATCCAGAGAATCTATAAAAGGACTGTCACTGTTTTGACAAAATTCATTATTTTTTCTATAACTTATGCCTTTTATATGGTCAAGAGAGTTCTTTCCTTCAAAATGATATTCTGCCAGTTGAATTACAGTATTTTCTCCCTCTCCTCTGGCTATAACATCAATATGTTTATATGTTTCCAGTATGTGTTTATCCATAACACTTGCATGGGGCCCGCCCATTATAATGATTAAATCGGAGAAGCGCTCTTTCAGCATATGGGCACATTTAAGAGAACGATATATATTTTCCGTAGTGGTATAAAATCCGGCAATGGCAACATGACGGGATTTTATTTGTTCGATTATTCCGTCAACATCGGGATAATCACTGTATAAGAGACTTACTTTATAACCTTTCTGTTTCAGCACTGTCCCGAGATAAAGCAGTCCTAACTGAACATAACAGGAACTTTTGTCGAAGGTTACTCCGTAACTGTATCCGAGAGATATAAGCAAAATACTGTTTAATCTTCTGTCAACATTGTTATCTGGCTTCATAATTTTACCACTTTCCGCAAAATTTCCGTCAATCACTTTTCACTTTAATCGTGACGCGTGACGGGCAGAATGCACGTTTCATTTTTTCACAATTCACGTCTCGCGCCTCACTATAATCGTGACACGTAACGCGTAACACGTGATGGGTACATTCCACTACTCACTTTTCACTCTTCACGTCTCACGCCTTACGACCCACCATCTAAATTTTCGAAAAAATTATACCGTATAATTTATCTACAGTCACATAAAAATCTTTCACTCTCTTATAAACTTCTTCTGACGACAGTTCTTTAAATAGCTGTTCTTTCGCCATATTGAGAATCTCTCCAAAAGTTCTTTTACCGGACGAATATTCATAAAGCCTGCTATCTGTGTCATTCAAAATTTCTTTTCCGTATATTTTGTAAAAAATCACTCTGTTTTTATCATCATAAACGAGAGGGTATGTTCTTACAGGATAGTAATTTAATATATCCTGTTCATTTATTTCATCCATAGCAAAATATGCTTCATGGAGTTTCAGGTTTATAAATCTCTTTATGCCTCTGTCAGAGGATAAAAGTGTTGCCCACTGTGAATCCACACCGAAATATTTAACGGAAAAAATCTCATAGATTATGTCTCTTGTTAGCTCCTTTGACACATCTATCATTATATTCAAAACTTCCCTGTCAAAATCCATTCTTAAAGAAGTAAGTTCATATTCATTCATATAATCTGTTTCACAGAAACATGTTTTATTTGTTATACCTGTTTTGCACTCTCTATCTATAATCTTCAATCCGAAACGTTCCGGTTCTTTCATAATCCCTGTGCCGTAAAAAGGGGCCAGGAGGGTGGAACTTACATTGAGCCTTCCCGGTGCAAGTTTCATTAATTTCCTTACAAAATCAAGATTTTTCTCGTAAATCTCTCCGGATTCGAAAGGCCCTCCCAGGATAAAATTTATGGAAATGGATGGAATCTTCGCATCAACACAGATTCTTATAGATTCCTCTATCTGTTCCAGTGTTATATGTTTCTCATACATATCCAGAATCCTCTGGTCCGCACATTCCACTCCGAGTTGAATCACAGCAAGTCCTGCAAGCCTCATGGCATAAACAAGTCTGGGGTATTTTGAGAGAACATCGACTCTTCCTTCCGAAAACCAAACGAATTTTCTCCCTTCTTCCGACATGTGCCTGAGTCCTTTGCATATTTTCATTGTCCTCTGGGGATGGACGCTGAAGGTGTCATCCAGAAACAATATATATCCAATCTCCCCTCTTTTAATGAGACTGTCCACTTCTCTGATTACGTCTTCGGCACTCCTCATTCTATAGGCACTTCCATGAAAACCTTCATAACAGAAAGCACATTTAAAAGGACACCCCCTGCCTGTTATTATTCTGGGATAAAATATATCGGTGCTTCTCACAGGTTCTTCCAGTAAATCCCTGTCAGGAAGAGGTAAAGAGTCCAGATCAGATACGAAGGGCGCATCGTCATTCCGGCATATTTCATTATCTTCTCTGTAAGTTATTCCTTTTATATGTTTCAGTTCTCCGGAACCATCATAGAAACATTTCATGAGATTGAGAAGGGTATATTCACCTTCTCCTCTTACTATAATATCGACACATTTATATTTTTCAAGTATTTCTTTATCCAGAACAGTTGCATGAGGCCCTCCCATAAGAATTATCAGTTCAGGGAAGAGGTCTTTTAATATTCCGGCACATCTGATACATCTGTCTATATTATCTGTAATGGTATAAAAACCGGCTATGGCAATATGTTCATTTCTTATTCTTTCAATGATTTCATCTAAATAAGGGTAATCGGTACATAAAATATTTACTTTATAACCGTTGTTTTTCAGCACCGTACCCAGATAAAGAATACCTAACTGAACATTCCTTGTTGCCTTATGTAAATCCACTCCGTAACTGTAACCGAAATAAGCAAGCATTACAGAGTGATAGTGTTTATCTAAACGTTTCATAAATCTTTCTATTTAGTTTTATAACTTATTATAAATTAAGTATTTCGTGACGCGTAACGCGTAACGCGTGACGCGAAGATTAACTGTGATTTATTGCAAACTTCACCAATAGACAGGCTAAGACCCTGGTAAGTGAGTAATAAATAAAGACAATCACTATTCACCACTCACCACTCACTTATAATAAATTTTTTCAAATAACCTGTTTATTTACATCGATACAGGGCATTTTCGTTACCGGTCAAGCGTTACGCGTCACCCGTCACGATTTATATGATGGCATAAACCATGCCGTCATTTGTAACAGTGAAAACACATCCATCTCCCACGGCAGGAGACGAAGTAATAATCGAAGCCGTATCATAAATCCACTTCTGAAGTCCGCATCCTGTATCAATGGCATAGAGTTTTCCGTCACCGCTCCCTGCATACATAACGTTGCCGGACACTGCAGGTCCGGTGATGCTTCCCCAGGAAAAAAATGCCCACTGACGGGCAGCATTACCTACTTCCAGTGAATAAAGAACGCCTACGGTTTTGTCCAGTTCTTTCATATATACTCTAGTAGGTATGAAAATGGAATTAGCCGCAATGACCGGGGTTTCCGAGAGAGGGTCACCTTCTACTTCTGCAATCCATCTTTTAGCACCGTTAATGATATCAAGACAATATATATAACCGGCACTCACATAAATTGCTCCGTTATAAATTGCAGGAGATGAACAGACAGGTTTTTCCAGTGTATAGGCCCATCTTTTCTGTCCTCTCTCTATATCTATTACATAAAATATGTTATCGGATGCGGTAAACAGCATACCTCCATATATTACAGGAGACGAAACACAGATACCTCCCGTATGGAAAGACCATTTTTTATCTCCTCCGGCCATATCGATAGCATAAACGGTTCCGTCCACAGTACCTGTATATAACACATCTGCCCATATTGCAGGAGAAGAATTTATTATGCCCCCCGTTTCGTATTTCCATCTAACGTCTCCTCCGCCGGCAGAAAGGGCATAAACAGTGCCGTTTTTACCGGTAAAATAAACTGTATCATCTATTACAAGAGGAGGAAATTTTTCAACTCCATTATTACCTTCATCCGAATCCTTATATTTCCAGAGTAAATTTCCACTGTCACCTGTCAGTGCATAAAGTGTTCCTTCTTCCGTAACAGTATAAAGAATATTATTTATAGTAACAGGGGAGGCATTTATCTTCTCCCCTGTATCATAGGACCATAACAGAGAACCTTTCAGAGCAGGACTGCCGGAAACACAGGAAGTATGGTAGTTATTTCCTTTATAACAGGACCACATATATTTCTATAACCTCTTCAATCCATTATCTATTCTTACAAGTCCCCGACCGACCTCCCAGGAATGTCTTTTTATATCTTCTGCCGTATCATAGATGAGATTTTCCGCTTCCACATTATCCATTCTTCTTTCTCCCAGAATTGCAGTAAATACGCCGCTCACATGGGGACAGGCCATGGATGTTCCGCTATAGGAGGCAAATTTCCCTCCCGGAATCGAAGAATAAACACCTACACCGGGAGCTGCTATATCAACTCCCGGGTCACGGTTGGTAAAACTGGCAGGTTTTTTATTTCTGTCTACTGCACCCACCGATACAACTTCCCTGTAAAAGGCAGGGAATCCCGGACCTATCATTTCATTGCCCGATGCGGCTACAAGTATGAGACCTCTTTCATGAGCGGCAATAAGAGCTTCATGCATGGCAGAAGCAGGGAAACGGCTCCCAAGGCTCATACTTAAAACCTGAAGGCCATTGCTCACTGCCCAGTCTATGGCTGCCACGATACCTGACATACGGCCTCCGCCGCTGGCACTTAAAACCTTCAACGCATAAAGATCAGCTCTTGTAGCCACCCCTGACAAATTGGCCTCTCCGGAAGCTGCCGCAATACCTGCACAATGGGTGCCATGACCGTTATCATCAAATGGATCTTTACTGTCATCTACAAAATTATATCCCCCTTTTACATTATCTTTCAGACAGGGGTGATTATAATCTATTCCCGTATCTATTATACCGAGCCTGACACCATGTCCCGTGGCATTCTGGTTCCATGCATAGGGAGCGCCTATAAGACGCATGTTCCAGTCTGTATCCTGAGCTTTACCCTGTTCTTCCATATGTTCCGGAGGCACTATAAGGGAAACAGGATAATCCATTTCTATAAAACGTACTGAAGTCAGATTTTTTATAGTGTCAAGCAAATCTGTTTTTGTATGCATCAATACAGAATCAGTCGTTCTAAATTTATAAAGGATATGTCCGTATTTTTCAATTTCCGTATCGAGTATTTCTTTAAAGCCGACAAAAATTTTTACGTCATCTTTTTTCAACTCTTCTCTGAAATAATCGTGAAGAAACTTTTGATATGAAGCATTTTCTCTCTGTTCTTCAGGTATAATCTTATTTATTTCCTTGATAAAATATTCACCTGCAGTACTCATAAAATTCCCTCCTTTAAAACGTAACGCGTAACGCGTGACGCGTGACGCGTGGATTCACTACTCACTGCTCACTATTATATTATAAATTATTTCTCCAGAAAAGTCTAAGATTTTATATTGGAAATATTCTGATAACGTAGTATAATTATTACTGACCTGAGCATAAGCATGTAATAAACGTTGTCCTACCGTTACGCTTGACGCGTTACGCGTCACGAAAACAGAGTTGCAGGAGGTAATCTTTTGATTAAGCCAAAAATAATAGTAGTAGACGATGAACTGGATATACTGGAGATTTTTACACATTTATTCAGCAGAGAATTTACGGTTTTTACTGCAAAAAACGGCATTGAAGCTCTGGAAATAGTAAAAAAAGAACTGCCTCATCTGGTTATTACCGATATAAAAATGCCTGAAATGAACGGTGTAGAACTTTTAAGCAGAGTAAAAGAAGTTTCTCCTTTAACAGAAGTAATCATGATGACAGGCTATGCTTCTATAGAAACCTCTGTAGATGCACTCCGTTTTGGCGCTTTTGATTATCTCATCAAACCTTTTGAAAGTATAGAACAGATAAAAAATGTCATAGCAAAAGCTATTAATAAAATCAAAGCAACATCAGAAGTAAAAATCAAACAGGAAGAGCTCAGGAAAAGAGCTTTCGAACTGGCTTCTTTATATGATATCAGTAAAGCGGTATCCAATTTTGTAAGTTATGAAGAATTATTCAGCCTCATAGTGAATACTTTATATAATATAATAAAATACGATGCAGCAGGAGCATTTTTCTTTGACGAAGGAGAAAAAATCGTTGTGAAAATCCGGGAAAAATTACCGGAAAGCTATACAGACGATCTTAAATCAAAAGTAATAGAAGCTTATTCCGGAGAAAGAGATAAAGATATTTCCTTTATGATTGAAACAAGAGTAGATGCTTCTGCTGAAGAATCAGGCAAACATCAGGTAGAGACCTTTATAGCAGAACCGGTTATCGTGGCCAATAAAGTAATAGCAATTCTTTTTATTACGGGAGGCAGAAAAAATGCTTTCAGTGAAGAAGAAAAAAAATTACTTCATTCTATCGCAACTCATACTGCAGTAGAACTGAATAAAATGAGTTCCATTTTCTCTACCGATCAGAAAAAAATTCAGACTGTTCTGGATTCTTTAAGCAACGGCGTTATTATGATTAATAAAAATTACGAACTTGTCATGCTTAACCCTTCTGCAAAGGAAATACTTGCTTCTATGGACATAACACTGCCGAAAGAATGGGGGAAAAATAAATGTGACTGTATCCTCTGTGATTCTATAGAAAAGATTTATCTTGATAAAAACAAACCTGTTTCTGCAATGCTGGAGAAAGACGGATATTTCTCAGTATATGCCAATGCAATTACGGAACAGGACGGAAATTTTTCAGGCATAATAATAGTATTAAAGGATTTGACAAAAGAAAAACAGCTTGAGTATCAGTTAATTCAGGTAGAAAAACTCTCATCGGTCGGGCAGCTTATATCAGGTGTAGCCCATGAATTAAATAACCCCCTCACAGGTGTTCTGGGTTATGCAGAACTGCTTATAAAAAGTAATATAGACACTTCTATAAAGCAGGATCTGGAAAAAATATCAACCCAGGCAGAAAGATGCAGAAAAATAATTCAAAACCTGTTAAGTTTTGTAAGAAAACATAAAGTGGAAATGACACAGGTTGACATAAATCATATCATCTTAAACTCTTTAGCCCTGAGAGAATATGAGCTCGGGGTGCATAATATAATTATTAAAAAAAATCTTACAGAAAAACTTCCCTCTGTCATGGGAGATTCTCATCAGATACAACAGGTAATATTAAATTTACTTATCAATGCAGAACAGGCAATTATAAAGTCCGGCAAAGGCAATAATATAACGGTAGACACATGTACCAGACACAATATGGTGGAAATAAGATTCAGAGATAACGGCCCCGGTATAAGCAAAGAAAACCAGTTAAAAATCTTCGAGCCTTTTTTCACCACGAAAGAAAAAGGAGAAGGAACAGGCCTGGGTCTGAGCATATCCAGAGGCATAATAGAAGATCATGGCGGAACTATAGATGTTGTAAGTAAAGAAGGAGAAGGAACATGTTTTACCATAGAATTACCTGCCTGTAAAGATTATACTGAAACCAGAGAAGAAATAATAAAGCCGGTAGAAATTACACGGGACGATCAAAAACACAGGAAAATTATGGTAGTTGATGATGAGCCAATAATCCTGGATATGGTGACAAATGTACTGGAAGACATGGAACATGATATAACAACATCTGACAGTGGTGAAGAAGCTCTGGAAAAGATAGCCGAACACCAGGATTTTGATTTGATCATTCTGGATATGAAGATGCCGGGCCTGGGAGGAAAAGAATTATACTTTATAATAAAAGAAAAATTCCCTCATCTGACCGATAAGATTGTCTTCTCTACAGGTGATATTATAAATCCTTATACAAGATCCTTTTTAGAAGAAATTGGCAACAGATACCTGGAAAAACCATTTTTACTCTCCCGCTTCCAGCAGGTCATACAGGACGTTTTATATAAAGTGAAAGGTGAAAAGTGAAATTTCCTGTACCATGAACTTAATCACACCTGTTTTCCGGACTCTGGCCGGTTCTCAGATAAAGATTATGAACCTGGTAACATGCAAACATTACGTATTTTCCTTTAAAGGTTCAGGATGCGTATCGGATAACATTTTGCCCAGCTTT
>JBEHWO010000087.1:0-18859 GCA_040217695.1 Vulcanimicrobiota bacterium | reverse complement strand
AGTAGTGAATAGTGAATAATATCCTGTTCTTTTCACTTTTCACTTCTTTTCACTTTTCACTACATCCAGTCGCCTATCAAAACAAAAGGAGCCCATAAGAATGGATGGCGATATTTTTTTATCATATCCATTTCGGCAAGTCTGAGAGCCTCTGTTTTGGAATGTTCTTTCAGATAAAAATAAAATCTTTCCATAAGATCTGCCGTCGCTTTATCCGATACATTCCAGAGACTGACACATACGGAAGGTGTTCCCGCATAAATAAAAGCCCTGGAAAAACCTATCAGTTCATCTCCTTCCGATAGTTCGCCGAGTCCCGTCTGACAGGAACTCAAAGTTACCAGATAGGCGGAAAGTTTCAGATCAAATATTTCATGTACTTCCAGGTCTTCATCTGCCATGACAAGTTTTGAAAACACAGGAGAATGAGAATCCAGAATACCATGAGTGGCAAAATGTATTATATCACCATGGTTTATGCCGGATGTTAAAACATTTTTCACCATCCCGTGCTCCCTGTATATCTCATTATGAGGATAAAGTTTTTTTATGGCATTCACCTCTTTGATGCTATCAGGAAGGGGTGGATAAGGATGGCGATTTAAATTACCATACTCAAAAGCCACCAGATAATCTTTTTCCATGTTATTTTTTTCCTTACAGTAAGATAATACATTCAGAGAAGGCAAATAAACTATTTCGTATTTTTCTATAAGATACTGTCCGTCGTAGTTTAAGAGGGTGCTGAAAGGCAGGTAATGGAGATGTCTGTGAGGAACTATTACCAGCCTTGATTTTCCATTTAACAGTTTTTCTATATCTTCCATAAGAATTTTATACAGTGATTGAGATTCTTCTTTCCATCTGTTACTTTTTATTTTTTCTGCAGTCATATTTCCGGCAATCTCTTCTCTGTAATGCTCTATTTTATTTTTTAATTCTTTACGGCTTAAAGAAATGATACGGGTGACTATATTGTCTTTTGTTATTACCCAGACTATAAGATTTTCTTCCGTAGAGAAATACTCCAGAATTGCAGTATCTTCATCTATGAGTTTATATATTTTCTCAGGGGGCAGGGGAGATGCAGTCTTTAATGAAGCATATTCAGGGCTCGTGAGTTTTAATTCTTCAAGGATTTCTTCATACCCTTTTTTTAATTCCCGTAATTTTTCGTCATCGGAAGAGAAGCGAATTTCTCCTTCCAGGTCATCGAGTTTTTTTATAAGGTTACTATCTGCACCGTGATGAACATCGACTCTGTTACTGGCAAGCATGTTTAAAAAACCCCTTGCTCTTGCTCTTTCATTATATTCAAATGCTTTTCGCTCATCTCCTTTTTTTATCAGGAGTTCTATAATTCTCTCATAAACCTCTATCTTATCCTTCATAAACTCCTTCTCATAACCTTCTATTTTAAGATCATTAAATATGGTTTCAATAAGATCTATAGAAGATTTATAGGCTTCAATGGCATTATCCGTATCTCCCATTTCTTCAAGGATTTTTCCGATTTCAAGATATCTTTCCCATGTAGGCATGCCGAAAGCAAAAACAGACGGGGACCAGTATAAAATATCCTTTTTTATATCTTTCAATGCCTTCCCGGCATATTCCAGAGATTTTTTTCTGTTTTTCATATCTCTGAAAGCTCTGCTCATAAAGAGTAAATCAAAGATTTTATCGTTGGAAGCGGGATGAGCCATTTTGTATTTTAAGGCTTTCTGCGGTTTACCTTCTGCAAGATAAACCTCGGACATAAGTTTGTACATAGGGTCATACCAGGGTTTGCCTGTCTCACCTTCTATATTTATTGACTCTTTCAGATAATTCTCTGCTTTTTTATAGTCTTTTTTCTTAAAACAACACAGAGCCAGTCTGTATAAAAGCTGGGATTTTTTTATATTGTACCAGTCAGGTGTACTATCCATTTTCTCCAGTAGATCGAATCCGCCGGTAAATTTTTCTATGGCTTCTTCCGTCATACCGGCAAGAAGCAGAGTGTCTCCCGTCTGTATGTAGTCCAATAACAATTCTTTCGGCCCCCCTGCTTTCATGGTAAGTTGAATAGAATCTTCGTAATATTTGAGAGCCTCGTCTTTTTTGCCGATAATTACATATATGCCGGCAAGTCTCTGGTCAATCATGATTTTCCAGGTCATATACATATGATGAAGTTCTGTTTCAGCATCACTGTTTTCCATTGCACTGTCGAGTATATCCAGAGATTTTTTATAGTTGATAATAGCTTTTTCATATTTTCTCCAGTTTTCGTTATAAAGTGCCAGACTTTCGTAAGCGGAGGCCATCAATATATGTTTATCTTTCCTGCTGTATGTTACTTTCGGCCACGAAAGACTTTCCTGCTCATTATTGAATTGTTTTACATCTTCATCCCTGAATTCCGATATTATTTTCAGTTCCTTTTCCTCACAGGCAAGACCTGCTTCATAATTACGGGATAGACCGTACCGGTTATATTGATGAAGCCTGTATTCTTCGTATTTATTATTCTTTTTTCCGTAGATCTCGCCATATATTTTTACCATATTATCTTTACACAGGAGAGCTTTTTCGTTCTCTCTCAGTTGAAAATAAAAGCCTGTAAGTTCTTTGATGCAACAGGCTTCTTCCTTCTTTAATCCCAGTTTATGATAGATTTTGACTGCTTTCTCCAGATTATTGCATATTTTCTTTCTCTCAGAAGAACTGGAAGGAATTTCATATTTATAAACCTCGTAAGCCCATGCCTGGCCGATAGAGGAATTCGCCTTTTTAAAGTAATCAAGGGCTTTATCATAATAAGGCACGGCACTCTCAGGGTCATCTATTATTGCAGTTCCTCTGTAAAGCATTATTATGCCTTTAAGTTCATTATCATCAAGGATTTCTGCCATCTTCATAGCCAGCTCATACCTCTTCCGGGCTTCACTGAAGGTCATGTCAGAATAAATTACAGAGGGGTGATAAAAGGAATGTTTCAGGAATTCTTCCGCAAGTTCTCTTGTTATTAAACCTTTATTTTTCTCGAGTAATTCCATCCGCCCTTCCTTTTCATTCAGAAGACATGAGAGTAAGTCATTTTCATTTTTATCCTTACCTGAGGTACAGAAGGTGAGAAAAACAGATATAATGATTACTATTAAGGTTATTCTTTTTATCAAATCGGATCACCTGTTAAAAGTATTGATAGAATTCCTGAAAAATGTTTACATTCCGTCATTTTTCTGTTGTAATGGCGAGTTTCTCTCCGTCACTGATAACTACTACTGTTCCATGTTCATCTGTACGGTATATTTCTGCTCCCGTAGCTTTCAGCCTCTCTTCCACCATTCTCTCAGGGCCTTCATTATCGCAACTGATTATCACATATTCAGGCGATATGGCATTTAAGAACTCCTGAGTCGTAGAAGTGTCGTAACCGTGATGCCCTGCTTTGAGAAGGTCGGACTTCAAATCATATCCCTTTGCCAGTATTTCCTGTTCGGATTCTTTTTCTGCATCTCCTGCAAATAGAAATGATGTAGAACCGTATACCATCCTGGTAACAAGAGAATAATTGTTGTAGCTTTTATAGTCTGTACCATTGGGAGCCATTACGAAAACAGTCAGAATTGGCGAAAATTCAATATATTCACCAGGCTGTACCCTGCTAATTGTCAGGTCTTTATTTTTAGTATCCTGCAAAACTTTTCGGAAAAACTTTGATTCCGGCGTTATTTCTTCTGACAGATATATTTTGTCTACTGTGAAATCTTTAACGATTGATATCATGCCGCCTATATGATCATTATGACGATGGGTTCCCAGTAAGATATTTATTTCCTCTATATTGTTATTTCTCAGGTAATTTTCAACTTTATCGGAAACTTCCGGCAGACCGGTATCGATCATCATTACTTTATTGTCAGGCCCTTCTATCAGAATGCAGTCACCGGCACCTGCATCTATGAAATGGATTTTTAGCCGGTTAGATTCCGCATTTGTGCCGGTACAGAATAAGATGAGTATTATAGCCGATATAATAAATAGTCTTTTTATATACATTTGTATGCCTCCTTTAATCTTCCATAGCCATTTTTAATCTTTCATCAGGATCATCGAAGGTTACATCTTTAAAATTAAAATCTTCGGGCTCAAATCTCCCTCTGAGCCATTCTATCATGCTTTCATATTCTTCATCTTCAGGATTGTTCATCAGTCTGAGGATGTTTTCATAGCCGGGCGTGCTTCCGCAGTCTTCAGGAGGACATTTTCTTTTTCCTGCGATACATACTGGATAGGAAAGCGTTTCGTCCTTTGGAAGAATTTTCTCCAGTTTTACAATGTGCTCCCAGCCGTCTCCGAAATCATATTCGTAATTTGCTTTAGAGTTTTCCAGAGAAAAATAACGGGAGATTTTCTGCTTCCATCCGGGGAGGACTTTTGTGAAGCAGTCGTATTCCTCATCGGGGATTCCTATTAAGACTTTTTTCCCTCTGGAAGGATCTAAAATTTCAAATTGATGAAGATGATAATCATGCCAGCCCATTGAGTCCTGAATGGCTACATGGAGATCCCAGAATGTGTAAGTTTCGGGAACCTGTATTCTCCTCCAGATTGGCGGTTTGATGCCTTTGAGTGTGATTTTGAATTGATAGACTTTTTTGAAGTTCTTTTTCATTATGTTTCCTCCTCATGATAAAGTGAAGCATCGATAACACATGCTTTAATATGCAGACCTTTACATGATAGATCTTCTGCCTGCTTTTTCAAATCTTCCTGAAGTGTTTCTATATTACTGCGTTTTTTTTCATAAGCCACTTTTCTTCTGTTGTCATCATTTTCATCCCACTGCTGACAGTTAAACCAACCTACGAGGTATAACCCATGCTGGCATGTAGGATAATCTTTTTGATAACGTTCTGCAAGTTGATCTTTAATATTATTATATAATCCTTTATTCCAGGACCCCTTTACTTCAATGTTAACTGTTATTTTAACCTGTGCAGATGACCGTATCTGAATATCTATACGTTCACCTTTCCCGGAACCATGGTTTCGACGAATTTCAGGCTCGCGATCAGTAATGATTCGACCCTTAAGATCATCTTCCAGATGTAGTTTTACAAAATCCGAAAGATCATATTCTTCTTTTGGCCAATAAATATCTTTACACTTAATGCAACAGTCTTTAATTTGTTTAATCTCATTCTTTTTATACCTGCTTTTTAATTCTTCCTCAGAAAATTTTCTGTTTTTCAGAGGCTTTATATCAGTTTCAATATTTCTCATTAATTTTTTAAAGTTTTTTTCTTCAATTTTAAACCAGTCTCGTATGTCTTTATTCCATAGAAAAATTGCTGCCGGAGTAGGTTTACCACGGAGTTTCATTTCAAGACGTTCTAATGATTCCATTAAAACATCAATCAATTGATCTCCGCTCAGAATAAGGCGTTTTTCTTTATTACTGCATAATTCTAAAATTTCTTCTGGTTTCGGCGGGTTCCAGGTATTACGGCGGACATTCTTGTTTGTGTTAAATAATACCTGTGATAACCATGGTAAATGAGGCAATTCATTTATAATATATTTAATTGCTTTACAGGCTTCAGATTTACCGCAATTTTCCAGATAGTATAATATGGTATCTCTCCAATAAGCTACATCATCTCTGAATACCGGAGTGTAAACTCCTTCACGTTTGAGATCTTCTGAATGAGGGTACTGGCAGGAAAGCCATACATAAAGTTCGGCTAATTCTACTTCTTTGAGTTTATGAAAAATGCTCTTCTCATGGTGTCTATGATTATTTAAAAAAGAAAACATTACTTTCCTGCCAAATTCAGGATTTTCTTTAATAGCAGGCCATACTACCGACCATCCAGCATCGTCTGTGTGAAAAATGAGAAGACCTGCAGCAACAATTGCTCTGGAATACTCCATGGGAGCAGAAGGTAGTGGTGAGATAAGTGTTTCTGCGAATTCTCTCGCTCCTTTAACATTATTTTTAAGTAGCTCAGTAAGTAAGTCAGCCAGAGTTTTCTGTTCTAAATTTTTATCTTTTGCTTTTTCTAATAGAGCATTTTTCAGATATTTATCATGCCAGCAATATTTGATTTTATCGAGAAAATTAGAAACTATAAAATTTTTATGAGGAGATTCCTTATTTTCCCGATCAATCATAGAAATCAAGTATTTCATAATATCATCTGGCGCATATTGATAAGCCAGTTTTACTATTTCACGATGAACATCTTTATCATTAGTATTATAATTGGAATCCTGACCTTGTGGTGAAATAGGGACTGGATAATCATAATAAGGATAAGAAATAATAATAGATGACCATTTCCCCCATACTTCGGCGGGAAGCGTAGACAGATATTCAGGAGTTTCATGGAATAAAAGTATTAAAGCTCTGTAACCTGCATATGCCGGTCGATGAATGATATTTTTGTTAAACCATGTATCTATTTCCGGGTCTTGAGACAAAATATAAATTTTAGCGGCATCTATAATCCTTTTCCTGGTTATTTCATCTGCCATTTCCCACCCTGGAAGTGTTCTGAGATCAGAATATCCATCCCCCATATAATGTGTGCTGTCCGGTTTAAGAGTCATTTCCATGTTGAGATGCCACCAGGCATTTAAATCACCTTTTTCAAATTTTTCCAAACACGATGCAATTCTTTCTGCAGGAGGAGGTGATAAAAGAGGTTTTTCCTGCTTTTTATTTTCTCTTTTCTGCCACCACAGATAATTTTCTTTCATTTTTTCAGCTTCAAGTGAGTTTAAATCAACAGGTTTAAGCCATATGCTAAATTTGTTAAATATAATTTCACTGGTCTGACTCAGGTGCAATATATCTTTAATTTGTCCTGTATTACCCATATCAAAGGTCATATATATTAATTCTGCCAGATTTTTTTTGTTTTCTTCAGATTTTTCCGATTTAAACTTTTCTACTAACCAGGTAAAGTCACTCTTTATAACTATATCATCAGCATAAATTTTTCTTAATTCTTTTTCAGGGTCTGAAAGCATATTTAATATTGTTTCAATTAAGTGGCGGCGTTTTTCATTATTCAATTTACCTTTTAATTCTGAAATAACATCTTTCCCTGTAATATCATGAAAAATTTTTAACCTTGTCAGAAGAAATTCTGCAAAAACTTCCCTTACATCCTGATAATCAAGATAGTCTAACGTTTTTAATATAATAGAATCTGAAAGTTCTTCAGATGGGTAGATAGTAATATTCTTCAAGCTCTGTTGTTTCAGCCATTTCAGTGCTATTGGAAGATCTTCTGCTTGAAGGTGTATTACAAGGTTCTGTGAAAGGAATCTCTGGTAGGGAGCCCATAACATCAAGCGTTTTGAAGGAGTCAGAATATCAAATAACTCTTTTGCTGTCATATAGTTTGGCCATACTGCCATAAGGCCAAAACCTTTCAAATTGTCTTCTGGATCATCCCCTGCTTCCCCTGTAGCCAGAGGCTTTAATGTTGCTTTTGTCTCATCATCGGCAATTTGAGTAATTGCCCATGCGGCATCTGCTCTAATGTCATATGCCTGACTCTGGTCCAGAGCTATATTTACAAGTTCATTCTGGAGTATTTTTAATTTACATTCTCTGGTCATATTAATTGCTGCTTTCATTACGGCAGGTTTTTTGTTTTTATCACAAAGATAAGGTTTCAGTTGTTCTTCCATAGAAGAATGAGATAATTTTCTGTAATACCCACTAATCCATATATCGTATAAAAGTTTTCCTTCTTCATATAGTTTTAGAAGAGTGGATAACAGTTCTTTTCGGTCTTTTTCATTAACAGTTGCTAAATCACTTCTTAATAGTATTTCAGGTTCTATCTTCATAATTTCCTTGAAAATTGAAGGTGCCATACCGGCTAACCATGCTGTAGTTTCATATAATTGAGGAACAACTTTTCCTTCAGGATGAATTAATAAACTTTTTATTTGAGCCAGTGATAATTTATGCTGGTCAAGATACCATGCAGCAAGGAATTCCTTGTAAGTTTGATGACTCCAGCCTGTACGATTGACTCCACGGGATGAAAATAATCCTGTGATTTTCAATGTTTCATCAATAATACTTTCTGTTACTATTATCTGTTCATCTATAAATTCTGAACCTTTACATAACTGTTCAATCTTTACATCTGTTTCAGGAACATCACCCTGATCTGTTCCAGTCCATATTTCATCTTTATTGGCAAAAGTCATTATAGCGGCAATACGACCGGCAATTATCATTCGATGAGCTACAGGAAATTTACCTTTCAGATTAGCGCCACGAAGCCTTTTGTTTTGCTCTTCACAGAGTAAACGACAACCTTTTGTATAAAGTTCTGTTTTATTAGCCGGTAATTGTTTATCTTTCAGGTAAGTATTTAATAAAAAATTGAGTGTAATCGGTTTAATTGCCAGTGGAACAGCTTCTTTTTCTTGTATTTGTCTTAAGAATGTGTCGGGATCTAACTCATTATCTTTTGCTGCTTCTATAACATCAATTCGACGAAGTGGTGCCAATTCATATACTTTTACATTATCTTTACCCCATAGTTCTTTTAAACCTTCTTCCAGATTATCCGGCCACAATCCTGTCCGGCAGGCAATACGAAGTTTAGGGAGATTATTGTAATACTCTTTGAATTCTTTGAATTTTCTGCATAAAACATCTGCTATATTATTTTTTCTCAATATACATTCATCCAATTCATCTATAAATAGATAAAAGTTATCTTTATTTTTTCCCAATAAAAGAAATTTTTTATCTTTAAAAAATAGATCTTCACCATAGGAACGAAGTTTAAATAAAAGATTATTGGTAGCCAGTTTTTCTAACTCTCTGTGTTTTTCCAGAATAGAATGGCTTTTCCCGATTCCCGGCTCTCCAAGTATTACCAGACAGGGTATATTACTTATTCTTTCAAATGGAACAACATGTGGATTTATGTATTTCTCTGGCTCTATCTCCGGGTCAGGCAAATAACCATTATCATATAGATCAATAGTTTTTCCTCTGGGAGAATAAAATCTTTTCCATTTATAGCTCTTATCCAATTTTGAAAATCTCCATATTTTCTTGTAGTGTATCTACTATTTACATATTTTATTAAAATTATACAGGTTTTTTATGGGAAAGCAAGTTATGATAAGTTGTTTTTTAGAGAAAGAGTATTTTTATTTATATAATAATAGATTATAATGTGTAAGAAATGTTAAGAATTTTCCGAACAGGAATAATATAAAAATAATAGAACAGTAAAAATGTTCGGTGATGATACGATAACAAAGAAAGGATAATTAGTATGGGTAAAAAGAAAGTCTGGATGTTTGCTCCACCTAAACCGGCAAAAGCAACAGTCCCTGATAGAACTAAAATAGAGGTAAAGAAGAAATGTGATGAATTTATTGAAACAGTATTAAAACCATTGCACATCAAACCACCGCCGGAGGATAGAGACTGGAATTACGTTGTAGATATGCACAGTAAATGGCATCAGTGTTATTTCTACTTTATTGCAATATATAATTCACCTTCTCCTCATGCCGTCAGTCCGTCTTTTGAAGTTAAATTTGCCCGTTTACAATATATGAGTAGCAATAAATTCAACCTGTCTTATATGAGACATACAGAGCAATGGTCTGAACTCTTCGAAGATTTATCTCTGGAAGAATGTCTGGAAAATATTAAAGAAATGCCTCATTTTTTGCCATAATTAAATTGAAAGATTTTTATGTGATGATATAATAAAAAGAAAAAAATCAGGGGGATTTTATGCACATCTCAAAACTGGAATTGAAAGATATAGGAGTCTTTGACCATCTCGTAATTGAATTCGGCCGAAAACTCAGGGAAGACCTGGCAGATATTCATATTCTTACAGGAATTAACGGCACAGGAAAAAGCACAATTCTTTATGCCCTGGCAGGAGCTATAGATGATTACTTCATAATTAAGCGATTCAGGAATGAAAATAGTTATATAGCTATTAATTATGAGAAATCAAATAAGAAAGATAAAACACCTTGCGTAGTGATGTTAAACTCTTATGAAAGAATTAATGATATAGATGAGATTAAAAGGTACTGGCAAATTTATACACTCCATAAAGATATTAATAAAGAACCATTGGACTTTCTTTTTGCAGGTTATTCCGGCTACCGTACCATCACTTCAGAAAAAATAGAATCCATTAAGGAAATTAATGAATATCCCCTTTCCTCCACACTGAGATTTGATATGCCGACTAATTCCCGATTAATACTGCAATGGATTGCAAATACAAAAGCAAAGATTGCCTTTTCCTACCAGGAAGGTAAAACCGAAGATGCAAAAAAATATGAAGAATCCATAAAAAAAATAGAATCTGCCATTGAACAGATTACAGATTGTAAAGTGAAATTCATATTCCATTACAAAACAATGGAAGTAAAGATCAAAATCAATAATGACGAACTTGAATTCGATTTACTCCCTGACGGTTTGAAATCTATTATAAGCTGGATTGCAGATCTTTTAATCCTTATGGACAGAGTTCCCTGGAAAGATGATATGGATATACTGGACAGAAATTTAATATTATTTCTGGATGAAATAGAAGTACATCTTCATCCTGCATGGCAGAGAAAGATACTTCCTGTTATTCAGAAGCTATTTAAAAATGCCCAGATATTTATTGCCACTCATTCTCCTTTCGTTGCAGGTTCTGTTGAACATGCATGGATCTATAAACTGGATATAGAAAACGGTGCCGGTGTGCTTAAAGAAAGAATAGAAACACAGGCGGGAAAGAGTTATCCTTCTATAACAGACAATATTTTCGGTATAGAAAGAATTACACCATAGACGATTTCTCTTATCGTTTCTTTTTAGAAAATTAATCGGGAGTTGAGTCACATGCAATATAGAAAACTCGGAAGAACAGGTATTCCCGTAAGTGAAATAGGCCTGGGAACGGAATATCTTAACGGGCAGTCATCTGAAACTGTCTCCTCTGTCATTCATAAAGCAACAGACAGAGGGATTAATTACATGGATATTCTTTTCTCCTTTCCCGAATATCGCACCGATATAGGTAATGCTCTCAAAGGCAGAAGGGATAAAGTAATAATTGCCGGCCATACGGGATGCGCCATGACAGAAAACGGCCAGTACAGAAAAACCAGAGATATGAAAGAATGTGAAGATCTTTTCGACGATCTTCTCTTAAAACTTCATACGGATTATGTGGATATAATTTTTATTCAGTTTGTAGATGAAGAAGAAGATTTTAATGAGATATTCTCAGGCGGTCTTTACGACCTGGCTTTAAAACAGATAGAAAAAGGAAAAGCAAGATTTATCGGCTTCAGTTCCCATAGCTTTCCTGTAGCACAGAAAGCGGTAGAAACAGGTAAAATCCATGTCCTCATGTATCCCAGACACATTTTATCTGCTTCCATTCCCGAGGAAAGTCTCTATGAAGCATGCAGAAAAACCGGCACTGCTTTTGTCGCCATGAAGCCTTTTGCAGGAGGTAAAATCTTTAAAGAAGATACGAAAATATCTCTTATTAAAAGCCTGAGTTATGTTCTTTCAGATGAAATAATTTCGGCTACTGTGCCTGGAGTTAAAAATCAGCAGGAATTAACGGATGTTTTAAAATTTTTTGAAGCTTCTTCCGAAGAGAAGGATTATACTGCAGTTATGTCGGAATTGAACGAATCTTTTAAAGGTGTATGCTGCTACTGCAACCACTGTCAGCCATGTCCGGTAAATATTAATATAGCCATGGTCATTACTCTCCTGGACAGTGCCACTGTTAAAATGACGGAAGAACTTAAAAAAACTTATGAAGCCCTTCCCGTAAAACCGTCTGCCTGTATGGAATGCGGACAGTGTATGACAAGATGCCCCTTTGAAGTCGATGTTATAGTAAAATTGAAAGAAACAGTTTCTTTATTTGGAGATTGATTGAGATTGGATAATATAAAAAAGATGGAAAGAACTGGCTACACTACTAATTACTCGGATAAAAACGGCGAAATTGCAACGACTATCCGGAATGACGGCAAAGTTCTCTCACTATCACTGAGAGAAATAGAATTTTCCGGCAGTGATTTTGATAGTTTGAGCCCTGTGAAAGAGTACCATCCTTCGGAACTTTCTCTTTTTACCCTTAACCACAATTGTCTGTGTTCCTGTAGTATTTCTACTGTTATTCCTGTACCTGTAATTTCAAATAACAGGCTCCTCATCGGCAATCTGCATATTCATCTGGAACTGGGTGAACCGAAAGAAAACGGCGGAATAGACAGGGAAGAACTTTTTTTGAATTTATCTGTGGAAAACATATCCGTTAAAACCAGAAAAACCTTCGGATGGTTTGATGATGCCCTTGGCGATATACACAGTCAATTAGAAAAAGGAGTTTATATTAAATCCTGTTTTAACTGTGCTTTTTCAGCTTATTACCCCGGCGGATACGGGCTTTTCGGCTGCCTTGCATGTTTTCGTGACAGCAGGGAATTATTCGTAAATACTGTCACAAAAACCGATTTATTAAAGATCTGGAGCAGTATGACGGAATTCGTTCAGGAAATATACCTGTGCCCGGAGTTCCTGAAAGCTCCGCCATCCAGCTTTTAAATAATTTTTAATTTTTTCAAAATCTCAGCGGAAAAATTTAAAAATATCGGTTAATTTCTTATCGCTCTTATAATTCTGAAGAAAATAGCTCGTTTGCAGGATAGTGCAGAAAAAATGTAGAATAATCTCAAAACAGTGAAGATGTTTCTGGAAATTCTTGAAGGAACGTAAAATATAAATGAAATATGAACAAATGTCCAGAGATGAACTGCTGGAAGAACTTGAGAGTCTTTCCTCTATTGTAAAGCCTTTTAAAACAGATAAAAATCTGAAAGAATCAATCCGGGAATTACAGGTTCATCACGATGAACTTGAGAAACAGAACAGAGAACTCGGAGAAAAGCTTCGCGAATTGCAAGAATCCCGTGACCGTTACGCCATTCTCTATGATTTTGCTCCCGTCGGATACTGCAGGCTTGATAAAAAGGGAGTTATAAAAGATATAAATCTCACCGGAGCAAACATACTCGGTCTGAAAAGAGATTCTTTAATCGATATGCCGTTCAATCTGTTTATCTCAGAATGTGATAGAGATAAATTCCTCAGTCATTTAAAGACTTTTGATACACAGTCTGATAAGAACTCTACAGAACTGCGTCTCAGGGATAAGAACGGTGTGCGGATAGAACTTTTAAGTTCTCCTCTGGAGGGCCCGGAAGAACTGATGTTTCAGACGATAATTACTGATATTACAGACCGCAGACAGCTGGAAGAAAACTTACATATTGCCCTGGAAAAATACAAAGTACTTTTTGAATCTTTCCCTCTTGGTATAAGCATAACTGATAAGAACGGTAAAATTATTGATACCAATAAAGAGTCAGAACGCTTGCTCGGTATGAGTTATGATGATCATACCGTAAGAAAATATAATTCCCCTGATTGGCAGATAGTGCGTACAGACGGAACACTTATGCCTGCAGAAGAATATGCCAGTGTGAGAGCCATGAAAGAGAATCATCTCGTAGAAAATATTGAAATGGGAATAGTTAAAGATAATGGTAATATTACATGGATTAGCGTCACCGCTGCTCCCATTCCTATAGAGCAATATGGAGTTGCTATTGCCTATGGAGATATTACAGGGCGTATACTGGCAGAGAAAGCTCTCAGGGAAAGCGAAGAAAAACTGCAGGCTATTTTTAATATTGCCAATATAGGAATTGCAATTACCGATACAACTGGCAGATATGTCATGTTTAACAACTGGTGGATTGAAATCCTTGGTTATGACAGGGAAGAAATGAGAAATTTCACTAATCTGGATATAACATATCCTGACGATAAAGAAACCAGCAGAGCATGGTTTCTTAAAATCGTTCAGGGGAAAATAGAAAATTACAGACTTGAAAAACGCTTTGTAAAAAAGGATAATTCTGTCTTCTGGGGTGATCTGTCAGTATCGTCGATCAAAGATAAGGACAATAACGTTACCAATGTTGTCGGGATTGTGACCGATATTACAGAGCGAAAACAGGCGGATGAGGCACTGAAAAAAGAACACTGCCAGACCCAGATGTATCTGGATATTGCCGGAGTAATGCTCCTGGTTCTGGACAGGGAAGGATGTATTACCAGGATCAATAAAAAGGGATGTTCTATTCTGGGTTATACTGAGCAAGAACTTACAGGCCGTAACTGGTTTGATACATGTCTGCCGGAAGGAATAAAAGAAGATGTAAGAGGAGTCTTTCAACAACTGGTAAACGGTGATATATCTCCTGTGGAATATTATGAAAATCCTGTTCTTACAAAAAGCGGTGAAGAGTGTATAATTGCTTTTCATAACGCATTCCTTCGCGATTCTTCAGGTAAAATCACTGATATCCTTTCCTCCGGCGAAGATATTACAGACCGTAAATTAAAAGAAAAAGCACTTGAAGAAGCGGAGAGAAACTTCAGATCAATGGTGGAAACATTGCCGATTGCCATACATCTCTCGACCGGTATAGAACAGAAATGCGAATACTTAAATCCTGCATTTATCAAATGGTTCGGTTATACTATGGATGATATACCAACAGGTGCAGAATGGTTTAACCTTGCCTATCCCGATGAAGAATACCGCAGGGAACTCCTGGAGGAATGGAGCGGAAAGATCGCACATGCAATGGAGACAAATTCAACAGTCGGGCCATTGAAGGAAGTTATGGTTACCTGCAAGGATGGTTCTAAAAAATATATCTCCTGGGGTTATATTACCCTTGGAGAAAAAAATTATTCCTGTGGCCTTGATGTAACAGAGCGCAGGCAGGCAGAAGAGGAAAAAGAAAAACTGCAAAAACAGTTGCTTCATGCGCAGAAAATGGAATCTGTAGGCCGTATGGTAGGCGGTGTGGCACACAATTTTAATAATATACTCGGAATTATTATTGGCTGTTCGGAAGTAATTATGATGGATCTGGAACCTGATAATCCGTTATATTCTCAGCTTCAACTGATTGTTAATTCGTCACAGAGAGCGGCAAATCTTGTCAGACAACTCATGGCCTTTGCCCGCAAGCAGACTGTAACTCCAAAGGTACTGGATATAAACAAAACTTTATCAGCTATGCATAAAATGCTCTGTCAGCTTATTGGCGAACATATTGAACTTATCTGGACACCGTGCCTTGATCTCTGGAAGGTCAGAATTGATCCAAATCAACTCGATCAGATAGTGGTAAATCTGACAGTCAATTCCCGTGATGCCATGCACAATAACGGTTCTATTACACTGAAAACAGATAATGCCGTGTTTGATACTTCATATTTCGCAGGTAATGAAGCAATTATTCCGGGAGATTATGTACTCCTCTCTGTAAGCGATACAGGTGTTGGAATGAGTAAAGAAATACTGGAAAATATCTTTGAACCTTTTTATACTACTAAAGGAGTCGGTAAAGGAACAGGTCTCGGATTGCCTACTGTTTATGGTATCGTTCATCAGAATAATGGCTTTGTCAATGTATTCAGTGAAGAAGGCAAAGGTACAACCATCAAAATTTACCTGCCTCGCTTTAAATCGGAACCTCTTATGGCTCCAGCAGAAAAAGAGCCGGATAAATTGCAGGCAGGAACAGAGACTATACTGATTGCTGAAGATGAAGAAGGTTACCTTGTACCATGCAAAATGTTGCTTGAAAAACTTGGTTATACCGTCCTTACGGCTACAACGCCTGCACAGGCCATTTATCTGGCAGAGAAACATTCTAAAAATATAGATCTTCTGATTACAGATGTAGTAATGCCCGGGATGAATGGAAGAGAATTGATGGAAAAAATACATACAATCAGACCTGGTATGAAATGTATTTACATGTCCGGTTACCCGGCAGATGTAATTGCCAGCCATGGCGTCATGGATGAAGCATTCCTGGAAAAGCCATTCTCCAGAAAGACTGTTGCGGCAAAGGTCCGAGAAGTGCTGGACTCAAAATAATTTAAGGGTAATTGAATAAGATTATAAGGGGGATCTTAGATAGATGACTATATTTAGAATGTTCTTTACATTGTTTGTGTTACTAATTTTTACGGTTCAATTGTCTGCAGATGAATGTCTCAGACATATTACGGTTAAAGGAAAAATATGCTGTCAGGAGAAAGGCCTTGCCGGTATTTTAGTGACTGACGGCGAATTCTGTACTCTTACTGATAGTGACGGAACCTATTATCTTCTCAGTGATACCGGTAAATCTTTCATTTATTATACCCTTCCGTCTGGCTACGAAGCACCGTTGGAAAATGGTCTGCCTATTTTTTATAAAAGTATTAATAATGAAAACAGTGATGTATTCGTTCGTAATTTTGAAGTAATAAAAAGCAGAAAGAGCCAGGAAAAACATGCCTTTATTGTAATGGCAGATCCTCAGGTAATAGAACCGTCTGAACTGGATTTATTTGAACATGTAGTGTATGATGTAAAAGAAACAATTTCCGGACTTGATCCCTCTATTTCTGTCTTTGGTATTTCCTGCGGAGATATGGTCTTTGATAGACTCAATCTTTTTGACCATTATATTGCAACACTATCAGGAACCGGTATTCCTTTCTATCATGCCATCGGCAATCACGATATGGATTACTCAAACATAACCAATGAAACATCTTATCTTACATATCAGACCAGGTTCGGCCCTCCATATTATTCTTTTAATATAGGAAAGATTCACTACATTACACTTGATGATGTGTTTTACTACGGCTATTCATATCACTATATGGGCTATCTGGATCAGAAACAGTTAGACTGGTTAAAAGCAGATTTAAAATTGGTACCGAAGGGTGCCACTATTATTGTATCTCTCCATATTCCAACGACTTATGCTGAAACGGCAGAAAAACCAGACCTGATAGGGTTACAGAAAAATTCACTGATTAATGCACAGGTGTTATACGATTTACTTAAAGGCTATGAGGTTCATATAATGGCGGGCCACAGTCACGAACAATGGAATACCGTAATTTCTGATACTATTCTGGAGCATACCCATGTTGCTGCAAGCGCTGCCTGGTGGCAGGGTGAAATCGGGATTGATGGCACTCCCAAAGGATACAATCTGTATGAAGTAGATGGTAGTAAACTGACCTGGTATTTTAAAGGTGTGAATAAATGCAGGAGTGATCAATTCACTCTCTATCCTGTAGGAAGCGATAAAGAACATTCTGATTGTTTTATAGCAAATGTATATAATTACGACCCGATGTGGAAAGTCTTCTGGTTAGAAAATGGCGTAATAAAAGGCGAGATGGAGCGTTACTGGGGAGAAGATCCTGAGGCAAAACAGATCTATTCACCAGGTAAGAACAGTAAGTATTCATGGCTGAGTACAGGTCAGACTCAGCATCTGTTTAAAGCAAAACCAACTCAAAAAGAAGCTAATATTTCTGTTCAGGTTATTGATAGATTCGGTAATTTGTATAGTAAAGATCTCAGATAAAACCGGTATTCTGAAATTTTTAAGAACCTATACTCATATGTAAATCAAATGCTCTCGTCAGGGTAATTAAACATCCATTACGTAAACTCACACGCATCCAGGCAAATGCTTTACAAAACAATCATAAGCAATACCTCCTCCTGCTACCCCTTTTAACTCATCGTCACTTAACTCAACTAATTGACATTTTATTTCTTCTTCCGTAAACTCAAAACCTGCCTTCTTTACATACGACATTCTCGTTTCTGCATCTTTACTCTTTGCTTTCCTTCGTTACTATACCATATTATAACCTGGTCCGGAGTAATATATACACTCTTTTTTTCTTAATCTGATTGTGTTACAATAAATTAAGGGAATATTCAATTATAGAGGATTTTAGAATGAACTTATATCTGGATATGAATGTATATTACAGAGTATTTGATGACCAGAGTCAACAAAGAATAAGTAAGGAGACAAAAACTATAGAAATTATTTTTAAAATTATAGAAAAATGGAATTATAAATTATGCTGGTCATACATCTGAAATATGAAATATTTTATCAAGAAAAAGGAAGTGGAAAGATTACTCATAGTTTTTGAGTATGTGAATTATGATATATAATACGCTAATAATTTTAACGTTCTTTTTTCTTTTTACCGCTGTTGCTCCCTCCATGGCAGGAGATTATCAGAATGAAGATGTTTTAAGAAAGAGATTTGAAGAATTTTCCACATCGGAATCTTTTGTCCTGATTAAAATTAAAGATAGGAACAGCGGAGAAAAATCATCTGTAGTCTGCACCAATACTGACTGGTATATGACATTATATAACGAGAAAGAGTATTCTTTCCCTTCTCAGAAAGATTATGTGGATTTTATGGTGAAAAACTATGATAAAGAATTTGTTCTGTCTCATGAAGCTTATAAAGAACTCATTAAAATTTCCGCAGCAGAAACTGATTTTGAAGGACTCAGAGGAAAGGGAGTAGACTATATAGTTAAAACCTATTTAAAGAAATATTACTGGTCTCCCGGTGGCTCCTATGATTATATATTTAAAGATGAGAAAATGAGCCGTAACAGAAGTTTTTTAAAAATACTCCTGGAACTCGGTCTTATTGTCAGAAGTGACTGTGAAAGTGGCATGATATATGTGGAATCTGAAAATATAAAAATTTAACTCGTAGCTAAGCCACCGACAATGTCGGTGGTGGGGCGTGGGGGCGGAGGCCCCACACCTTTAGGCTTTGCAACATTGTTGCAGAGCCGCGTTATATGTTGTAAACTATGATTTATGGAAAATTACAACAATTCAT
>JBEHWO010000086.1:0-18920 GCA_040217695.1 Vulcanimicrobiota bacterium | reverse complement strand
GTTTTTCCCCGATGTAAAGAGCCAGTAGATTGGCCTTTTCTGGTATATTCTTACATGGTCTTTATAGAAATCATTCAGGAAATATTTTCTTATTCTCTCTCTTGAAGTTTCATTATCTGTTTTCCCCAGGACAGATGCTATGAAGTCGATATTTTCATAGAGATTCTCTTCTCCGAAGGTGACTCTTACGAAATCTATGAACCGTGCCACTATATCATCGTCAAACCAGTCTGCCGAAAGGACAGGGATTATGCCGTCATCATCGACAGGGAATGTTTTATATTTTGAAGGGTCGAAGGTGCCTCCTGCGTATATGAGGCCGGAGGAGTCAAGGGAATAGCGGCCCATCATACAGCCCACTGCATAGGACAGGAAGGATTTTATGTCTCTTTCCAGGTCTGCTTTTCTTATGGTGATATCTTTATCTTCCACTTCTGGAGTGAGTTCATCTGATAGATCGTAGATTTCTATGAATAGGCGGTTCAGTTCTTCTTCATTGGATTTTAACTGGTTGAACTGAGATTCTGTGTAGGATCTCCAGGAGTTGAAGGTATTCTGTATCCTGCCGTCTGTCCTGTGCTGGATAAACGGGTGAAGCTGGAAGTCCCATGAGGTTTCGAAGGAGTCCCAGTCGCGCCGGGAAATCTGGATGTTTTCCTGTACAAGGGTATCTATCAGGGTTTTGACGGATTCGGATGAGGGGAAGATTATGGGGAGGGAGGCTATGTTGCCGACCTGATATGTCATTGTAGGATTAAGTAATTTTAGACAAAATGTTGTAAATTTCGAATTTAGAAAACCTATTATATAATTTCTATTTTCACCATCGGGAAATACAGAAGATCCTTTTACATCAAAGAGAAATCCTGGTAATGATTTTCTACAGGCAAAATTACCGGTACTTATATCAGACCATGTTATACCTTCTTTAAAATAATATTCTGTATTAATTATACGTCTAGACCAGTGTGTTGTATCGGGATCTTGGGGATTATTTACTAACCATTCTTTAATATCTTTACCATCATTTTCCCAATTCACTAAATAACTATTATTCCCATACCACTTCCTAAAACCTCCACCTTTATTATAAGGAAACCATTTCAACTTACTTTCTTTTGCATCATAACTATTTTTATAACTAAAACCAATTTTAATAAAATTTACTTCATACCACATTCTTAGAAATCTTTCATTGTCGTTTGTAGACATTCCTTGTCGTGGTTTTTCAATATTTCCAAATTTAATTACTTTTTCAAATATGTCTCTTATTTTATAACTTACCCAATAAGCAATAGGTGATCCAGGAATTTTTGCAAAGTCTAACTGTGTAATGTTAGAAAATCTATGTTTTCCCGTCAGTAAAATTCCCTCTTTCTGTTGGGGATTATTAAAATCTACAAGTCTAACAAATGTAGGCTTATAATTATTAATAAACTCATTCTTAATGACAAAAGTATTACTCTGAACAACTTCGCCACTAATTTCCTCAAAACATCTAGGGCCAAGATGCAGCATTGAAGAAATAGTATTTAATTTTAATAATTTTTCTCTTAATCGTTGAAAAGTAGCCAAAAACATCCAGGAATGTTGGGTGATCATACTTGTAAATCCGGATTTATCTGTGAATTTTATACATCTCTCAATAAAACAGGCAAACAAATCACTTTTCGAATCCGAAAAATTCTTCTTTAAATACTTTATTAAAGTCCCACTCATTCCTCTATTCCCCATATAAGGCGGATTGGTCACAACCACATCATATTTCCCGGCTATAATACCGGCCTGTTTCACAATCCCTTCCACTCTTTCAACCAGATGATGGGAAAACATATCATGTTCTCTCGCAAATCTATCCAGTTCCTTCTCAACCTCTCTTCTGTCAAAATCCCTGACCTCAATTAAAGAACCGAATTCCTTGCCGTCAGCGAACTGTTCGCACAGATCCATCAGAACAGGATAACCCTGCAGGGGTGTTTCGCGAAAGGCCCCTCCATTAAATTCCTGAATGGAACAGAGATTGAGGGAAATTTCCTCACGAAAAATCCTTCTATAAACACTCCTTGCCTTCATCATTACGGCAAATGCCGCTAACTGTGCCGCTCTGTCATCTATATCAAGGCCGTACAAATTTTTTGTTAAAATCAAATGTGGAATTTCCCTTTCCTCATATCCGGCACTCCTGTAAATCTCATACATGACCTCGAAGGCATAAACAAGGATATGACCCGAACCCATACAGGGATCTAAGATTTTTATAGATTCAGGATTCAGATTTTTATCTGTTATTTCATCCAGCTGCTTCCGAACGTCAGGAACCTGTTCTGCCGGCTCTATATAATATTTCCACTTTCCCTGCAGTTCCTTATCCGGATGGGCCTCAAGCCAGAGCCTTCCGGCCGAATTCTCAACCATATATTTCACAATCCATGCAGGTGTAAATAGCTGTGTCGCAGCAGGAATGTTTTCTTTTGAAATCTTTATGTTTTTCTTTAAATCAGAAAAAACTTCGTCTTTCTTCTCTGAAATATAAAACTGATAAAGCCACCCTATTATCTCTACTTCTTTAAAATCTTCTTCAGGTATTTCTGCTGTGAGTTTTCTTATGACGGAATCGGTAAAAAGGAGATTATCAGGCAGAAGCAGTTCCGTATAATCCAGAACCTTTTCAAAAAGGAAAGGAAGTACTTTAGATAATTCATTGCATTGAATAATAAGAAGGTATTTATATAAACTTTCTGAATCATTATTATCCTGAAATCCATAAATAATATCTTTATCCACAGGAAGATCTATAGAGAGGGCAGAGGTTATTATATCAGGTTCTGTTTTATCGGGAGTAATTGAAGAAAGAACTCTTACACCTGCGGGAAGATAATCATTCACTTCCATAAAGCGAAGGGCTATAAATCGGTTAAACCAGGTACAGGCCCCTTCTTCCATGACCTGTTTATAACCTTTCTCCAAAACCATTCTTACAAGTTCTTCTCTCTGTTTTTTTATCTTTCTGATATGTACCCTGTCTCCTATGACAATACCGTCTTCGGATTCACCCGTCACAGGTTCTATATATTTTTCTGTTATGCCGTAATATTCTGCTTTTTTAGCTACATGATAGAGAAGGTTTTTTCTTGCTTCTACGGAGAAATTCTTTATAGCACTTTTATTCATTGATTATTCTGTCCTTTCTTTTGTCTGAACCGGGATTTTCAGGATTTATGGATTAATGGGATTTTATTAATGTCAACGGTGAACAAAATCCTGTCAATCTTTTAATCCCATAAATCCCGGTTCAGACAATTTAAATATATGTTATAACAAATCTCATAATAATTATTCAAAATTATATTAACAAAATTAAATCAGGAGCCGATTTTACCGGCCCCTGTAAAATTACCTGTAGAATTCTAAAAATTCATCTACTGTCAAACCTGATTTTGCTATCTGATCCCTTATTAAACCAATTCCTATGGATTTTTTATGAACAGGGATAGATAAAATATTAATATTGTCTTTTTTTACAAGTTTGACATGGCTTCCTGTATGTCCTGCTTCTTTCCATCCTGCACGTATAAAAGCTCTTATAACTCTCTCAGGCTTAAGGCCGCTTAATCTGCTCATAAACCATTTTTCAGAATCTCAAGATGACCGGATATAGAATCTTTTATCATTTCAAGAGCTTCTTCTTCTGTATCTCCTTGAGAAGCGCAACCTGGAAGAGAAGGACAATCTATCCAGTATCCACCGCATTCTGTGTCGTCATAAAGAATGACACGATATGGCTGAGCTTCTACAGTAACGGAATATTCTTTCCCGGAAACTCCTGTGAAAGGTTTTTTAAGAGCTTTTTCTACTTCTAAAAAGTTTTTTTCTTCTTCTTTAGACCATGTATCAACTGTATTATTAATAAGAGATTTCAAATACTGTATTACACCGGGCAGATGATGTTCAGGCAATTCGTTAATCAGATGATAAAGTTCTCTTTTTTTCTGTGTGGTATCCATAATTCATACCATCCTTTTACAAAGTCAAACGTTCCTGAAATATTATAACATATCAAATTAACTGCAACAATAATTCTATCTGGAAAGAACTGAATTATTGAACTTGTGAACAATGAAACTGCCATGACCGTTTCAGTCACAAAGAAGTATGAGCATTTGTTCCTCCCGTCACGCGTTACGCGTTACGCGTTACGATTCTCATATAATTCTCCTGAAAAATTAGAGGGAATAAATTTTCATTCTGTGCGACTATTGAGAAAATCATAAAGGAGGAATTTTAGTATGAATAAAATTTTAAAGATTTTCTTGATTATCCTTATCATGTCAGGCCTTGTATCGGCTGCAATCGCACAGGAGCAGGGCAAACAGGGACAGGTTACCGTGCCCCTGGATCAGTTCCTGCAGCTTATGAATAAAAACAATAAACCTGCCCCCCAGTCAGTGCCTCCCCCCCCTGTAACTCTCGTATTCGGCACTGCCGATCTCTCTGTTACGGCAGGAAAAGATTCTCTGAAAGTTAAATGCAACACTATGTTCAGTTCTTTCCACGGCGGCTGGAATGAAATTTCTCTTATAGGTACCCAGGCGGCTCTCAATGAAGTAAAGGTAGACGGTGCCGATATGCCTGTCTATACAAAAGACGGAAAATATACAATTATCCACAAAGGTGCCGGAAGACACAGTCTTACCTTTACCTATCTTGTTTCTTCAAAAAGATCCGGTAATACGACTGTTTCCACCCTGTTACTGCCTCCGTCTTCTTCATCCAATCTGAAGATCTCCGTACCTTCTACAGGTATAAATATCCAGGTAACTCCTTCCATGGGAGGAAACACATCTGCGGAAGAAAACAGGAGTGTTTTTAAAGGAACTCTTCCTGCAGGAGAGTCAGTGCAGGTGTCATGGTCTCTTACAACGGCAACTAATAACAGAACTACTCAGATAAATGTAAAACCGAGAATTTATGCCGGTGTCAATCATCTTGTTTCTGTCAGTGTGGGGGCAGTCCAGATTACGAGCCAGATAAATCTTTCAATAGTCCGCGGTAAATCCGACAGCTTTTACTTTCTCGCCCCGAAAGATGTGGAAATTCTTGAGGTGAAAAGCGATAAACTTCAGACATGGACTATGGAAGAAGGAAAAAACGGTAAAAATATCAATGTCATACTTACTGAAAAGGCAGAAGGTAATGTACAGATAACGGTTGTAACTGAAAAGCCTCTGAAAAATATTTCTTCTGTATGGACCGTGCCTTTCCTTCAGGTTACAGGAGCTGAACAGGAAAAGGGATTTATAGCATGTGAAGCAAAAACGAGCCTTGAAATGAAATCTTCAGAAGAACAGGACATAAACAGAATAGATGTAAAAGAACTTCCGTCTGCTCTCGACAGCATGGCAACAAGTCCTGTTATTCTTGCCTACCGCTATTACAAACACCCATTTGTGCTGTCAGTAGAAACGGAAAAACATGAAGAACTGCCTGTTCTGTCTGCCACAATAGACAGTGCCCAGGCAATAACCTTTGTCAACGATGAAGGAGTCTGCCTTACAAAGGTAATATATCAGATGAAAAATAACCTGAAACAGTTCCTGCAGATAAAACTTCCTGAAGGAGCGGAGATTATGAATGCTTTTGTATCAGGTTCTCCCGTAAAGCCTGTAAAAGCATCGGACAGCAAAGATAAAAGAACAGTTCTCATACCTCTCAGAAAGTCCGATGCAGGACAGAATTCTTCTTTAAATTCCTTTGCAGTGGAAGTATCCTATAAGAGTAAAAGCGGCAGTTTTTCTTTCCTCGGCAGTAAATCGGAATTTCTTCCTTCATGTGATGTACAGATATCGGAATATTACTGGACAGTATATCTGCCTGAAGATAACAGAGTCATAAGTTTCGGAGGTAATATGAAAAGAAGCGCAAGCACAATATCCCGGGGATTAACAGGAGGTACGTTACAGGTGCAGGAAAATGAAGGTTATGATAAAAGTATTGCTCAAAAGATTGCTCCTTCATCAGAACAGGTGATGAGAGACGAAGAGAAACAGCAGGTTATGGTACAGAATTTTACCAGCGTAAGCCTTGCAGATAATACAGGCAGAGTATCAGGTGTTTTGCCGGTGGAGTTATATATACCTCAGAGCGGCCAGGTTTTTACCTTCAAAAAACTCCTTATGGAAGAGGGGAAGAACCCTTCAATCAGTTTTGTTTATACAGGTAATTTTTTCCTCTCCATATTCTGCTGGGCTTTTTTACTGTCCTCTCTTTATATGGTTATAATGCTCAGAAATCAAAAGATTACAAGGGGTAAATTACTGCCGATTCTTATAGTCTTTACGGTAAGTTTTCTTGCAGGTAAAAGAGTACCCGAAATATTTTCCTTTACACTGACAGGTATAATTCTGGGTTTATTATACCTTTTCATCACATCTGCATTCAGAAATAAAATAGTGCCCTTCTTCAGAGCAGGCCATCGGAGTGAGCCTTTAAATATATAAGTCGTGATGCGTAATGCGTAATGCGTGATGGGTTACCTCACGTATTACGCTTTCCGTAAGAAATAAAGAAGAACCTGTCATTGCGAGCGAAGCGAAGCAATCCCGTCATTACAGCAGAAACCGGTGGGATTGCTTTGTCGCTTCGCTTCTCGCAATGACAAAATGCGTAAGTCCTGTTATAATATATGAGTCGGGTTATGGTAACGCTTCACGCGTCACGCGTCACGCGTTACGATTACATTAAGAAGGGTTGTATAAATTATGGATATTGTTGATTTAATGAAACAGGCTCTGAATATCGGCGCATCTGATTTACATCTTGTCGTGGGTATGCCGCCGAGCGTAAGAATTGACGGTCAGATCGGGTTTCTTAAAGAAAGGGACCTGACACCTGATGACACACAGGGTCTTATTTACAGCATCCTTCCTGAAGAAAAAAGGGAAAGGTTTGAAAAAGAGTGGGAATTGAATTTTTCCTTTTCCAATCCCGAAGTAGGCCGTTTCAGAGCATCAATATATTACCAGAAAGGTTATGTGGAAGGAGCTTTCCGGTTAATACCTCTGGAAATAAAAAGTCTGGCTCAACTGGGACATCCGCCTGTTGTGACAAATCTGTCGTTAAAACCAAACGGTCTTGTTCTTGTAACAGGGCCTACGGGTGTCGGGAAAACTACAACTCTGAATGCCATGATAGATCTTATCAATACACAGAGA
Source organism: Vulcanimicrobiota bacterium (assembly GCA_040217695.1). Taxonomy (GTDB): domain Bacteria; phylum Vulcanimicrobiota; class SpSt-956; order SpSt-956; family JAKJGF01; genus CALARM01. The sequence continues at coordinate 11,709 of JBEHWO010000086.1, read as the reverse complement.
AGGGTAAGGATAATAACCATTGAAGATCCTATTGAATTTATGCACAGACATAAAAACAGTATAGTCATACAGAGAGAGATTGATGCAGATACCCGTAGTTTTAACAATGCTCTTGTAAATGCTCTGAGACAGGACCCAAATGTCATATGTGTCGGTGAAATGAGAAACCTTGAAACAATATCTACTGCACTCACCGCAGCAGAAACAGGTCATCTTGTATTGAGTACTCTTCATACATCGGATGCTGCTACAACAATAGACAGAATTGTTGATATTTTTCCTCCCTATCAACAGGGACAGGTAAGGGTTCAGCTTTCCCAGTGTCTTCAGGGTATAATTTCCCAGCAATTACTTCCTCGAATGGACGGCCCGGGAAGAACCCTTGCACTTGAAATTTTAGTCGCTACTTCTGCCATAAGAAATCTTATAAGAGAAGGCAAGGCGAATCAGATAGAAAATATGATTACTACAGGAAAAGATTACGGCATGGTCACAATGGATAATTTTCTGAAAAATCTCTGCAAAAAAGGAATCGTCGATAAAAATATAGCTGCGGCAAGGGCAAAAAATCCTCTTGTTTTTGAGGAGTTACATTAGATTTTTTTTGTCATTACTCATTGAAAATAAGCCGATTTTAAGGTAAAATAAAATTGAGGAGAGGATCATAGATTATAGGTGATATAAATTCCGTTCTTGGTACCACACCGGGTAAAAGAGTATCCAAAAAATTACGTATCATGTGCTTATATAAAGTTTCTGCTCCCGTAACGCGTCACGCGTTACGCGTCACGATATATAAGATTTTGGTTACTAAGTTATCTGTTACGGTACTTAGTTACGTGTTGTGACATAAGAGCGGGATAATTGAAACGAAGGAATGCCAGTTTATTAATTGTCTCTTTCCTCCCGTCACGCGTTACGCGTTACGCGTCACGATTAATATATTAGAGACAGTTATTTAACGGCCATTCCTGACTATAACATATAACTTTAATATGGGAGGTGTATTTATGAAATCTGAAATTTTTGACGGCGGAGGTTCCTTTGAAAATCTTTTCTGGACCGGTCAGGATTCTTCAAGAGAAGCTCCCAGGGGAACAACAGATCAGAGAATGGAAATTACAGAAGGGATAGAGAAAAAGAAAAAAGAAGAAGAAGAGAAAAAGCAAAAAGATGGATTTGTTCTTACCCAGGAGGGAGATCTTTTATAATTATGAAAGAAGCAATGTATTATGAACGACTGAATGACGGTAAAGTCAGGTGCAGGCTCTGTCCTTTTAATTGTACCATAGAGGACGGACATACAGGAGTATGTAAAGCCAGGAAAAATATAGATGGAACATTATATTCCCTGATCTACGGCCAGTATACCGGGTCCCCTTTTGACCCGATAGAAAAAAAGCCATTGTTTCATTTCTATCCTAACTGGAAAATAATGTCTCTCGGTACACTTGGCTGTAATTTCGCCTGTGAATTCTGCCAGAACTGGTCTTCAAGCCAGGCTCTTGCAGAAAGAGGAGAAAAAATACTTTCCACCTTTACGAAGACAATTACGCCGGAAGAAGCAGTCTATATTGCAAAATCCACTCATGAAAAAGGCAATATAGGTATTGCTTATACTTATAATGAACCTCTCATAGGATATGAATATGTTTATGAGACGGCAAAACTTCTCAAAAAAGAAGGTCTTAAAAATGTCCTCGTTACAAACGGTTATATAAATCAGGAACCTCTGAGGGAATTACTGCCTTATATAGATGCCATGAATATTGACATAAAATCGATAAACAACGACTTTTACGTGAAACTCTGTAAAGCCAGGCTGGAACCGGTACTTGAAACATGTAAAACAGCTTCGGAATATTGCCTCCTGGAGATTACAAACCTGGTAATACCAACTCAAAATGATAGTGACGAAGAACTGGAAAAACTTACTGACTGGATAGCTGAAAATCTTGGTGCCCATACACCTTTACATTTTTCTCGATATCATCCTGATTATAGACTTACCATAAAGGCAACCCCTGAAAAAACACTCATAAAAGCTATGGAAATAGCCAGAAAAAAATTGCATTATGTTTATATAGGAAATATATGGGGAGTCAACGGTGAAAATACAATGTGTCCTTCCTGCAGCAAGGTAGTTATAGGGAGAAGCGGTTATATGCTCACCTGTTATGAAATAAATGATGACGGGAAGTGTAATTTTTGCGGTGCAAATATCCATATAACCGGCACCTTCCGGACATATAAGTAAATGTTTATAGCTATATTACTCATAGTGGAATTTATCATGAATATCCTCCTGTGACGCTTACCGGTCACGAAGGTTACGATTGCAGTAAAAATGACAGGTGATTTTACATAAAATGGCAAAATAAATTTGTTATAGCATATTCAGAGTGAAAAAGTGAATGGAATAAGACATTAACTTTCATTCATTATTCACTATTTACTAAGGGACTGTAAGAAAATAACCCTGGCAAATTGTTAGAACGGTTATCATCCTCGCGTAACGCGTCACGCGTTACGCGTCACGATATAGACGTAAATATGATTGGGTTATTTCTTGACAACCCCTAAAGGTGAATTTACCTGTCGTAAAAAAACGCAATCGTATTGCTATAATAATCAGGTTTATGGTATAATCTGAAAATGAGTATTTTTTTATTTATTACAGGAAATAGCTTTATATGAAATCTTCAGATAAAAAAGAAGATATTAATTCTATTACTGAACATAGAGGGGCTAAAAATCTCCTTCACAAACTTGAAGATGGGAATATATCTCTGGATTACAGTAATCTTCTGATCAGTGCCATGGGGCACTGGCTTTCTGTAAGTGCTTTTTCTATGTTAGAAGATCTCTTTGAAGATGGTATTATAGGTCCGGGAAAAATATCCGATCATATCGGAGATGCTCTGGAGCTTATGTTTAAAGAGTTTAAATCTTCTATTAAAAAGAAGACCTATGTTATTCAGGGAACAGCAGAAATTTCCTCGAATCAATGTGTATCTCTCATTGAAGATATGAAGAAAAAAGGATGCCGTTTCTTTGAGAATTTGATTTTTTCGATATTTGAAGAACCGGTAGAAATTACGACAGAAGAACTTGCCAGAAGACTTTCCAGTGGAAAAAAAGTTAAAAATCTTGATGTTGTGACAGGTGACGGTCATGGACATTCAATTTTTAATGTAGAAGATCTGGAAAGCATAAATAAATATGGTCTTCCTAAAACTGAAAAAGAATTCCTTGAAGATGAAGTTCTCAGTAAATTAAAGGAGAAAAATATAATAATAGAACAGGAAGAAGAAAACTATGGCCGTCTCTGCGATATATCCATAGGACAGTATCTTGATAACGGAGGAAAACTCTTTATCAAGGGGAAAGAAGGAGTTACTCATGAATTGAGGAGCAGAGACCACCTGTGGGAAATAGAACCGGAATTAATGGCAAAAAACAGGGAAGAATTCCTTGGCGTGCCGAATTATACTAATTTAGTAATGAGAAATGAATGAGTAAAGCATAATGAGTGATGTGTAAAACAAATACGCATCACCCATCACTAAAATTCGTAGTCGGTACGAATATAGAAAGGACTGTAATTAATATCAATTCTCTATTAATTTTAATTTTAATTATAATAACTCTTGTATTTATTATTGCTTATCTTGTTCGTCTGACATTTATTATAGTATCCCTGACTAACAGAAAAGAAGAAAAAACAGCCGGTATTACTGCTGTTAATAATGAACCGAATAATAATATACTGGCCATTCTTGAAGAAATTCGAGAAGGATCCCAGAAAGTAATGAAAAAATCGGAAAAATTCACTTCTATGACAGAGGAGTTTGATAAACAGATTTCTCTGTGTATACAAAGAGTCGGAGTAAGTTCTTCATCATCATCTGACGGGGCAAATGATCTGGCTTTTGCATTATTGAACAAACATGGAGACGGTATAGTTATAGCTTTCAGTAAAAATAATCTTTCCGTAAAACCTTTAGAAAAGGGGCATTCTCCCGGTAAGCTTACTAAAAAGGAAGAAGAAGCAATAGATTCGGCATTGAAGTAATGAATATATATCAGGCAATTGTTTTAGGTATAATCCAGGGGGTTACGGAATTTCTTCCTGTAAGCAGTTCTGCCCATTTACTTCTGACCAGATGGTTTCTCGGCTGGCCTGAAGTAGATATTTCCTTTGATGTAGCTCTTCATCTGGGAACTCTTATAAGTATATTATGGTATTTCAGGGTAAAAATATTTTCTCTCTTCAAAGGTTTTTTTTATTCGATTAAAGAAAGAACTTTTCAGGGAGATCCTTACAGGAAACTTTCGTGGCTCTTTATCCTGAGCTGCATACCTCCCGGTATAGCAGGAGTATTTTTTGAAGATATTATAACTAATTACCTCCGTTGCCCCATTATTTCGGCTTTCAACCTTATTCTTGTCGGCGCCCTCCTTTTCTATATTGAGAGAAGGCAGGCAGGAAAGAGGAACCTTGAAGATAGCAATATAAAGGATGCTCTTTTTATAGGCATTGCGGAAACACTGGCTCTGGCTCCGGGTGTTTCCAGATCCGGTATAACTATAACAGCCGGTTTGTTTCGAGGGATGTCCAGAGAAAGTGCCACGAAATTTTCTTTTCTCATGGCAATTCCTATAATAGGAGGAGGAGCTTTTTTTCAGGCCCTTCATGTATTAAAATACAACACGGAGTTTATTAATTCACCTTTTATAGTTGGATTAATTACATCTATTATATCAGGATATATAGCTATTAAATTTTTACTTTATTATTTACAAAAAGGTACTTTCTACCCCTTTGTTTATTACAGATGGCTTCTCGGTACAGTCATAATAATCTTCTATTTTTTAAGTTTATAGACTTTCAGGGAAGCATTTTCTTATCTTCCAGATATTTATTTGTCCATTCAGTTATGTATGGTATACTGAAAGATATGCCCTGGTAGGCATTATAGGCACAGAAAATACCGTATACAATGCCTCCGTACATTATAATCTGGGCCAGTACGGAAATAATATGAGCTAAAAAAGAGCCTATAATAGGCAGGAAACCTGACATAAAAGAAATAATATTAATGGCTATTATTATAACAGAAATAGCAATCCATAAAAATATAGCATGATAGCTATGAAATCGACAATAATCATCTTTTTTATTATCGGTAAATAGATTATATATGGAAATAAATAATCCTATATAAGGGATATAGCAACCTGCTGCAGAGCCGGTATTTTTCTGCCTGTTATCATCCATAAATAAATCGCCTTCTCTGTCATAAAATTATTTCTATTTATTTGCCTGATTTCTGGCCATATCGGTAAGCTGGGGTATAACCATTTCTTCACCTGTTGTATAGAGTTTATAGGCATAATACAGACTGTATATGCCAGGGACAATTCCGATACACAGCGGAGCTGTAACATAAATAATAATACCCAGAAACAGGGATTGCCATCCATGAAATCTACAGGTCGGATCATCTTTTTTATCACTTATAAACAGAGTGTAGAGAGATACCCAGAGGGGGAACACATAGTTTAGTGTTAACAGTAATCTGTTATTCTCATTCATAAAAACACGTCTCCTTTTTTATAGAAAATACATAATCTTCTTAATTTAATAATTCAACTTTTATCTTTTTTAACCTTTCAATTATTAAATATTTTTTTAAGACTTTGCAGGAGATCGTACCTGTCTTTTTCGTCTATTAAAGTCCTGAGATCCAGCAGAACCTGATCTTCCTCTATTCTTGAATAAACAGGAGGACATAGCCTGTATAATTTTTCCTGTATGTTTTTTGCTCCTTTCGGAGATTTTATGGCAATCGTAAATGTAGGCATAGTGAATCCCGGAAAAGTTCCACCTCCTGTTTCAGTCACGCCTTTCTGTAAACTTATCCTGCAGTCAGGGGATTTTACAGCATCAATCTCTTTAAGCAATTCTTCTCCTTTGATTTTTAATTTTTCAGGGGTTACAGTGAGCATGTTGATAAGAGGAATATCGGGACTATCCGAATATAAATATTCTTCCAGTGTTGCTTCAAGAGCAGCAAGAGTCATTTTATCAGGCCTTAAAGCCCTCATCATGGGATCTTTTTTCAGCGGTTCTATATATTCTTTTTTTCCGAGTATGATGCCTGCCTGAGGCCCGCCCAGTAATTTATCTCCGCTGAAGGCAATTATATCCACACCTGCCTTTATAGATTCAATAACATTTAATTCATGTTCAAAACCGTAAGATCTCAGATTTATCATAAGTCCATTACCCTGGTCATAAAAGAGAGGAATTTTTTCTTTCCCTGATAGTCCCACCAGTTCTTCAACCGATACGGAAGACGTAAAACCTATTATTTTATAATTACTTGTATGAACCTTCAGCAACATGCCGGTACCGGAGCTTATTGCTTTTTTATAATCTTCCATATGTGTTTTATTTGTTGTACCAACCTCTACCATATGACAGCCACTTCTTTTCATTACATCCGGTATTCTGAAACCTCCTCCTATTTCAACCAGTTCACCCCGGGATATTATGACTTCTCTGTTTTTTGCAAGTTTTTCCAGCACCAGATAAACTGCAGCACTATCATTGTTAACCACTGCTGCCGCTTCTGCTCCTGTAAGCTCCAGAAACAGATCCTCCACTCTTTTATGACGTGATCCTCTTTTCCCTGTTTCATCTATTTCCAGAGTACAGTAACCATGCAGTATTTCATTGAGTCTTTTTATTGCTCTTTTGCATAAGGGTGTTCTGCCAAGATTTGTATGAAGTGTTACACCCGTAGCGTTTATGGCTCTTTTCAGTCCTTTTCTGTCATGTTTTTTCAGTTCACCCGTTACATGCATGTATATATGTTCTGCAGAACAATCTATTAATTCATTTTCCGGGTTATATGTTCTTCTTAACATATCCAGATAATCCCTTGATATTTTCAGGATCAATTTTCTCGGATAATATTGATTTAATTCTTTAAATTTTTCTGTAGAAAGTAATTTTTCCAGTGATGGTATATTACGAAAAAAGTCTTTTTTATCTTCTCTATTCATTTTTTTATCACCTTTATATGTAATTAATAATTTGCAGATTGGATAAATTAATGGTATAATTTAAAAAATATTGAGGGGGTAATAGATTTGATTGATAAACTCTTGTATTCAATAACACTTTTCATAAGTAAATCCCTGAATTTTACTAAAGGTCATGCTGATAGTCTTCCTGTAAATAGTATTATTCGTATATTAAAGTTTTTTCTCCTTTTTCTGATTATTACCAGTATATTTATGCCGTGTCTGGCACCATTTATGGTTATACCGATTATAATAACAGTAATATTAATTATTTATTTAAGAAAGAAAAGGTAAGTAAGAGATATAATAAATTCTATGTTAATTGAACGATATCCTTCAGATTGGCAGGGAATTATATTTTTGTATCACTTCACTTATTTATAAATTAATTCTCCACCGGGGGATATTACTGGCAAGGTGTTTAAATAATGATAAATAAACGGATATTGATAGTAGAAGACGAAAAACTGACTGTAGAAATGTTAGCATATCCATTGGAGCAGGAAGGTTTTGAAATAATCAGTGCTGCTGACGGAGAGGAAGGTTTATTGAAGGCTTACAGAGATAAGCCTTCTCTTATTATTCTGGATATAATGCTCCCTAAATTAAACGGTATTGAAGTATGTAAAAGATTGAAAAATGATTTTAAAACTAAAAATATACCTCTTATTATGTTAACATGCCGTGATGACATGGACTTCAAACTTGAAAGTTTTAGAAACGGTGCAGATGATTATATAATAAAACCTTTTGACCTGAGAGAATTGCTGGCCAAGGTTAAAAGTATTTTAAGGCTTATAAACCTGCAAAATACCCTTAAAGCTTCTATTGAAGAAGTGGAGAGAATATCGGTTATAAATGAGATTAATAAAGCAATCAGTTCCAGTCTGTATCTTGAAGAGATATTGAAAATAATAGGCTGTCAGATCAGAAGATTGATAAATTACGATCTTATCAGCCTTGCTCTTCTGGATAAAGGGGATAAATTCGTAAAAGTTCGTACACTTATTTCGCAGGAAAAAATCGAACTGGGAGATGAATTTTATATACCTTTTAATGTATCTACCCTCAGCAGGGAACCTGTGTCCGGCACTGTTTGTAATCCTTCTGTTGATAAAGTGCCTGAAATTCCTTCTTCGACAGGAGAAATCCTGTCTGCTATTATGATTCCTCTGAAAGTAAGAAGAAAAATTATTGGAACTTTTAATGTGGCCAGTTATAGAGAAAATGTCTTTTCTGAAACTGAACTGGAAGTGGCAAATCAAATAGCTTTGCAGGTGGCTATTGCAATGGAAAATGCCAGACTTTACGAACATGTAAGTGAACTTGCCAATATTACAACAAATGCCCCCCTGGCTATAGTGGGAACGGATAATAATTCTATAATAACATCATGGAATAAAGGAGCAGAGACGGTATTTGGTTATAAATCAGAGGAAATTATAGGTAAATCCTCTAAGATATTAATTCCTGAAGACCTGCAAATTCAGAGAAATGAACTGCTTTCGGAAGCTCTCAGGAAAGGTATTCTGGAAGAGATAAATACTGAAAGAATTACCAGGTCAGGCACGAGAGTGCATGTTAAAATAACCTATACTGTTATAAAAGACGAAAAAGGTAAAAATATCGGTCTTGCATATATAATCAGGAATATTGAAAAAGAAATTGAATTACAGAGGCAGCTCATACAATCTGAAAAACTTTCTACTATGGGGCAGCTTGTATCAGGTGTGGCTCATGAATTAAATAATCCTCTTACAGGTATAATAGGCTTTTCAGAGCTATTAATGCTGGAGGCAGATAAACATATTTATAAAGATTTAAAGCGTATACAGGAAGAAGCTGCCAGAGCAAGGAGAATCGTTCAGAATTTATTATCTTTTGCCAGGATGCATAAACCGGAAAAAACAAAAATAGATATAAATAGTATAATAAAGAATGTCCTCGAACTTAAATCTTATGAAATGAGAGTAGATAATATTGAAATTAAATGTAATCTTGATATGAATTTACCTGTTACTATGGGAGATCCCCATCAGTTGCAACAGGTATTTCTTAATATTATTAATAATGCCCACCAGGCCATGACATCATCAGGTCGTTCAGGTACTATGAATATAAGAACCTTTAAAAAAGATACAGGTATTATTATTGAATTCAGCGATACAGGGCCGGGGATATCAAAAGAAAACCTTACCAGAATATTTGATCCTTTTTTTACAACTAAAGAAGTAGGAAAAGGAACAGGCCTCGGATTGAGTTTGTCCTATGGCATAATAAAAGATCATGGAGGTACTATTCACGTATCCAGTGAAGAAGGTAACGGAGCAAATTTTACTATAGCTCTGCCTATTATTGAACATAATATTGTTTTTCCTGTTAATAATATATGCAGTCTGACTCAGAATATAAAGGATTTTGATATACTGGTCATAGATGACGAAGATACAGTACTTCAGCTTTTTGACGAAACTCTTACAAGAGAAGGAAACAGAGTGGAAATTGCCAGAGACGGACAGAGTGCTCTTGAAAAGATTTCCAATAAAGGATATTTTGACATAATAATCTGTGATATAAAAATGCCGACAATGAATGGCAGTGAACTTTTCCAGTTGTTAAAGGAACAAAAACCGGAACTTGCGGAAAATTTTATATTTATGTCAGGTGCAATAAATAAATGCGAAAATTTGAACTTTTTTGATCATGAGGTAAATCCTTTTCTTGAAAAACCTTTTTCTATAAATGAAGTTCTGAAAGCTATTTCCAAATTAGTAAATAAAGAAAAAAAAACATTTGTTTGAAAAAAATAGATTAAAGAGTTTCTTTATAAAGAAATAGAAGGATTTTTAATCAAAATAACTAATATATAAAAATTTACATATTATTTCAGGGGCTTATGGAGTAAATAATATTTGAAGAGGTGATGAGATGCCCCTTTACTGCAATAATTGTGGTGCTAAAAATTCTGATGCTTCCAAGTTTTGCGGCAGTTGCGGTGTAGAGTTGACTTCCATCGGTACCCCGGGTAGTTCTCTGTCTCCCGGCGCTCTGGTGGGAACCCGCTATAAAATTATTTCCCTTATTAAGGCGGGAGGTATGGGAGCTGTATATAAGGCAACAGACGGAAGACTTGACAGGATTTGTGCGGTAAAGGAACTATTTTCCGATTATGACAATAATGAAGATCAGGATTATGCCATAAGAAGATTTAACAGTGAAGCAAAAATATTATCTAAATTGCAACATGATCATCTCCCTGTAGTATATGACTACTTCATAGAAAACGGAAGATACTATCTTGTCATGTCTTTCATAGAAGGGGAAGATCTTGATACAATTCTGGAAAGAGAAGGAAGCCCCAATCTTTCTGAAGACAAGGTTGTTGAATGGTCAAAGCAGATTCTTACTGTGCTGGATTATCTGCACAATCAGGAACCTCCTATAATTTACCGTGATATAAAACCTGCCAATATTATGATCAGAAAAGACGGAAGAGCCATGCTGGTAGATTTCGGCATTGCCAGAGTGGTTAACCCGGAACAGAGAGTTTCCAAAACCTCTATAGGTACCGATGGTTATGCCCCTAAAGAACAGTACAAAGGTCAGGTGGAACCAAGAAGTGATATTTATGCTCTCGGAGCTACAATGCATCATTTACTTACCGGAGAAATTCCTGTCCCCCTTGATTTTGAGCCTATATCTTTCTTTAATTCCAATATTACACCTTCTCTGGAACAGATAGTTATGAAAGCACTGGAAAGGGAAGTCTATAATAGATTTGAACATGCAAAAGAGATGCTGGATGCTCTCGAAACATATAAAATAATAAAACAGGAACAGAATATAAGCGATGATGTCTTTGATCTTCAAATTGACGAAGATGGTTCAACATCAGATGAAATTTATGATCTGGATATTGATGATGACAGTTCGTCAGGTACCCTGACTCCACTGGAAGAAGGGGATGAAGAAGAACTGTCTGTCCCGGGGCTGCTGGAATGGGCAGGCGAAAAAGATCCTATTACTCTGATAAGAGAAGAAGAAAAAAAACAGAGCCTTAAACCGAAGGAAACATTTGACCAGCAGAAATTGGAAGAATTTTCAAAGAGTTTTGAAGAAGTTACAAAGCAGGCGGGGCAGCCTGAGGATATAATGTCAGAAGAAAAATCCATAGATGAAGATGAAACAGATGATGCAGTAACAGATGAAACAGACATAATAGAGGAAGCATTTGAAGAAGATATTGACGAAACCGTTATGGAAGAAGAATTTGATGATCTTTCAATAGAAGAAAGTGAAGATGAAGAAGTAAAAGAAGGAGAACTGGAAGAAGAATTTGATGAGCTTTCAATAGAGGAAAGTGAAATAGAAGAAAGTGAAGATGAAGAAGTAAAAGAAGGGGAAGAAGCATTTGATGAACTTTTAATAGAAGAAGATAAGAGAGAAGAAGAACAGGAGAGAGAAGAAGAACAGGAGAGAGAAGAAGAACAGGAGAGAGAAGAACAGGAGAGAGAAGAAGAACAGAAGAGAGAAGAAGAACAGGAGAGAGAAGAACAGGAGAGAGAAGAAGAACAGGAGAGAGAAGAAGAACAGGAGAGAGAAGAAGAACAGGAG
>JBEHWO010000085.1:0-19078 GCA_040217695.1 Vulcanimicrobiota bacterium | reverse complement strand
TTTTCCCATTTTCCTGTAATCATCAAAGGGAACGTGACGATTTTCATAGGAATGCATGGGAACAGCCACAGTCCATCTTAAATTCTTTAATTTATAATAATCCAGAATATCAAGGATAAAATCATATTCAAAATCTGTTTTATATATATTATATCCGGGCGTTACATCAACGCCCAGGGAAATCATATAATCCAGATTCTTCATAAATATTTCCCATTTTCCCTCCTGATAATCAGAAGGATGGTTTGTATTCAGCACGACATGAATTTTTTCATGGGTAAGAAGATGGACAAGGGATTTGTCGAAAATACCTCCGCTGAATATTACGACACTCTCGAAATCATCATCGTCGACTGTCATATTGATTATTTCTCTGATATCCGAGTGGAGCATAGGCTCTCCGCCCAGGAGCTTTACGGAACGATTTCTGGATTTTTTAAGAAAATCCAGAACCTTTCTGTAGTTTTCAAGAGGCATCTGGTTTAATCTGCTGTCTTCTTCCAGTTTTTCCTTTGCAAAACAATAAGGACAGTTATTGCTGCATTTATCTGTTAAAAGTATGTTCATAAAAGACGTGACGCGTGACGCGTGACGCGTGACGCGTAAAACACGCATCACTCATTACGCATTACCCATTACGATTATCACTCTCCCTGTACACAAAAATAGCCTTTCGGCTATTTATTTTATAAAAACTATTTAAAACCTTTAATTTTCTTTCAATAAATCAATTTCTTTATTATTCACGGAAAAAACAGCAGATGTGAATTTCCACTTTCCACCTTCTTTTACAAGCTCTGTTTCAAGCGTGCCTTCACCTTTTTCGCCTGTAACCGAAATACTCAATTCTGCGTCTCCTGTATCGCCCTTTACATTTACACTGCCGCCGGGAAACCAGCCGTAAGATTTTATGACACCTATCTCTTCTTTAACTTCGGAACTTTTCTCTACCACTTCCAGAGACATTTTATAGGCATCCGAGCTTTTAATGGCTCCCATGACTCCGCCAAAAATTCCTCCGAAAACAAGGGCAAAAAATAGAATTCCACCTGTTACCAGAAGAGTCAGACACCCGCAGCCTATTAAAATCCATTTTATATAACCCGGTTTCCTTTTATCCATTTGACTGTGCCTGATTTAATTCCTGAGAAACAGACGGCTTAAGTGCTTTTGCCATAGCTTTACCTCCCATAAGACCGCCTGCTACAGCACCTGCTGCCGCTCCAGGCGATCCGAAGCCAAGACCGAAAGAAAAAGCCATGGGGATAGCCATAGCCAGAGCTCCCAGAGCCACTTTCTGCCATTTTTTCAGTTTCACATTCTTAAGATGAGGCTCCAGATGTTTGTCTATCCATTTATTAATATCTGCGCCGCAGTTTCTTATAGCCTGTTTCAATCTGGGTCCCAGTATTGCTCCTCCTGAACCCAGGAGAGCACCTTTTATGGCTCCTGCCAGAATTCCTACGGGGCCACCGATGGCACCTGTGGCACCACCTATAACTGCTCCCGATATTGCTCCAAGTACTGCTCTTCCTGTCTGATCAAAAGCCTTGCCTCCAATACCTCCCGCAGTTCCACCTATAAGAGCTCCTGCTGGGCCGAGAATAGCTCCTCCAAGTAAAGCACCGCCAAAGGTTCCGTCTTTTGCAGTTGCTTTTTCACTGCCATAAAGAGTGCCTATGGCACCGCTGAAAGCACCGGCAACAGCAAAACTTACAGCACCGACAGGACCGCCTACGACAGCACCGACTGCCGCACCGGTAGCAGCACCGGCCAGGGCACCTGCTCCTACATCACCGAGAAGACCGCCTTTCTTCCCTACTATGGTTCCTGCCACAGCACCTGCTATTCCGGCCGGAACTCCGTAAAGCCCTGACGATGCGAAACCGCTCAGGGCACCTGCCATGGCAGCTCCTCCTATAGAACGACTGCGCGTATCTCCCGATGTATCTATACCTTTTTCCGGATCAAATCTTGGTTTTGTATATTCGTCTACAGCTCTTACAGATCTCTCGAATTTATCAACAATATTATGAATAAATCCTTCGTCCTGAGGTATTTCAGTTTTAACAGTTCTCAGACCTGCTGTCGCACTTCTCAGACTCGCTGTTCCGCTGTTAACATTCATTGTTATTTCCCCTCTGCATCACCGAAATGGCGTATAAGGTTAAAAGCTATTCCGCCGAGTAAACCTGTTACTGCACCTATGGCACATCCCATAATTGTTCCTCCTACTTTACCATAGGTCTGGCTGGAAATTGTTTCTGTTTTACTGGCCATAACAGGATTTTTCCCCGTATCAAGGACAGGAGATTCCCTGTTAACATTCTCCCAGCCCTTTGGAGCATAATCATGGGCATGGCTGTCAGGGCCGTGGTCCCATCCCGACCAGTCATTCTGATACCAGTCACTGGGAATCTGACCAAGATTTCTATTTTCCATTACAGGAACAGGATAGGTTCTGGTTATCTCCACTGCTTTTCCTTCCTGCATGGCCCCTGCCACATATCCTCCGACACCGCCTATTGCAGTACCTATTGCTGCGCCATGGAGAGCAGCTTTTCCGCCTTCATCCATGTTTTGATAGGTACCGACGATGCTCTTATTATAAAAATCCTTTATCTTACCGGCAGTCTTCTGTAAAAAATTCTGTTCTTCCGGTTTTCCTTCTTTATTTATTTCCACCTTATCTTTTGTAGATGAAAGTTCTGTATCTTCTTCTTTTTTTGCTACAGAACCTGTCTGTTTAAAATTCTCTATTCTGTTATTACTGCCTATAATCACGTTATTTCCTCCTTCCTGTTAGTCCTCTTTAAGCTGTTTTACTACTTTAAATATATGAGAACATACTGCACCTATTATTCCGCCTCCTACAGCACCTGCACCGAGACCTATAAGAGCACCGCCAAGGGGGCCTATGGAATTTGAATGTTCCAGATGGGGGGTTTTCCATTCTCCTACCTTTGTCCAGCTTATAGTGGGATCATTTCTGTGCCAGTATCCGTCATGTTCGTATGTATAATAAGTATAGGTATGACGGACATTTTCAGATGTATAATAGGTATAGGAAGAACCATCGCTGTTATAGCCTGTATGAGATACAGATTCTGTAGTATAATAAACATATTCATGTGCTACATAATGACCGTCTTCCACATCTCTGTGTGTCCAGCCCTCCAGCTTCGGATCTTTTATATCATGAGTCTGCCAGTTCTCAGTAACTTTATCTTTGGCAGCATTTTCATAGCCCATGGCAAAACCTGCCACAGCTCCTACTGCTCCGCCTCCTGCCGCGCCTATGGCCATCATTTTGTTCATCTGAGCTCTGGTCTTTGTATCAGGCGTATCTCCGATAATATGTTTCTGTATCCAGTTACCTACTTTCTTACCAAATGGTTCGGCATTTCCTTCCGGTGATCTATCAAATTTATCCTGAACATCTAAAGAATTACTTTCACCCTTTACTTCTTTTTTAGGTTTAAAAGAAGATAAAGACTGGCTTCTAATATCTGTTGATTTAATATCCATTTTTTTCTCCTTTCGTAAAAAAAGTTACACTTATGTAATATAATAATAATATACGAGAATTATAAAAACAATCTTTTTTTGTAAACAAAATGTTAACTTTTTAAAGAAAGTGGCTCAATCTAAAAAAATTTAACTATCTAAAGAAGGGTAAATTTGCATTTTAACGAATTAGTTTATATAAACTGTTTATAATCAAGAGAAGAAGGTGAGAAATTGCATTTTACTAAAGATGGAGACAATTTCAAAGAAAAACTCCGTGACCATGTGGAGAAAGTAAGTGATGTAAACCTTTCCTCCTGCTACCAGTGCGGTAAATGTTCTGCAGGTTGCCCTATGGCTGAAAACATGGATTTTACAACAAACCAGATAATGAGACTTATCAATCTGGGTCAATTCGAACAGGTTTTGAACTGTAAAGCCATATGGAACTGCATATCCTGTGAAACATGTACAACCAGATGCCCCAGAGAACTCGATCCTGCTGCAGTTATGGATGCCCTGAGGATGATGGCAAAAGCAAAAGGTTACCCCGGGGCTAGAAATAATATGGAAAAATTCAACAGGATATTTTTAGAAATCGTAAGACTCAGGGGAAGATTATACGAACCGGGTCTTATTGGTTTTTATAATGTATTAAGCGGTGATTTCTTCAAAGATTTCGACCTGGCTTTACCCATGGTAGTCCAGGGTAAATTAAAACCCTGGCAGTTGCCGGGTATTGGTGATATAGAAGCATTACAGAGAATGGTAGAAAAATGTAATCAATTTGCAGAAGAAGAAAGGGCTCAGAAGCAATGAAATACGCATATTTTCCAGGATGTTCTTTACATTCTACTGCTTTGGAATATGGTAATTCCACAAAGGAAATCTGTAAGAAAATAGGCATAGAACTACAGGAGATACCGGACTGGAACTGCTGTGGCGCCACTCCTGCCCATCAGACAAACAGATATCTTGCATCGGCACTGCCTCTGAGGAATATTGCAAAAGCAGAAAAAATGGGACTCGATATGGTTATTCCATGTGCTGCCTGTTTTTCCCGCTCCAAATTTGCCCAGTATGC
The DNA here is from genome assembly GCA_040217695.1 of Vulcanimicrobiota bacterium. Classification (GTDB taxonomy): domain Bacteria; phylum Vulcanimicrobiota; class SpSt-956; order SpSt-956; family JAKJGF01; genus CALARM01. The sequence goes on along the minus strand of JBEHWO010000085.1, from coordinate 14,487 downwards.
AGTCGAAAAAGATGAGGAATTCAGAAAAAAAGTAGTGGATGCTGTAGGATTACCCTATGAAGGTAAGGTAAAAATAAAACATCTCCTTCAGGCTTTCTCAGATGACATAGGCCTTGAAGAGATAAAGAAAAAAATCACAAAACCACTTACAGGACTTAAAGTAGCCTGTTATTACGGGTGTCTTCTTACAAGGCCTCCGGAAGTAGCTCATTTTGACGATCCGGAAGAGCCTCAGATGATGGAAAATCTATTGAAAGCCCTGGGCGCAGAAACTGTTGAATGGGCTTTTAAAACAGAATGCTGCGGAGCAAGTTTCGCAGTGAGTAATATAGACGCAATGGTAAGACTTACCGTAAGGATATTAAAAGATGCAATACTTAATAAAAGTGATTGTATCGTAGTTGCCTGTCCCCTCTGTCATGCAAATCTGGATATGAGACAGAAACAGATAAGTCACGGTTATAACTACGGAAATTTTAATATACCTGTCTATTATTTTACGGAACTGGTAGGTGTGGCGTGCGGTATACCTGTTGAAAACCTGAATATAGGCAGTCATCTTACCAATGCTCTGGACCTGTTAAGAGAAAAACAGCTTATTTCAGCATAAGAAAGGATGGATTATGGCTAACATAGGAGTATTTGTATGCTGGTGCGGCTCAAATATAGCCCAGACTGTCGATGTAGGGGCTGTAGCAAAAGCTGCAGGAGAATTTAAAGATGTAGTTTATGCAGTAGATTATAAATATATGTGTTCCAGCCCGGGACAAAATCTGATGATTGATGCCATTAAAACTCATAATCTGGATGGAGTTGTCATAGCTTCATGCTCACCCAGGATGCATGAGTCAACCTTCCGTTCTGCTGCAGTACTGGCAGGTTTTAATCCCTATATGGTAGAAATGGCAAATCTTCGTGAACATTGTTCCTGGGTTCATGATAGCAGAGAAGAGGCCACAAAGAAAGCTATTGAACTGGTAAGAATGCTTGTAGCCAAAGTGGCAAGAAATGTACCTCTTAATAAAATCCATGTACCTGTAACAAGGAAAGCCCTTGTAATAGGAGGAGGTATTGCAGGCATACAGGCAGCTCTTGATATAGCAAACGGCGGAGTGGAAGTTATACTGGTTGAGAAAGAACCGAGTATAGGTGGACATATGTCTCAACTTGATGAAACCTTCCCTACCCTTGACTGTTCCCAGTGTATCCTTACACCGAGAATGGTGGAAGTGGCAACCCATAAGAATATAACCCTTTACGCCTACTCAGAAGTAGACAGTGTACAGGGCTTTGTAGGGAACTTCAAGGTTAAAATAAGAAGAAAAGCCAAGTGTGTAATAGAAGAAATCTGCACAGGATGCGGACTGTGTACACAGAAATGTCCTGTAGGGAAAAAGGGCGAGGTAATGAATGAATTCGAACTGGGCATGGCTCCCAGACCTGCCATTTACACTCCCTTCCCCCAGGCAGTTCCCAATATTCCTGTCATAGATAAGGAACACTGCACTTACTTTAAAACAGGTAAATGCGGCGTATGTGAAAAGGTCTGTGTGGCAAAGGCTATAGACTTCAAACAGGAAGACAGGATTGTAGAAGAAGAAGTCGGAGCCATAATAGTTGCCACAGGTTATGACCTGTATGGTAAAGATAAATATGCAGAATACGGATACGGGAAATTCAAGGATGTCATAAGCGGTCTCGAATTTGAAAGAATGGTCAGTGCTTCAGGGCCTACAAAGGGAAAGGTTCAGAGACCGTCAAACGGGAAGCCTCCGAAGAATGTTGTGTTTATAAAATGTGTTGGCTCCCGTGATGAAAAACATGGAATTTCTTACTGTTCGAAAATATGCTGTATGTATACGGCAAAACATGCCATGTTGCTCCATCATAAATGTCATGGTGCAAAAGCATATATATTCTATATGGATATAAGGGCTACGGGAAAGGGTTATGAAGAATTTGTAAAACGTGCCATGGAAGAAGAAGAGGCAATTTATATAAGAGGCAGAGTATCCCGTATATATAAAAGAGGAGATAATCTTGTAGTAATGGGAGCAGATACCCTTACAGGCCAGCAGGTGGAAGTGGAAGCAGACCTGGTAGTTCTTGCCACTGCCATAGTGGCAAAGAGCGGTGCAGATAAGCTGGCTCAAATGCTGAATATTTCCTATGACACTCATAATTTCTACAATGAAGCCCATCCCAAACTCAGGCCCGTAGAAACAAACACTGCAGGTATATTCCTTGCAGGCTGCTGTCAGGCTCCTAAAGATATTCCCGACTCTGTAAGCCAGGGGTCTGCTGCGGCATCGAAAGCCCTGGCAATGTTCTCAAATAAAGAACTTGAAAGAGAACCTCTTGTTTCAAGAGTTACAGAGGAATACTGTGTGGGATGTCTCGCATGTCAGCCAGTATGTCCTTATAATGCCATAGAAGAACATGAAATTAAAGACAGAAAGGGAAATCTGATAAAGAAAGTGGCCCATGTAAATGAAGGACTATGTATGGGATGCGGGGCATGTGCCGTAACATGCCGCTCCGGATGTATAGTACTGGATGGATTTACAAATAACCAGATCTTCACTCAGATAAGTACCCTTGAAAATCTTATAACAAAGTTTGAACCAACGAAAGAAGAAGCAGTAGCAAAAAAATAAACCGTAGGGGCACACAGTTGTGTGCCCCTGCATAGAAAGGCAGCAAGTAATTATGGAAGATAAATCTACAAAATCAGTATGGGAGCCGAGAATAGTAGGTTTTGTCTGTAACTGGTGTACCTACGCAGGAGCAGATCTTGCAGGAACAAGCAGACTTAAATATCCTCCCAATGTGAGACTCATCAGACTGCCCTGTACAGGAGCCATTGACCCTCTCTTTATAGTCAAAGCTTTTCAGTCAGGTGCCGATGCAGTCCTTGTATCAGGGTGTCATCCTGCTGACTGCCATTATACGAGCGGAAATTATCATGCAAGAAGAAAACTTACAGTATTTCGTGATCTTCTGGAATATACGGGATTGGATCCGAAACGCTTCTGGATGTCCTGGATAAGTGCGTCGGAAGGACAGAAATTTGCAAGTTTCATGGAAGAAATAGTGGCAGAAACAAAAAAACTCGGCCCTCTTAAAGGATATAACAACTAGCAGGTCAGTTGCTCAGCAGGTCAGCAGGTCAGCAGGTCAGCGGGTCAGCAAAAAAACCTGAAATGCCGAAATGCCGAAATGCCGAAATGCTGAAATGCCGAAATGCCGAAATGCCGAAATGCTGAAATGCCGAAATGCTGAAATGCTGAAATGCTGAAATGCTGAAATGCTGAAATAAAGGAGTATTACTCTATGGAAGATATCATAAATATAGCTAAAGAACTGATAAAAAAAGGTGATATAGAAGCTATTATAGGTTATGAAAACGGCAGAGGGCCTTTTCAGACTGTTCCGTTCTTTGCAAAATCCCCTGAAGATTGTGATAAATTAATACTGAATCCTCTATGTGTTCATAATCTTACTTCTTATATCAATCAATTCAAAGGTAAAGTTGCTGTTTTTGCAAAACCCTGCGATGTTAAAGCAATAGTCGGTTTACTGCAGGAAAAGCAGATAGCAAGAGAAAAAGTTCATATAGTAAGTCTCAACTGTCCGGGAGCATTAAATCCCAAAAAATTGATAAATGCCGTTAAAGGCAAAACTGTAAAAAACTGGACAGTAAACGGTGATAAAATAAAAGTGACCTGTGAAAGCGGAAGTGAAGATTTTAATATAAAGGATTTTCTCTTAGACAAATGTGTATCCTGTGACACAAGGGTTCCTCCTCTGTATGATCAGATACTCGGAAGTGAAATAAAATCAGGAGATCTGCCATCGTCAATGAAAAGGGTAGAAGAAATAGAAAAACTTTCGGCAGAAGAAAAGCAGAATTACTGGAATGAACATTTTGACAGATGTATAAGATGTTATGCCTGTGTTAAAACCTGTCCCCTGTGCTACTGTGAGAGGTGTTTTGTAGAAAATGCTTCCCCTCAGTGGATAGATAAAACAACTGATTTAAAAAGCAACAAGGCTTTTCATCTTATAAGAGCCTATCATCTCGCAGGAAGGTGCATTGATTGCGGGGAATGTGACAGGGTCTGTCCTATGGATATACCACTTCGTGAATTAAATATGAAAATGAGAAAATCTGTGGAAGAACATTTTGATTATGTTCCCGGGAAAGATCCATCTGTTCCTCCGCCATTGAGTACTTTTAAGAAAGAAGATCCGCAGGAATTTATACGTTAGAGCAGGTTCCTGTTACAAAAGACCGGGGCTGCAGTCTTTGAGCAATGTTACTCTGGAAGCCCACATCATAGCCTGGTGGAGGGAAGCAGCCATATAACTTCTATTCTCTGATAAATTTTTTAATAGAGGTGATTGATTTGGCGTTAATCCTTAAGAAAGATAAATTTAAGGAATTCCTGGAAATACTCGGAAAGAATTATGATATTATCGCTCCTGTAAAAGAAGGAAATCTTATTAATTTCAAAGAGGTAAAAGATTTCAATAAAATAATTCTGGATTATCCGAAAACAGTGAAATCTCCAAAAGAATTCCTTTTCCCACAATCGGAAGAACTGTATAAATATAAATTTTCCGGAAAAGATGTAGACATAAAACCGGCAGAAGTAGATAAAAAACCTAAAGCCATAGTGGCAATCCATCCATGTGATGCCCGTTCCATATCTATGATGGATAAGGTGTTCAACTGGGATTACAGCGATAAGCTTTATTTTGAAAGGAGAAAAAATACCCTTCTTATATCTATGTCCTGCAAATCTCCTGACTGGAGCTGTTTCTGCACATCAGTAGAAGGAAAACCATTTGATGCGGAAGGAACGGATATTCATTTTGCGGAAATCGGTGAAAATTACTATGTAGAAAGCAGAAGCGATAAAGGAGAAGCAGTCATTAAAAATGCAAAAAAACTTTTCACTGACGCAGGTAAAAAAGATAAAGAAAAATATGAATCTCTCCAGAAAGAACTTATGGCAAAATTACCTGTAAAGGTAAATGTAAAAGAAGTATCGGAAAATCTGGATCTTATGTTTGATGATAAAATATGGGATAATATTTCGGTAAAATGTATTCACTGCGGTGCCTGTGCCTATCTATGTCCAACATGCCACTGTTTTGATATAAGTGATCAGGGAAATTACGAAGAAGGCAAAAGGGTAAGGTGCTGGGATGCCTGTATGCACGGTCATTTTACGAGAATGGCAGGCGGCCATAATCCGAGAGATGCAGAGAAAGCAAGATATCGCCAGAGAATATTCCATAAATTCAATTACTATAAAAAGAATTTCAATACAATCTCCTGTGTGGGATGTGGCCGTTGTATAGCCGAATGTCCTGCAGGCATGGATCTTGTAAAAACTCTTCAGATTATAGAGAAGGGAGGAAGCCATGAGTAATACAGTTGAAAATTATGTCCCCCATAAAGCAATAATTCATGAAGTAATAGACGAATCTCCCGATACAAAAACCTTTCGCTTTACCCTTTCTGATGAAAAACTCCACAGGGAATTTGATTTCAAACCGGGGCAGTTCTGTGAGTTTTCAGTATTCGGTGAAGGTGAATGCACTTTCTGTATATCATCAAGCCCTACAAGAAAAGAATTTCTTGAATGCAGTGTAAAAAAAGTGGGTAAAGTGACAGAGATGATTCACAAATTAAGAAAAGGGCATACCATAGGCTTTCGCGGCCCCTACGGGAACTGGTTTCCTGTAGATGATTTAAAAGGGAAAAATCTTATATTTGTAGGTGGCGGAATAGGACTTGCACCGCTCAGAAGTCTTATACAGTACGTTATAGATAAAAGAAGCGATTACGGTAAAATACTCATACTTTACGGAGCAAGGTCTGTTTCGGATCTCTGTTATGAAAGAGACTTAAAGGCATGGTATAAAGCTCCTGATACGGAACTCATACTCACTGTAGATCCGGGAGGAGAAACACCTGACTGGCGGGGAAAAGTCGGGTTTGTCCCCACTGTTCTGGAACAGCTCAATCCGTCCAGAGAAAATGCAAAGGTAGTAACATGCGGCCCTCCCATCATGATTAAATTCACGGTTCAATCTCTCGAAAAAATGGGATTCAAACCTGAAGATGTCATAACAACCCTTGAGATGAAGATGAAATGCGGTATAGGGAAATGCGGCAGATGTAACATAGGTCATATTTATGTGTGCAAACATGGCCCCGTATTTACCTATGCACAGATAAAGGAATTACCCCAGGAATTTTAAATTAGTGAAAAGTGAAAAGTGAAAAGATAGGATATTACTCACTTTTCACTTTTCACTTTTCACTATAAAACATAAGATAAGGAGGAAATTTTTTATGTCACCTATAAAAATTTCTCAGGGAAAGTGTACCCTATGCGGTATGTGTGTTCTGGAATGTCCGGCAGGAATTTTTAATAAAAATGAGCATATTATGACTGTAGAAGATGCAGACACTAAATGTATAAACTGCGGTCACTGTATGAGTATATGTCCCGTTGAAGCCATAACTCTTCCCTCTGCGCAACCGGGTCAGCTTGTACCGATAGATAAAAAATTGAATGTAACTAAAGAACATATAGGCCAGTTCTTAAAATCCAATCGTTCCATGAGGCAGTATAAAGACACAGAGGTAACGGAAGAAGTAATTACAGGGCTTATGGATATTACCAGATATGCCCCGAGTGCCAGAAATATGGAACCTCTCCACTGGATTATAACCAGAACCAGAAAAGAAACAGCCTATCTTGCAGATCTTACGGCAAAAGGGATGGCAGGTCTGGATAGATATGGCAAAATGGCGGATTTTCATACGCCGGAAAATGATATTGTATTCAGAGGAGCACCACATGTCATAATAGCCCATGCAAACAGCGAAGGGTTCATTCCCTTTGTAGACTGTACCATCGGAATTACCTATTTTGATCTCGCTGCAAACAGTTTCGGCCTGGGCACCTGCTGGGCAGGTATTTTTATGCTTGTAGCAGATAAATACTCTCCCATTGCAGATTATCTGAAACTGCCGGAAGGTCATAAGGTCTACGGTGCAATGATGTTCGGCTATCCGAAATATGAATATAAAAGAATCCCGCAGAGACATCAGGCAAAGGTAAAATTTATCTAAATAAAACAGAGAAGATATGCGAGTTAAAGTTGCTGATTGTGGTTTTGCTACAGGAATCGAACCTGTTACAAAGAGATTTATGTCTCCTGCTCTACCGGATGAGCTAAGCTGCGTGTAAGCAACTTATGTTATAGCATATCTCCTCTATGTTCATTATATCATAAATAAAAACTATTTTCCATATATTCAGAGTGCAATTTCCATTACCGCCATAAAATCATTTCTTATTACTGCCGGCGGTAAATACGACACCGGATAATCTGTAACCTTGTCTCCTCGCATCACGCGTTACGGGAGTAAAACCCTCATGTCTACAAATGATACAGATTTTTTTCGGATACTCTTTTTCCTGGAGCGGTAATTAGATAGTACTAGCGAAAATACTAACAATCCCGGTTCTCTGTTAGAGAATCCATGGAATATTAAACATAAATTCCATCTGAATGACAGGCAGAGGGAAACCGGGAGGTACAAGACTGACCTTCTGTGTAAAACCGATTTTATAGCCTTCAATTACCGGTAGAAGATTAAATGTTCTGATCTGTAAATTATCTTCTGCCGTAACAGGGACAACACAATCAGTACCTTCAATAATTCTGCCTGTTATATGATAAAACCCTCCGTAAAGACAGGTTCCGTCATCATTCTTAGCAACATTATAAACTTCCCCTTCTTTAGTGGGATCAATGCCAAAGGATACATAGAGACCTCGTATTTCCTCCGGAATAAGTGCACAGGCTGCTGCGTAATTAAGACAGTCAGTACATTTACAGACATCCGTTATCAAATAACAGGATTTATAAAAATTATAGGTTTTTACGAAATCTATTTCCAGTATCCAGTCCAGTAATTCTATTGTTTCAAACATAATTTCAGATGTGTCATAAATTTGTGTAAACCTCTGTTAAAGGCTATGACCGGCTCGGGCACAATGAAGTATGGGAAGCTATTCCTAATGTCACTAGTTACGCGTTACCCGTTACGTTTCTCATATTGCTACTCGGCGCCGCCATCGCGAAGAATCCTGATTATTTTTTCATTTCCTTTATTTTCTGCCAGCTTCAAAAGCGGTATACCTTTATTATCTTTTATATTAACATCTGCCCCTTCTGAAACAAGCAATTCCACTATATCTTCCTGACTGTGCTGTACTGCCAGGTAAAGCGGTGTTTTACCTTCACTGGCTCTGATATCCATTTTACATCCATTTAAAAGAATGGTTTCTACTACGTCTTTTCTGCCCTCCTGGCAGGCAAAGTGAAGGGCCGTAAAACCGTCGTCATCTGTGTCCTCAATAATGGCTCCCCGGGACAGAAGAACTTCTACGACTTCATTTCTGCCATGGAAAGAAGCACCATGTAAAGGAGTACGGCCTTTATAATCTTTACTATTTACGTCTGCACCTTTTGATATAAGTAATTGAACCACTTCTTTGCGACCGTCTTTAGCTGCCAGATGGAGCGGTATTTCTCCCGAATTACTTTTAAAATTTACATCTGCCCCTCTGGAAACAAGTAAGTCTGCAATTTCTTTTCTGCCATGCTGAGAAAATCCATGTAAAGGACTTCTTCCTTCATTATCTTTAATGTTAACAAGTGCTTTATTCGCTATAAGTATAGTGACTATTTCTCCTGTTTTTGCAAGATATAAAGGAGTTCTGCCCTGGCTGTCTCTCTGGTTTGAATTCACACCTTTTGACAGCAGGAGTTTAACTATGTCAGGACAGCCATTCTGAGAAAACCAGTGTAAAGGGGTCTTTCCTTCAGAGTCTTTATTATTTATATCTGCTCCTTTTGATATAAGTAATCCGGCTATTTCTTCTTTCCTGGCCATATATAAAGGAGTTCTGCCGTCACAATCTCTGTAATTTACAGAAGCTCCTTTTTCTACAAGTAATTCAACCACATCTTTAGAACCACACTGAGAAGCAAGATGAAGCGGTGTTCTGCCATCACTGTCTGACTTATCTATATCTCCTCCCTCTGACAGGAGTAATTCAACGCAATCCAGTCTGCCATTCTGACAGGCGAAATAGAGAGGAGTCTTTCCGTAATTATCAGGTAAATTCACGAGCCCTCCCTTTGAAAGTAATAATTTCATTACTTCTGTACGGCCTGTCTGAGAAGCAATATGAAGAGGTGTTCTGCCATCACTGTCTTTACTGTTTACAATAGCTTCTTTAGATAAAAGTAGTTCTGCAACAGTTTTTGTTTTTGTCCAGTGGAGAGGTGTTTTTCCTTCATTATCCTGAATATTCACAGCCGCTCCTCGTGACACCAGGGAAATTACTACGTCTTCCCTGGTGTTCTGAGAGGCAAAATGAAGAGGAGTTCGGCCGTTATTATCCCTGTTATTTATACCGGCTCCCTTTGAAACGAGTAATTCAACAATATCCTTATAGCCGTTCTGAGCGGCAAAATGAAGGGGATTTTTCCCTTCATTGTCTCTTACGGTAATATCAGTTCCTTCAGATAAAAGTAAAAGAGCCACCTCTTTTGATTTTACCCAGAACACGGGAGATCTCCCTTCATTATCTTTAAGATCGATTATAGCACCTTCAGTGATAAGCAAAATAGCAACCATGTCACGACCATCCCTGGCAGCCCTGTAAAGAGGAGTTCTGCCGTTGTTATCTCTCGCGTTAATATCTGCACCTTTAGAAATAAGGACATAAACTATATCTTTATAGCCATTCTGTGCTGCCCGATGAAGGGGAGTAAGTCCTTCACTGTCTCTTATATCTATTTCTGCTTTATTTGCCAGAAGCAGTTGAGCCACTTCCTTTGTTTTACACCAGTGTAAAGGACTTCTTCCTTCATTATCAAGTGAATTAACATCTGCTCCTTTAGTTACAAGAAACTCTGCCACGTCTTTTCTTCCATACTGGCATGCTATAAACAGAGGTGTTTTACCGTTATTATCCAGGACATTAACAGAAGAATCTTTTTTTATAAGCATTTCTGCTATTTCTTTTGTTTTTGCCAGGTGTAAAGCTATTTTACCTTCATTATCTTTTATATTTACATCTGCACCTTTTGAGAGGAGTAATTCCGCTATATCTTTCTTACCTGTAAAACATGCCCAGTGAAGAGGTGTTCTCGTATCTCTCACTGAATTGATAATATAAGGTTTACCTTCAAGTAATTTTCTGACTTCAGAAATATCATTTTTATCAATGGCATTAAATATTTCTTCGATAATAATATCAATTTCAGAATCGCAAATATTTTCTCCTCTGGAAATATTCACTGTAATAAGAAAAATTAAAAGAATGATGATTAAATTTTTATACACATAATTTCCTCCTTACAGGTGTGATGCGTAATGCGTGTTTTCACCGGTACAGGGCGAATATGGTTCGCTACTCACTATAATCGTGACGCGTGACGCGTAAGGTATCCTTTCACTTTTCACAACTCACTCTTCACTCTTCACGACTCACTATTTTTCTTTCGGCATCAGGTTTATTTTCTCTCCTCCCTTTTCAACCCTATCAAGGTCAAAGCCCAGTTCTTTAACATGTTTCTTTACCTGTTCAGCTTCTTCTGTACGTTCCTGAAATCTATAAATATTATAAAGGAGACACCAGGCAGAGATATTATTATTCTCTCTTCCCAGTACTTTTAATAAAATTTCTTCTGCCTCTCGGGGTTTTTCGCTGTAAAAAAGAGCTTCACTGTAATCTATAAGATATATGGAGCTATCTCTCGTTAATTCCGCAGCTTTCTTAAAATACTGCAAACCGTCTTTTCTTCTGGATAATTTCCAGTAACATTTGGCCATTAAATTATATGCCAGCGGTGCATCAGGTTTTAATTCTATTGCTTTCTGGAAAACTTTCATGGCCTCATCGATTTTATCTGCCTGACTGAGAGCACCGCCGAGATCTATATAATATTCGGCCACATCAGGATTAAGCTCTATGGCTTTTTTTATCTGTGCAATAGCTTCTTCAAATCTGTTCTGAGTATAATATAAATAACCGAGACTATCATAATCGACAGAAGATTTGGGGAATAATTTTAATATTTTCAGATATGTCTCTTCTGATTTCGGGTAATCTTTGAGTTTTTCATAAATTATGGCTATATTTCTGAGATAGGAAATTTCATTTTTTGACAGATCGGAAGCCTTCAGATACTGTTCAAGAGCATATTTATATTTACCCTGTTTTTCATAAATAAATCCCAGGTCATTATAATAATTCGGAGCATTGGGGTCTAATTTTATAGCTTTCTGATATTCCAGCATAGCCTGTTCAGGTTTATTATTACTCATATAACAGAATCCGAGATAACCATGATATTTCGGAATATCAGGTGCAAGAGATACAGCTTGCTGGTAAGTCTGAAGAGCTTTATTGTAATTTCCCGTGGATATGTAAGCCAGACCAAGTTCGCCTAAAATCCTGTGTTCTTTCGGTGCAAGTTCATAGGCAGTATTCAATTCCGTAATTGCAAGTTCCACTTTATTTGTTTTCCCGTAGGCCATACCGAGATCAAAATGAAACTGGGGATTGTTGGGATCGAATTTTGTAGCAGCATAAAAAAAATCCAGAGTATCATCAAAATAACCCTGACTGTAGTATATGAGGCCAAGCTGATGATAGGCCAGAGCATTATCAGGATCTATAGTCAAAACATGTTCCAGAATATCTACGGCAGAAACAATTTCCTGCTGTGATATAAGAAAATGAATATTGGCAAGATAAATGTGGCCTTCAACATAGGAAGGATCTATTTCAACCGATTTTTTAAACTCTACCTCTGCATCTCTGAATTTCCCCTGCTCCTGTAATTTTATGCCTGCCTGAAGATGAGATTCCGCTTCAGTCTTCTTTCCCGGTTGTTCCTGGCCATAAGATATATTGCAACATAATAATAATAAACATATAATCAGACTGATTTTCCTGGTTATTTTAGATTTCATAGATATAACTCCTTTTTTATTCGTGACGCGTAACGCGTGATGCGTAATGCGTAATGCGTGATGCGTATTTAATGCCGGGGCGTTTAATTAAACACCCCTACTCACTTTTCACTTTTCACGACTCACGACTCACTACTCACTTTTCACTACTCACTTTTCACTTTTCACTGTTTCTCACGGGCCACAGATCATTATAAGGGGGAAAGGTATCATAAACTATAATCTCTTTCTCACAGAGAATATCACCGTATTTTACAGTTAATTTACCTTTCCCTTTTTTTTCTGCCGTAAAGGTAGTTTTAATGGCATTTATAGAAGAAAAACGTCCCAGTTCCTCCGGTTCAACAGACCAGGAAACAATCTGAAGGGGCACAACTGAACCTTCATCATTTCTTCCCACTGCCTGAAGCAGAAAAGAATCTCCTTCCGAAAGTTCTACAGGCCAGGGATAAATTTCCAGTTTTGATACAGAACCGGAAGAAAATACAGGACTCATTAAACATACAAGTAAAAATACATATTTTAGATATTTAATCAATCAACACCTTCTTTATCACGCATTACGCATTACGCATCACGCGTCACGATTCCATTAATTTATTCAATTCTTCCAAAAGAAGTTTATTGGTCAATTCAGGATTTGCTTTGCCCCTGGAACATTTCATAATCTGTCCTACAAGAAATCCCGTTACTTTAGTTTTCCCCTTTAAATATCCGTTAACTGCATCGGAGTTTTCGTCCATAACTTTCTTTACAAGGTTTCGTAAGAATTCTTCATCACTTATCTGAACAAGACCTTTCTCCTCTACAATTTTCCCGGCACTCTTCCCTGTCTCCAGCATTTCCTCTATTAACTCTTTTCCTATTTTTCCGCTTATTATATTATCATCTATAAGTGTAAACAACGTGACAAGATTTTCCGGAGATAATTTTGTAGAATCTATATCAATATTTCTGGCATTTAAATATCTGGCTATATCCCCTGTAAGCCAGTTAACAATAACAGAAGGTTTGTTATAAATAGCAACTGTTTGCTCAAAAAAAACTGACATATTTTTGCATATCATATCTGCTTCATAATCTGAAAGAGAATAGTCTTTAATATATCGATTTTTTTTCTCAGAAGGAAGCTCAGGAAGGGTATTTTTTAATTCTTCTATCCAGAGTCTGTCTATTTCCAGGGGGGCAAGATCGGGCTCGGGAAAATATCTGTAATCATGAGCCATTTCTTTACCTCTCATAAAAATAGTTCTATTTTCATCTTCAATCCAGCCTCTTGTTTCCTGATTTATAGCCTCTCCCATATCCAGAAGTTCTGTCTGTCTCTTTATTTCATAGGCCAGGGCCTTCTGAACCGATTTAAAAGAATTCATATTTTTTATTTCTACTTTCTTCGATAGTTCAGGGAAACCTTCTTTATTGACAGAAACATTTGCATCACATCTGAGAGATCCCTCTTCCATTTTGCAATCACTTATTCCGATACAGAGAAGTATGGCTTTTAACTCTTTAAGATATTCATAGGCTTCTTCCGGCTCTGTCATATCAGGTTTGCTCACAATTTCAAGGAGCGGTACACCTGCTCTGTTAAAATCTTCAAGTGTATAAAGAGATTTATCAATATTGCCGGTATGAATGGATTTACCCGTATCTTCTTCCAGATGAATTCTTTCGATTCCTATTTTCTTTTTATTTCCATGTGACTTTATTTCAAGATATCCACTATCAGAAAGAGGTAAATCATACTGGGAAATCTGATAATTTTTTGGCATGTCCGGATAAAAATAATTCTTTCTGTCAAATTTCGACTTTTCAGGTATATGACAGTTAAGAGCAATAGCAGCCTTTAGAAGATATTCGACAGCTTTTCTGTTCATTACAGGAAGCACTCCGGGAAGTCCGAGACACACCGGACATACATTCGTATTTGGAGGAGAACCGAACTCTGTGCTGCAGGAACAGAACATTTTACTTTCAGTAAGAAGTTCTACATGAACTTCAAGTCCTATAATTGTATGGTATGACATTTTACTTCACCTCCATAGCCGGTTTTAACATATGATATCCGGAAGTCTGTTCAAAACCATAGGCAAGTCTTAATATCGTAGCTTCATCAAATATGTTTCCCGTAATCTGTAAACCGAAAGGAAGACCTTCTATCAGTCCGGCAGGAACGGACATGGAAGGCACACCTGCCAGATTTACCGGTATTGTACATATATCAGTCAGATACATCTGAAGAGGATTATTTATCTTTTCCCCCAGGAGAAAAGCAGTGGTAGGAGCTACAGGAGAAATAATGGCATCAAATGTTTTGAAGATTTCTTCAAAATCTCTTTTAATAAGAGTCCTTACCTTCTGAGCTTTCAAATAATAGGCATCGTAATAGCCGGCACTCAGTG
>JBEHWO010000084.1:0-19234 GCA_040217695.1 Vulcanimicrobiota bacterium | reverse complement strand
GTTAGGTATGGTAGACATAGATGAAAAGAAACTTACCAGACCTATAAAAGGGCATTTCAAGAAAAAAGAAGTTTCTCCGAAAAAAGTACTCAGAGAACTTCAATTTGATAATCTGGAAGAATATAAACTGGGCCAGACTCTTACAGTTGAACTCTTTGAGCAGGGTGAGAAGGTTGATATTGTAGGAACGTCTAAAGGAAAAGGTTTTGCCGGTGCCATGAAAAGATGGAATTTTAACGGCGGACCTGTAAGCCATGGTTCGATGTTCAAGAGAAAACCGGCATCTGGCGGTTGTACTGATTTTGCAAGAACTATGATTGGTAAAAAAGGACCGGGAAGAATGGGAGGAGATAGAGTTACTGTTCAGGGTTTGAAGGTTATTAAAATATATCCTGACAGACATTTACTCCTTGTAAAAGGTGCTGTCCCGGGGGCAGATAACGGTTATTTATTGATTAAAAATAGTGTGAAGAAATAGGTATTGAGAGGAGGCAAATAGGTATGCCTAATGTTTCAGTCTTCAGTAAAGAAGGACAGGAAATTGAAAAAATAGATCTATCTGACGGTATATTCGGGGTAGAGGTAAACACTCATGTTATGCATATGTCTCTTAAAAGACAGATGGCAAATGCCCGCAGAGGATGTGCATCTACCAAGACCAGAGGAGAGGTCAGGGGTGGAGGTAAAAAACCCTGGAGGCAGAAAGGTACCGGTCGGGCCCGTCATGGCAGCAGACGTTCTCCCGTATGGAAGGGCGGAGGAGTCACATTTGGTCCAAAGCCAAGAGATTATTCCTTTTCTCTCCCAAAAAAAGTAAGACGTCTTGCGCTGAAATCAGCTCTTACGATTAAATTTAACGAAGGTAAATGTAAAATAGTAGATTCCATTTCTATGGATGTTCCGAAAACAAAACATATGGTTGAGTTTCTGGATAAACTTGAACTGGAAAATACTACTCTCATAGTTATTGCCGAAAGAGATGAAAATCTTGAGAAATCTGCGAGAAATTTACCTTATGCCAAAGTTATACTGGCATCAAATTTGAATCTTCATGATCTGTTCAAATATGATAGCCTGCTTTTAACCAGAGGAGCTGTTAAAGCTATTGAGGAGGTCCTTTTATGATACTTGAAGCCAGAGATATAATAAAGAGACCACTGGTAACTGAAAAGAGTGTAGATGGTGCTTCCATGCACAAATATACCTTTGAGGTTGATCCAAGGGTTAATAAAATACAGATAAGAAAAGCTATAGAAGAAATTTTCAACGTTAAAGTTGTAAAGGTCAATACTGTAAATGTTAAAGGTAAAAAAAGAGGCTTTGGTAAAGTTCAGGGAAAAATGTCTGACTGGAAGAAAGCTATTGTTACTTTACGGGATACTGATAAGATAGAACTTGATGGTATTGACTATTTTGAGATGTAATGTCTCATGACCTAAGGAGGAGATAAAAGTGAGTATAAAGACATTTAACCCTACCTCACCCGGACGGCGTTTCATGACTGTTTCTGGCTTTGATGATATAACCAGAAAGAAATCGGAAAAACGTCTTACAACAGTAAAACACAGCAAAGCAGGACGTAACTCTGCCGGTAGAGTCACTGTAAGGCACAGGGGCGGAGGACATAAAATTAAATATCGTATTATAGACTGGAAAAGGGATAAAGATGGAATACCGGGAAAAGTAAAATCCATTGAATATGATCCCAACAGGACTGCAAGAATTGCGCTTATTGCCTATGCAGACGGAGAAAAAAGATATATCATCTGTCCCGTAGGTTTACAGGTCGGAGATACTGTTATGTCCGGTCCCAAAAGTGAGATTAAACCCGGTAACTGTCTTGCTCTTAAGGATATACCTGTAGGTAGTATGATTTACAGTGTTGAATTAAAAGCAGGTAAAGGGGCACAGCTTGTCAGAAGTGCCGGAGCGAGCGCTCAGGTAATGGCAAAAGATGACAGGTATGCTCATGTAAGATTACCTTCAGGAGAAGTTCGTCTTGTAGAAGTAGTATGTAAAGCAACTATAGGTCAGGTAGGCAATATTGAACATGAAACCATATCTATAGGTAAAGCCGGCAGAAACAGATGGAAACGTAAGAGACCTACTGTAAGAGGCGTTGTCATGAACCCGGTGGATCATCCACACGGCGGCGGAGAAGCAAGATCTACTCCCGGAAGACCTGTTTCCACACCATGGGGTAAACCTGCTCTCGGATATAAAACAAGGAAGAAGAGAAAAGATAACAGTAAGATTGTTACCAGAAGAAGAAGAAAGTAAATCAGTGAACAGTGAAAAGTGAAAAGTGAGTAGTGAAACAGTTAACAGTAATAATTCTATATTAATAGTATTATAGCTGATAACTGGTAGCTGATAACTGGTAGCTGATAACCGGTAGCTGATAGCTGAATAAAGGAGGTGAAAACCCTGCTTCTTAAAGGCAGGTAATCACGTGTCACGATCTACGAAAAAAGGACCTTATGTTCATCCTAAATTGATGAAAAAAATCGAGGAGATGAATTCAAAGGGAGTAAAAAAAGTTGTTAAAGTATGGTCACGGTCATCTACAATAATTCCGAAGATGCTCGGTCATACAATAGCAGTTCACAATGGTAAAAAACATATTCCGATATATATAACTGAAAATATGGTGGGACACAAGCTGGGAGAATTTGCTTATACAAGATATTTCAGAGGCCATGGTCATCATACTGAAAGATCAACAGCTCTTAAATAAACTTATTCTCCAGGACTAAGGAGGGAATTATGGAAGCTAGAACTAGAGCAAAATATGTGAGGACAGCACCTCGCAAAATGAGACTTATAGGTGATATGATAAGAGGAAAAAAGGTAGAAGATGCTACTAATCTTCTCCGTTTTACTCCTAAAAGAGCTGCAAGGCTGGTAGAAAAAATCCTGAAAACTGCTGTCGCAAACGCAGAAAACAGTGATATGGATACAGATAACCTGTTTGTATCTACAGTATATATTGATCAGGGACCTACCCTGAAAAGGTGGCGTGCCAGAGCAATGGGAAGAGCAGTCATGATAAGAAGGAAAACCAGTCATATAACTATCGTACTCAAGGAAAGAGAGGAGGAATAAATAATGGGGCAGAAAGTCAGTCCTATTGGTTTACGTCTTGGTATAATTAGAGATTGGGACAGCAGGTGGTTTGCAGAAAAAGATTATGCAGAACTGCTCCATGAAGATATTAAGATAAGAAAATTTATCTACAAGTCCATGGGAAATGCCGCTATTGCTAAAGTAGAAATTGAAAGACGGGCTCAGAATGCCAAAGTAATAATACATACTGCAAAACCCGGTATTGTAATAGGCCGTCGTGGCGCAGGCGTTGAAGGACTCAGGAAAAATCTGGAAAAGCTCGTAAACAGACCTGTACAGATAAATGTACAGGAAATAAAAACACCTGATCTGGAAGCCAAGCTGGTTGGAGAAAGTATTGTTGAACAGATCGAGAAAAGGATTTCCTTTAGAAGAGCTATGAAACAGGCTGTATACAGATGTATGAAAGCAGGAGCAAAAGGAATAAAAGTAGAATGCAGCGGACGTCTGGCAGGAGCCGAAATTGCCCGCAGTGAGAGATTATTCGAAGGAAGAGTGCCTCTTCATACATTAAGGGCAGATATCGATTATGCTATTGTTGAAGCTTATACTACCTATGGCAGAATAGGTGTTAAAGTATGGATTAACAGAGGAGAAATACTCGGCCATAATGAGGTAAGAAAAGAAATAGCAGAAAAGAAACAGGTTGTAGTAGAACAACAGACTGCAAAGCGGGTTGAAGAGCCGTCTCAGGTGGCAGTAGCAGAAGGAGGTGAAGCCTGAGTCTCTGAAAAGGGAATCAGGTAGTAGTAATTATGTTAATGCCTAAAAGAGTAAAATACAGAAAAGTTCAGAGAGGCAAAATGAGAGGTAAAGCCTACAGGGGCAGTGACATACATTTCGGGGATTTCGGATTGCAGGCTATGGAGCCATGCTGGGTGACAGACCGTCAGATAGAAGCAGCCCGTATTGCTATGACAAGACACATAAAAAGAGGCGGTAAGGTCTGGATAAGAATTTTTCCTGATAAGTCTGTTACGAAGAAACCTGCAGAAACTCGTATGGGAAGTGGTAAAGGTTCGCCTGAATACTGGGTATCTGTAGTGAAACCTGGAAGAATACTCTTTGAACTGGCAGGAGTCAATGAAGAACTTGCCAGAGAGGCTATGAGACTGGCTGCATTCAAGCTGCCGCTCAAAACCAGATTTGTAGCAAGAGAACAATAGGGTGGTGTATTTTTATGAAAAGAAAACAGTTGATTGAAAAATTAAGAGAATCTCATAACCTGGAGCTTGAACAGAAACTAAAAGAACATAAGGAAGAATTATTCAGTTTGAAATTTCAAGTTGCTACAGGACATTTAGAAGATACAAGCAGAATCAAGGCAATCAAAAGGAATATATCAAGAATTAAAACAATTCTTCATTCCAGAGAGATGCATCTTGAAGAGGTTCCTGCTAGTGCAAGTTAGTAGAGGAGGTTTGGTATGAGTCAGGGTAGACGCAAGATACGACTCGGTAAAGTCGTAAGTAATAAAATGGATAAATCTGTTGTAGTAGTTTATGAATCTTTGATTGCCCATCCTATATATAAAAAGAGGATTAAGAGAAGTAAAAAATTTACAGCCCATGACGAGCAGAACCAGTGTAATATTGGTGATATAGTCAGGATAGAGGAAACTCGCCCTTTAAGCAAGACAAAATGCTGGAGGGTTGTTGAAGTAGTAGAAAAGGTGAAATAATTGTGTATTCTGGAGGGGTATTGTTATGATACAACAAATGACTAGATTGAATGTGGCTGATAATTCCGGTGCCCGTGTTATAATGTGTATTGGAATTCCGAAGAATTCACTTCATCGTTATGCAGGTGTGGGAGATGTCATTACTGCTTCTGTAAAAGAAGCCATCCCGGGAGCACCTGTAAAGAAAAAAGATGTGGTAAAAGCTGTTATAGTCCGGACAAAAAAGAAGTATCGCCGTGAAGATGGGTCATATATAAGATTTGATGATAATGCAGCAGTAATTGTAGATCATCAGATGAATCCTAAAGGAACCAGAATTTTTGGACCAGTTGCAAGAGAATTAAGAGCAAAAGACTTTATGAAAATAGTGTCTCTGGCTCCGGAAGTTCTTTAGACGTTCTGAAACGGAAAGAGGGTAATATCTTTGAAACAAAATGTAAAAAAAGGCGACATGGTTATTGTTATAGCAGGTGACGATAAAGGAAAAAAAGGAAAAGTTCTCAAGGTTTTTCCTAAAAAACAGAGAGCAATAGTAGAGGGTCTTAATATAGTAAAAAAACATGTTAAAGCCCGTCCTCCCAAGGTACCACAGGGTGGTATTATAGAGGAATCCGCTCCTATTCACATGTCCAATCTTAAGCTTGCTAATTCTGAAGGATAGGAGGTGTCCTGGTGACCAGAATAAAAGAAAAATATATAAAAGAAATAGTGCCGTCTCTTATGAAAACCTTTGCTTATTCCAATATTATGCAGGTTCCAAGACTTCATAAGGTAGTGTTAAATATGGGCATAGGAGAAGCAATTCAGACTCCCAAATTACTGGATGCAGCAGTGCAGGAACTCGGTCTTATAGCAGCCCAGCGCCCTGTAGTCTGTAAAGCAACAAAATCTGTATCTGCTTTTAAATTGAGAGAAGGTATGTCTATAGGATGTAAAGTTACTTTGAGAGGAGAGCGTATGGAAGCTTTTCTTGAGAAGTTAATTCATATTGCTTTACCCCGTATCAGAGATTTTCGCGGTCTTTCTTCGAAATCTTTTGACGGACGTGGAAATTACTCCCTGGGAATAAAGGATCATTTGATTTTCCCTGAATTAGAGTATGATAAAGTTGAGAAATCAAGAGGACTTGATATTACTATTGTTACTACAGCTACTACTGATGAAGAAGGCAGGGAATTCTTGAGACTTTTAGGGATCCCTATGAGGGAAAATTAATAGAGAAGGCAGGTGAGATAAGAGGTTGGCTAAGACATCGTTAGTTGAAAAATGGAAAAAGACTCCTAAGTATGCAGTCAGAAAATATAATCGCTGCCGTGAATGCGGTAGACCAAGGGGATATCACAGAAAATTCCATCTCTGTCGTATTTGTCTCCGTCTGCTTGCTCACAGAGGTTTATTGCCAGGAGTTACAAAATCAAGCTGGTAAAATACTGGTAAAATGTTTTTATTAAAGAATTAAGGAGGTGGTAATTATTTATGGCAGTAACTGATCCTATTGCAGATATGTTAACCAGAATAAGGAATGCAAATTCAGCTATGCATCCACAGGTTGATATTCCTGCTTCAAAACTGAAATTAAAAATAGCAAAAGTGCTCAGAGAAGAAGGGTTTATAAAGGATTATTACTTTATCAGAAGTGGTCCTCAGGGCATTATAAGAATATTTTTGAAGTATGCTCCGAACGGTGATAGGGTTATATCCAAACTTTTAAGAATAAGTAAACCCGGTCTTAGAATATATAAAAAGTATAAAAATCTTCCCAGGGTAATAGGATGTATGGGATTGGCAATACTTTCTACATCTAAAGGGGTTATGACTGACAGTAAAGCTCGAAGTATGGGCGTCGGGGGAGAGATTTTATGTTATGTATGGTAGATTGTGTCGATAAGGAGGGTGTATTGTGTCACGAATAGGTAAAAAGCCTGTAGAAATACCGAAAGGCGTAAAGATTACACTTGATAAGAGTAATAATATTTTGATTGAGGGCCCTAAAGGGAAACTCTCTCATAAAATACCGGAAACTGTAAAGATTACTCTTGAGGATAAATCTCTCAATGTAAGCTGTGCTTCTGAAGATAAGAATACAAGGGCTTTACATGGACTTACGAGAAGTCTCGTTTTCAATATGGTAGAAGGTGTTACCAACGGATTTCAGAAAACCCTTTTATTAAAAGGTGTAGGCTACAGAGCAAAGAAATCCGGAAATAAAATTTTACTTTCTATTGGCTATTCTCATACGGTGGAAATCAATCCTATGCCGGGAATAGAACTTGACGTAGAAGGTACAGACAGGATGATTGTCCGTGGGATTGATAAAGTTACAGTCGGACAGATGGCAGCAAACATGAAAGGTATCAGACCGCCTGACCCTTATAAACAAAAAGGTATTATGTATGAAGGCGAAAGATTGAAAAAGAAAATGGGAAAGGCCGGCAAAGTAGGTAAATAGTTTTTGCCAGGTTTGAGAGGAGTGAAAATAAGTTGATTACATCAGTAGCCAGAAATAGAGAGAGAGAAAAAAGGCATCTCAGAATAAGAAAAAAGGTTTCTGGAACAGCTGAACGTCCCAGGCTCTGTGTTTTCAGAAGTCTGAATAATATATATGCCCAGATTATAGATGATGTTAAAGGAATTACACTTGTAGCAGCATCTTCTCTGGAGAAAGATATTAAGGGACAGATTGAAGATAAGGGGAAACAGGATGTTGCAAAGCTGGTTGGAAATATGGTAGCCAGAAGAGCTCTTGAGAAAAATATTACAAAAGTAGTTTTTGACAGAGCAGGTTATAAATATCATGGTAGAATTAAGAATTTAGGTGACGGTGCAAGAGAACAGGGACTTGTTTTCTAGTACTTATTTTTTCAGAAAGGAGGATGGGTTAAGCCAGAATCTATCTTATGAATGATAAGAAAAAATTTGACAATATAAAAGAAGAAGGCGAATTTACAGAAAACGTTATAAGAGTTAGCAGAGTATCTAAAGTTGTTAAAGGTGGAAAGAGATTCAACTTTAGTGCTTTAGTGGCAGTAGGAAATGGTAAAGGTAAAGTCGGACTCGGTCTCGGGAAAGCTTCCGGTGTCCCAGAAGCAATCAGAAAAGCTGTGGAGGATGCCAAGAAGAATATGGTTGATGTTCCGATAGTACATGGTACTATTCCTCATGAAGTTCAGGCCAAATTCAGTGCAGGTGTGGTATTATTGAAACCTGCCGGCCCCGGTACCGGTGTTATAGCAGGAGGTGCGGTAAGAGCACTTGTTGAACTGGCAGGAATAAACAATATTTTAACTAAATCTCTCGGATCTTCCAATGCACTTAATATGGCTAAAGCTACTATTAAATGCCTGGAGTTATTGAAACTGAACAGCAGTATATCAAAGCTCAGGGGAAGAACAGGGGAAGAACAGTCTCAGAATTAAATAAATTAATGTAAAGGAGGGCTGGCAGGACAGCCAGATGTCTGGTTGTCTGCAGGTATTATGAAATTGAATGATCTTCGACCAGCTGAAGGTTCCACAAAGAAAAGTAAAAGAAGAGGTCGTGGTCATGGTAGTGGACTGGTTAAGACTGCTGGCCGTGGAAGTAAAGGACAGAGATCTCGTTCCGGTGGAACAAAGGGTGCTCAGTTTGAAGGTGGACAGACTCCATGGTATCGTAGATTACCTCATTTAAGAGGTATTTCGAATCGTAGCCGTAATATAGCTATTTTCCGCAAGGAATATGAGATAGTCAATGTCACCAGTTTAAATGACTTCCCTGAAAATACGGTAATTACTCCGGAATTATTAATTGATAACGGTTTAATCAAGAAGAATTCCTGCGGAGTTAAAATACTCGGTCATGGTGATCTGAAAAAGGCCCTGACTGTAAAAGCTCATAAATTTTCCAAGTCTGCTCTTGAGAAAATAGGTGCTGTAGGTGGGAAAGCAGAGGTGATATAGTTGCTAGCGGCTTTAATCAGTGCTTTCAAAATCCCTGATATAAGAAAAAGGATATTATTCGTTTTCGCAGGGTTTGCTGTCTTTATATTCACTGTTCATGTAACAGTTCCCGGTGTTAACCGTGTTCTATGGGAGCAACTTCTGAGCACAGGAGGTCTCGGCGGTTTTCTCGGTATGTTCACAGGCGGAGCTTTGAATAAGTTCTCCATCTGTGCTATGGGAATAACTCCTTATATCAATGCATCTATTATCATGCAATTACTTACCATTGTTATTCCCCAGTTAGAGAAGATGGCAAAAGAAGAGGGAGAAGCAGGACGTAAGAAGATATCACAGTATACGAGATATTTAACTGTAGTTCTGGCTTTTGTTCAGGCAACCACTATGACTCTTGGTCTTGCCAAATATAGAAGTAATGAGGGACAGCATATTTTTACCATTCTGGATAACAATCTTCCCTCTTACGAGTATGTTCTTTACTGCGCTCTCGTAGTAGTGTCTCTTACGGCAGGAACAGCTTTTCTTATGTGGCTCGGTGAACAGATGAGTGATAAAGGTATAGGTAACGGAGTTTCTATGCTTATATTTATCGGTATAGTACTTCGTCTGCCCCATAATGTACTGGATACATTCAAAATAATCAATGCCGGTGAAGTAAGCGGTCTGAGGCTTATTGCCTTTGTTGTTATTACTATAGGCTTAATCGCAGGTATTATCCTTATACATCAGGGACAGCGCAGAGTACCTGTTCAATATGCCAAAAGAGTTGTTGGAAGAAAGATGATGGGAGGCCAGAGTACTTATATACCTATCAGAGTAAATAATGCAGGTGTTATCTCTATAATTTTTGCCATATCCATTCTTTATTTTCCAATGACTATTATGGGATTTTTTCAGGGAAAAGGAAACTGGCTTATTGATGGTTTTACATACTGGTTTCATCCCAGTTCCATTCTCTATAATCTCTCATACTTTTTGCTTGTAGTGTTTTTCACCTATTTTTATGCAGCAGTTACATTTAATATTATGGATATTGCCGATAATATGAAAAAGTACGGAGGATTTATTCCCGGTATAAGGCCAGGACCAAAAACTGCCCAGTATCTTGAGAAAATCCTCAGCAGATTGACTTTTGTATCTGCAATGTTTCTTGGTCTTATAGCAGTATTACCTACATATATACTGGAATTAACCAAGATAAGCTGGCAACTGGGAAGTACGTCTCTTTTAATTATAGTAGGAGTAGCTCTTGAGTTTATGCAGCAGGTAGAGGCAAGACTTGTTATGAGACATTACCAGGGATTTATGAAATAGAGGAGTGGCAAGATGAAATTGATTTTTTTAGGACCTCCCGGTTCAGGGAAAGGAACACAGGCCAAAACTGTGGCAGAACATTTCGGTGTTCCCCATATATCTACAGGTGATATGCTCAGAGAAGCAGTTGCAAGGGAAACACCTGCAGGTATTAAAGCAAAAGGTTATATGGGTAAAGGCTCACTTGTGCCTGATGAAATCATAAATGCCATACTGTTAGAAAGAATTGAAAGACAGGATTGTCTCGGAGGGTTTCTTCTGGACGGGTTTCCAAGAACCTTATCTCAGGCAGAATTATTATCAGCAAAGCTTGAAGAATTAAATATTTCTTTGTCGGCAGTGATAGAAATAGAAGCTACCTTTGACTCTATTGCAAAGAGAATCTGCGGTAGAAGAAGTTGTCCGAACTGTGGGGCAAGTTATCATATAGAATACAGTCCCCCTGATAAAGAAGACATCTGCAATCAGTGCGGAAAATCACTTGTTCGTAGAGCTGATGATACACAGGAAGTTGTCCGGTTAAGATATTCGGAATATCTTGAAAAAACCAGGCCTTTGACTGATTATTACAGAAATAAAGGTATTCTTCATTCTGTTAACGGAGAGCTTCCTATAGATGAAGTCTATAGAACTATAATAGCCCTGGTTGACGAGTTATGAATATTATTCTTAAGACTGATAAAGAAATAGAAATAATGAAGGAAGCAGGTAGAATTGCCGCTATAATAAGGGATAAGCTGGCAGATATGGTTGAGCCGGGGATTACGACAAGATACCTGGATAAAAAAGCTGAAAACCTTATGAAAGATTACGGTGTAAAGGCTTCCTTTAAGGGCTATAGAGGTTTTCCTGCCCATATAACTGTATCTGTCAATGAAGAAGTTGTTCATGGTATTCCTAAAAGAAGGAAGATAAAACAGGGTGAAATAGTCAGTATTGATTTAGCTGTTATATATAAAGGATATCACGGGGATACTGCTATAACAGTACCTGTAGGTAAGATCCCTGATGACTGGAAAAAATTGCTTGAAGTTACAGAAGAGTCTCTCTTCAGAGGTATTGAACAGGCGAGACCTGGAAACCATTTGAGAGATATTTCCCGCGCCATAGAAACCTATGTTACAGCTCAGGGATTTTCTGTAGTGAGGGAACTTGTAGGACATGGAATAGGAAAAGATATGCATGAGGCACCACAGGTTCCCAATTACATATCCTATGATTATAATGTTCCATTGAAGTCCGGTATGGTTCTGGCCATAGAACCTATGATAAATCTGGGCGGAGCAGATGTACTGTGGCTATCCGATAAATGGACTGTAGTTACTAAAGATCGGAAACCTTCTGCTCATTTTGAACATACAGTAGCAATTACCGGTAATGGACCTTTAATCTTGACAAAGTACGAAGGAGGAAGTAAATTATGAAGGTAAAGCCATCAGTAAAACCAAGATGTGAGAAATGTAAGATTATTCTTAGAAAAGGAAGAGTAAGGGTTATATGTGAAAACCCCAAACATAAACAGGTTCAGGGGTGATGTCAGTGAACAGTGAGCAGTGACCAGTGAGCAGTGACCAGTAAATTTGTAACTGAGAACTGAAAACTGAGAACTGAATG
Organism: Vulcanimicrobiota bacterium; assembly: GCA_040217695.1. Lineage (GTDB taxonomy): Bacteria > Vulcanimicrobiota > SpSt-956 > SpSt-956 > JAKJGF01 > CALARM01. The sequence goes on along the minus strand of JBEHWO010000084.1, from coordinate 7,561 downwards.
CTGAAAACTGAAATTTGAAAACTGAAAATTTAAACGTGAAAACCTGTAACCGGTATCTGGTCACTGATAACTGGTAACTGGTCACTGAAGAAGAAAGGAGTATTAACCATATATGGCAAGAATAGCAGGTGTGGATTTACCCAGAGATAAAAGGGTTGAAATTGCACTGACTTATATTTACGGTGTAGGTCATACTACAAGTAAGAAAATTCTCGAACAGGCCAGAGTAAGTCCTGATATAAGGGTAAAGAATTTAAGTGAAGAAGAAGTCAGCAGAATACGTAATATACTGGAAAAGAATTTTAAAGTAGAAGGAGATCTCAGAAGAGAAGTTTCCCAGAGTATAAAACGTTTGATTGAAATAGGATGCTATCGCGGCATCAGGCATTCAAGAGGTCTTCCTCTCAGGGGACAGCGCACAAAGACCAATTCCAGAACCAGGAAAGGTCCCAGAAGAACTGTCGGAGTAAAGAGAAAGAAAGTTTAACTTACACGATGTAAGACTTGACTTTAATCAAGCTTCCCGTGGGAGTAAGTCAGAATCTTCGCGTCACGCGTCACGCGTTACGCGTCACGGTTAAATAGGAAGGAGATGGATAAAGTTTGGCAAGAGGTACCAGAAGAACAAAGAAAAAAGAATTTAAAAATATAGTTAAAGGAGTAGCACATATAAAATCTACCTTTAACAATACTATAGTAACTATTTCCGATACAAACGGATGTGTTATAGCATGGGCAAGTGCCGGCACATCAGGATTTAAAGGGTCGAAAAAGAGTACTCCCTTTGCAGCACAGTTAGCGGCAGAGGAAGTTGCCAGAAAATCTATGGAACATGGTCTGAAACAGGTAGAAGTATATGTAAAAGGCCCTGGTTCCGGAAGAGAAGCAGCCATAAGATCGTTACAGGCTGCCGGACTGGAAATAAATCTTATTAAGGACGTGACACCCATTCCACATAACGGGTGTAGACCTCCTAAGAGAAGAAGAGTATAATAAAGGAGATGATGCTTTGTGGCCAGATATACTGAAGCTGTTTGCAGAAAATGTAGACGTGAAGGCATGAAATTATTTCTTAAAGGAAGCCGTTGTTATTCTCCGAAGTGCGCCATTGAGAAAAGAAATATGATACCCGGTCAGCACGGGCATACCAAGAGAGGCAAACTGTCCGATTACGGAGTACAGCTCAGAGAAAAACAGAGATTACGCAGAATATACGGAGTTCTGGAAAAACAATTTGAAAACTATTACGAAAGGGCAGCCCGACAGAAAGGTGTTACAGGTGAAAACCTTATAAAGCTTTTAGAAAGACGTCTGGATAATATAATCTTCAGACTCGGTTATGCTTTATCCAGGGCACAGGCCAGACAGCTTGTTACTCACAGGCATTTTAAGATTAACGGACATATTGTAAATGTTCCTTCTTATCTTGCAAAGCCAGGAGATGAAATAGAAGTAATAGAAAAAAGTAGAGATATGGTTCCTATAAAAGCAGCTCTTGAAGTCAGCAGCGAAAGGGTGTTACCTTTATGGCTTCAGAGAGGTGAAGATGTGTTTAAAAGTAAAATCATAGCAGAACCAACTCGTGAGAATATGGATATTCAGATAGATGATAGTTTGATAACTGAATATTATTCTCGTTAGTTTAGTTGAAAGGCGGGTGTTAGGCCGATTTGCCCGGCAAAATAATATAATGCTAAAAATCGAGATACCAAGAGTGGAATGTGAAAAATTAACTCCTACATATGGAAAGTTTGTTATAGAACCTCTAGAAAGAGGTTATGGTCATACCCTGGGGAACAGTATTACAAAATTAATGCTTTACTCAATTACAGGTGTGGCCGTGAAATGGCTGAAGATTGAAGGTGTTAAACATCAATTCTCTTCTATACCTGATATTGTCGAAGATAGTACAGAGGTAAGCCTGAATGTCAAGAGAATGATATTTAAAACCGATTATACAGAACCATTTTTTATGTATCTGAATACGAATAAGCCGGGTGAAATTAAAGCCGGTGATTTTACTCCTTATCAGGATATAGATGTAGAAATACTTAACCCGGATCTTCATATAGCTACTGTAAAAGGCGACAGATGCAATATATCCATGGAGATATGTGTGGAAAGAAGTAAAGGCTATTGTCCTGCAGAAGAGCATAAAAATACTCCAGATGAATATATACCGGTAGATAGTCTATATACCCCTATACGTAAAGTAGATTATTATGTTCAGGATACAAGGGTAGGTCAGATTACTGATTACGATAAACTTGTTATAGAGATTCATACAAACGGTGTGCTTACGCCTGATGAGGCTCTTGATATGAGTGCCCGTATGTTTCAGGATTATCTGAACTATTTTATAGCTCTTTCTGATGATACCTTTGAAGGTATTATGAAACCTACACTGCCGAAACTGGAAGATGAGATACTCAATAAAGATATTGAAGATCTGAATTTTTCCGTCAGATCTTTTAATTGTCTTAGAAGATATGGCATAGTTTCCGTAGGTGATCTGATACAGAAAACTGAAGAAGAAATAATGAATTTACGTAATTTTGGTAAAAAATCTCTGGATGAGATTAAATTGAAACTGGCAGAATACAACCTGTTATTAAAACAAACCGAAGATTAATCGTTAAGGGGGATAATTATGAGGCACAATAAACGTTCAAGAACATTGGGAAGAGATACAGCTCATAGATTGTCAATGCTCAGGAACTTAACAGTCTCTCTTTTTAAAGAGCAGCCAGAAAAGCATAAAGACAGTGAGGGTAAGATACAGACTACATTAATAAGAGCCAAAGAGCTTGTAAGATGTGTTGAAAAAATGATAACTCTTGCTAAAAAAGGAGATCTCCATGCAAGAAGACAGGCCCTTGCCTGGATGAGAGATAAAGATACCACTAAATACCTGTTTGAAACGATTGGCCCGAAGTTCAAAGAAAGGACCGGCGGCTATACAAGAATTGTTAAAACCGGTATCAGAAAAGGCGACGGAGCTCCTATGGCTATTATTGAGTTAGTTGCAAGCGAATAAATTATGATCAGGGCTGAAGGTCTGTCTTTTTGTTATGAAGGGGCTTCTCAGGATGCACTGGATAATATTACCTTCCGCATAGACAGAGGAGAATTTGTAGCAATACTGGGGCATAACGGGTCGGGAAAATCTACTCTTGCCAAGCTGGTAAACGCTCTTTTGCTTCCGACAAAGGGGAAGTTATTCGTTAAAGGTCTTCTTACGGCAGATCAGAGTAAACTCTGGGACATAAGACAGACTGTAGGAGTTATTTTCCAGAATCCGGATAATCAACTGGTTGCTACCGTAGTGGAAGAAGATGTGGCTTTCGGCCCTGAAAATTTAGGACTCTCTCCCGCAGAGATAAGGGAGAGAGTGTCTTATTCCCTGTCTGTTGTAGGTATGGAAGAATACAGAAATTCTTCTCCTCATTTCCTTTCAGGCGGACAGAAGCAAAAAATTGCCATTGCAGGCATACTTGCCATGAAACCTGAATGTATAGTACTCGATGAACCTACTGCCATGCTTGACCCGAAAGCCAGAGGCGATATTATTTCTACCATAAAATGTCTTAATAAAGATTATAACATGACCATTCTTTATATAACTCATTTTATGGAAGAAGCGGTAGAGGCAGACAGAATAATAGTTTTAAATAAAGGCTCCATAGAGTTCACAGGAACTCCTAAAGAAGTATTCAGCCAGGTTAAAAGATTGAAAAAACTCCATCTGGATGTTCCTCATATTACTGAACTGGCATCATATCTTAAATCTGCAGGTTTTAAGATTCCTCCCAATACTCTGACTGTAGAAGAAATGCTTACACATCTATGTCCATTAAAATAGAAAATCTTTATTACACCTATTTGAAAGATACTCCTTTTCAGGTTGAAGCCCTCAGTGGTATTAATCTTGAAATAAAAAAAGGAGAATTTATCGGTCTTGCAGGTCATACGGGATGCGGTAAATCTACATTGATTCAGCATTTCAACGGCTTATTGAAACCTTCTTCAGGCAAAATTTTTGTAGAGGGAACAGATATTTTTGCGAAAAAGGTGAACATGCAAAAAATTCGTTCTCTTGTAGGACTCCTTTTTCAATATCCCGAACATCAGCTCTTTGAAGAAACAGTCTATGAAGATATTGCTTTCGGGCCAAAAAATTTCGGTGTTCCCGATAAAGACATTGAAGGAAGGGTAAAGAACGCAATGGTTTCTGCCGGCATATCCTATGAAGAGCTTAAAGACCGGTCTCCTTTTACGTTAAGCGGCGGAGAAAAAAGGAAAACTGCCATTGCGGGAGTACTTGCAACAGAACCTGAATATATTATCCTTGATGAACCTACGGCAGGTCTTGACCCTGAAAGCCGTGATAATATACTCTCAGGTATTAAAGAATTACATACAAAATATAAGAAAACTGTTATACTTGTCACACATGATATGAATCAGGTCGCTCTTCTCTGTGACAGAGTTTTTATTATGGAAAAAGGCAGAATTGTGCTTCAGGGTACTTTGAATGAAGTTTTTTCACAGGTTGAAGCTCTTGAAAAATACAGTCTCGATGTACCTCAGATTACCCGTCTTATGCACAGATTAAGAGAAAAAGGACTTTCCGTAAATACTGAGGTTTATACAGTGGAAGAGGCATTAAAAGAGATCAAGAAAATTAAAGGTGGGAAGCGTAATGCATAACACGTCACGCATAACGGGTCTAATCACGCGTCACGCGTCACGCGTCACGCGTCACGTACAAATATGGAAATATTAAAATCTGTCATAATAGGCCAGTATATCCCGGGAAAATCCTTTGTTCATCGTCTTGACCCCCGGGTAAAAATTGTTATGCTTATAATTATGATTGTTTTTATTTTTACCATAAAAAGCCTCCCTGTTTATGGACTTGCTTTTTTCTTTGTTTTTTTTGTTATCGTCTGTGCCAGAATTTCTCCCTTATTTGTTCTGAAAAGCCTGAGACCGATTCTGTTATTTATTTTTATTACTTTTGTGCTGAACCTTTTTATGTTACCTGGAGAAATTATATGGAAATGGAATTTCCTTCAGATAAGTAAAGAAGGACTCGAATTAAGCATACAGATGTCATGCCGTATCATACTTCTTATAATGCTTTCTTCTTTACTCACTTTTACGACTTCACCCATTGAACTGACAGACGGTATTGAATATTTGCTCTATCCCCTTTCACTGGTAGGCTTCCCGTCACATGAACTTGCCATGATGATGACTATTGCATTGAGGTTTATACCTACTCTGATGGAAGAAACGGAAAAAATAATAAAGGCACAGCTTGCCAGAGGAGCGGATTTTCAGAGCGGCAGTATTGTAAAAAGAGTAAAAAACCTGATACCTGTATTTGTTCCTCTGTTTATAAGCGCTTTTCGGAGAGCAGATGAGCTTGCTCTTGCCATGGAATCCCGATGTTACAGAGGCGGAAAATACAGAACTCATATGAAGGAATTGAAGATAACTGTAAATGATGTAATTGCTATATTTCTTTTGATCTTATTTGTTGCAGGTGTTGAATATATGCAGTTTTTCGGTAATTTGAAGGTTTATAGTTTATGGTTTAATTAAGGTTCAGGATTTACTGAGGTGAGCATAAATAATACATATATGCTTTCGTGACGCGTGACGCGTGACGCGTAACGCGTGACGCGAGGACAATAACCATAATTTGTCAGAGTTATTTTCTTACAGTTCCTAAAAAAGGATAACAATGGAAAAAAACATTAAACTGGTTATAGAATATGACGGTACCGATTACTATGGTTTTCAGATACAGCCAGAAGGCAGGACTGTTCAGGGCGAAATAGAAAGATCTCTTTCCGTAATATTTCAGAAACCTGTGAAGATTTACGGGGCAGGACGTACAGATGCGGGAGTTCATGCAGCAGGACAGGTTATCAATTTCAAACATGGCACAGAAAGAACTGTTGAACAGATACAGAGGGCTTTAAACGGACTTCTTCCGTCTGATATAGCCGTTAAATCTGTCGAAGAGGTAGATGAAAATTTTCATGCCCGTTACAGTGCAAAAAGAAGAAGATATAAATATCAGATATTGAACCGTCCTTACAGGGGAGTGTTTTCAAGGGGGGTTGCCTTTTTTTATCCCTATTATCTGAATGTGGAACTTATGGACGAAGCATGTAAAATATTTACGGGAACCCATGATTTCACCTCTTTTAAAGCAAGTTCAAAAGAAGTGAAAAGTAATATTCGTACAATTTTTTTATTCCGTTGCTATCGTTCCGAAGATCTGGTAATATTTGAAATAGAAGCAGACGGTTTTCTTCATATGATGGTCAGAATTCTTACAGGAACGATAATTCAGGTCGGAAGAGGGAGATTTTCTCCGGAGAAAATACGTCACATACTGGAAGCAAAAGACAGAAGGCAGGCAGGTCCGACACTGCCGCCTCATGGATTGTCTCTTATGGAAGTTAAATATGAGTGAAAAGTGAAGAGTCGTGAGTGGTGAGTCGTGAATGGCAGTAACCGGGGTAATTCTACGCGTTACGCGTTACGCGTCACGCGTCACGAAATGAAGGGAGTATATTAATGTATAAATTGTTATATTTTATGAGTCTGTTGATTTTTGCAGTTTGCCTTTATCCCGTTATGGCACAGGATAATACTTTAGAGCCTGTTGTTACTCCGACAATTGCTCCCGATATTACTCCTTCTGTAAACGTAACTCCTGTTGTTACTCCGACAATTATTCCCGATATTACTCCCGCTGTAAGCGTAACTCCTTCTGTCACTCAGACAATTGCTCCGACAATTACTCCTGCTATAATGGAAACTCCTTCTGTCACGCCAGTTATAACTGCAACTCCTGCACTGACTCCGACTGCCCCGGACAAGCCGGATCCGAACAGTCTTAATATTTACATAGAACAGGGCAATAAATATATGAAGGAAGGTAAATATTCTCTTGCAAAAGATGAATATGAAAAATCTATTTACATAAATGATAAACTTCCGACCGTGTGGTATAATCTTGGTGTTATTTTTGAATCGGAAGGAGATCTGCAGAGTGCGGCCCAGTCTTATAAAAACTATTTAGTTCTTTCTCCCGGTGCAAAAGATGCAAAATATATGGCAGCTCATCTGTTCGATATGGAGGGAGAAAATTTATATCACGATGGTGATTACATGGGGGCCCTGGAAAAATTCAAAGAATCGGTAAAGGTTGACAAAACCTATCCTTATGCCTATTTCAATCAGGGTCTTGTTTATGATAAACTTGAAGAATATGAACTTGCCACAAAAGCCTATGAACAGGCCGTAAAATGTTCATCTTCTTACGGCAATGCCCATTTTAATCTGGCACTTCATTATGAGTTCGCAGGTAACTATAAGGGAGCCATAAACCATTATCAGGCTTATTTAAAGCTTTTTCCGAAAGCGAAAGATGGTAAAGAAGTAAAAGCCTGGATTGAAGAATTAAAAAAGAAGATGTAAATCAGTGACCAGTTATCAGTGACCAGTTATCAGTGACACATTACTGTTTGTAACTCCC
>JBEHWO010000083.1:0-19543 GCA_040217695.1 Vulcanimicrobiota bacterium | reverse complement strand
GGAACGATGGTTTTCATAAAAGCCATCATATTTATATTTAAAATACCTTCAATGTCTTTTTATTCCCTGAGAACGAGATATATTGTTATGCAGGTTATGATTTTGATCCTTATGGCAGTAAGTTACCATATGTCTGTTAATTATATTGGCGGATGATATGGGAAAATAATATCTGGCTGTTCTATGTTTTTCAGTTTCCGGGCAGCCAGATTATTTTTATAAATACCATTTTTTCACTTTGTAATTTTCTATTCCTGTGTTAAAATTGAAAATAAAATTATGCAAAATGAGGAGTGTCACAGGTTGAAAGTTATAATAATAGACGATGATGAAGAATTATTGAATCTTCTGGATGAATATCTCTCAAACAAGGGACTGGAAATATGCAAGGTGAATTCAGGCGTGAAAGCCCTGGAGATACTTGAAAAAGAACATTTCGATATGGCAATACTGGATATAATGATGCCCGGTATGGATGGTCTTGAGGTTTTGAGACACATAAACACTGATTTCAGCTATCTTCCTGTGATTATGCTGACAGCCATGGGTGGAGAACCAGACAGGGTTATAGGACTGGAACTGGGAGCAGATGATTATATAGCAAAACCTTTCAGCTCAAGGGAATTATTTGCAAGGATTAAAGCCATCGTGAGAAGACAGGAAAAAGTTTTAAAAAAGGAACATTCATTGCCTTCGGGCACAATAAAAATTGATCTGGAAAAAAGAGAGGTTATAAAGCATGGTAAGGCAATAGAACTCTCATCTGTCGAATTCGATGTGCTGAGCATTTTAGTTCAAAATAAGGGCATAGTGCTCTCCCGTGACCGTCTTATGGATCTTGCAAGGGGAAAAGATTTTATGGCTTTTGATCGTTCCGTAGATGTCCATATAAGCCATTTAAGGCAAAAACTGGAAAATGACCCGAAAAATCCCACTCTTATCAAAACAGTATGGGGAGTCGGATATATTTATACGGGAGGTTAGACTTCTGCCGAAAATAACAAAATTACATATTAAATTATATCTTTATTTTTTTTCTATTATTTTTATTATGGTTCTCCTTGTCGGACTTATCTTTTTTTATACTATAGACAGACCTGATAAAATAGCCGGTGATATAAAACAGTTTTTTACAGGATTATTAATGCTGTCTGTTCTATTCTCTGTCGGTGCCTATCCTCTCGCCATATATCTGACAAAGCCTCTGGAAAAGCTTACCAGAAAAACTGTTGAATTTTCCCTTGAAACATGCACGAATATAAAAAAAAATGCCATAAATAAAGATGAAGGCGACGAAATCTCAAAATTGAACAGAGCTTTTTCATATATGGAAGATGAGCTTCGTGCCATGCTTGAAGCAAAGAAAGAACTGATTTTATATGTTGCCCATGAACTGGGCACACCTCTGAGCAGAATAAATGTTGCAGTAGAGATTATTGAAGAGCAGATTGAAGAGGGAAAAAATCCGTCAATAAAAACAGTACAGGATATTTCCAGAAATATTAAGGAAATGTCCGTTTTACTCAAGGAATTGCTGGATTTATCCCGAATGGATACTAAAGATTACAGGATTGATATTAAACCTTCCGATATAGAAAAAATTCTGGATGAAGTCATAGAGACTTTTAAAATTATGACTGACAGACAGAATATTTCTATAAATATTCGAAAAGAAGGAGATTTACACGATGTATCTGTAGATTCTGAGAAAATATCCAGAGTCTTCTACAATATCCTCTCCAATGCAATCAAATACTCCCCCTGTGACAGTGAAATCGACATAATTTTGAAAAGAGAAGGTGAAGGTTTTTCTGTTTCCGTAAAGGATAAAGGTCATGGTATTTTAAAAGAAAATGCAGAGAAAATATTCGAGCCTTTTTTCAGGGAAGATCCTTCCAGAACAAGAAAAACCGGCGGCACCGGTCTTGGCCTTGCTATTACCAGAAAGATAATATCCCTTCACGGTGGTACCATATGGGTCGAAAATCCCGGAGAACCGGGGGCTGTTATAACATTTAAAATTTAACATATAAACCCATTCATGTTCTGTTCAGACGATTGCATTTAAAAATGACAGGTGATTTTACTGATATCGAATCTACCGCTGTCAGTATTTAATTAAATTCTAACAGGGTTATTTTTTTACAGGGCCTTACTGACCTGAGCATAAGCATGTAATAAAAGTCTTCCTCCCGTTACGCGTCACACGTTACGCGTCACGAGAGCAAATATGTATTATTTATGCTCACCACAGTAATTGATATGACATTTCTTTAAAAACATAAAATAATACTGTTACCCATGTGTTACTCGTATTTTAACCTCCTCTGTTTTATATTTTGATTAACCTGAAAAAATGAAAGAGGAGGTATATGTTATGCAGAGTTATAACAAAATTATCCTTGTAGGAAGACTTACAAGAGATCCGGAAATCAAATATGTCATGGGAGGTATTCCTGTAAGCAATTATGTTCTTGCCGTAAAAAGACCTTATAAGAATTCCGAAGGTACATGGGATACAGATTTTCTGAGAATAGCGTGCTGGAGAAAACTGGCCGAATTTTCAAAGAAATATCTCACGAAAGGCCAGCTTATCCTTGTAGAAGGTGCCGTACAGGAAGACAGGACTGAAAAGGACGGTCAGATTCGTTATTTTACAAACATAAAGGCAGATCGTATTGCATTCATGACACCTAAAGAGGACGTCTCTACCTTCGCACCTGCTTCTGTGAATGAAGAATTTGTTAAAGCCTATGATACAGGCGATTTAAATCTTGAGGAAATACCTTTCTAATTATCCCTCTAAATTTATAAGGCAACAGGCAAAATTTTACCTGTTGCCTTTTACTGTGGTGAGCATAAATAATACATATTTGCTCGCGTGACGCGTAACGCGTGACGCGTGACGGGAGGAAGACTTTTATTACATGCTTATGCTCAGATCAGTAAGATAAATATTCTGATACAAACACAAACTTTACGCTTAAAAATATTGCTTTAATCCTGATTTTTTATTATAATTATTATCTACTATTTTACTGTATATCAGTTCATAAGCAATCCTCGCGTCACGCGTTACGCGTCACGCGTCACGAAATAAAAAATCTAGGAGGGACACATATGGAGTTTCAGTGTATCGGAAAATCTGTTCTCAGAACAGATGCCTACGACAAGGTCACAGGCAGGGCTCAATTTACCGCAGACATAAAGCTTCCGGGGATGCTTTATGCCAAAATACTCCGGGGAGAACATGGCCATGCTAAAATCATATCAATAGATACGTCAGAAGCGGAAACTATGCCGGGAGTAAGAAAGGTTGTCACAGGCCGGGGATGTAATATACTCTTCGGCGCCTGCATAAAGGATCAGCCCCCCCTTGCAACTGATAAGGTGAGACATGCAGGCGAAGGTGTGGCTGCAGTTATAGCAGAAACAGAAAAAGAGGCTGAAGAAGCCGTAAAAAAAATAAAAGTTGTCTATGAACCGCTGCCTCATGTGACAGACCCTCTGGAAGCAGTGGCAGAAGGTGCCCCCATAGTTCATGAAAGAAATCATGAATACGAAAGAGTTCCCGGTTTCCCTCCTGTAAAAGGAACAAATATATTTCATCATTATAAACTCAGAAAAGGTGATACGGAAAAAGGTTTTAAAGAATCAGATGTAATAGTGGAAGAAGATTTTTATTATCCCCTCATAAGTCATGTACAGATGGAACCACATGCCTGTATTTCCTGGTGGGATTCTCCGAATAGTATCCATATGTGGGCAAGCACACAGGCCCCTTTCCTGGTAAGAGAAATAGTATCTCATATGTTCCATATACCTATGGCAAATATACAGGTAGAAGCTCCATATCTTGGAGGCGGCTTCGGAGGTAAATCCGATGTGGTTATAGAACCAATGTGTGCCTATATATCCAGTTTCGTTCCGGGATATCCTGTGAAACTCGTTCTTACAAGAAAAGAAGCTTTCACGAGTTCTCTCGTAGGAAGAGGAATGAGAGGGAAAATAAAAATAGGCGCTAAAAAAGACGGAAAACTTGTCGCTATTGAAGCTTCCCTCTATTATGCAGACGGTGCCTATGGTGATACCGGATGTAATGTAGTTACCGCCTCAGGTTTTGTTGCTACAGGGCCCTATGAATATAAGCACTGTAAAATTGACACATACGGTGTTTATACAAACACTCCTCCTGTCGGTGCTTACCGTGGCTACGGCCATCCTGAAGCACATTTTATGACAGAAAGAGCCATGAATATCCTTGCAGAAAAGCTCGGTATGACCCATCAGGAACTCATGAGAAAGAATTTCCTATGTGATGGTAAAGAAAATGCACTGGGACAGATTATAAGACCCGGTAACGGAGATCTTTATAAATGTCTTGAAGAAGTGGAACATGCTCTTTATGAAAAATCTCTTCCGAAAGAAGATGAAGATTTTGTCTATGGACGCGGAATAGCTTCTTTTATGAAAACTCCTATGATGGTTCCCAATGCTTCTTCAGGCGCAATTCTGCGTATGTGTGAAGACGGATCTTTTAATATAAGCATAAGCGGTATTGAAATGGGTCAGGGCTGTCAGACGGTTCTTACTCAGATTGCAGCGGAAACCCTTAAGGTTCCAGTAGAGAAGATAAATCTTTCCAAATATGTGGATACACAGCATTCCCCATATGACTGGCAGACAGTCGGTTCTATAACTACATATCGTTCCGGAAATGCCATAATTCAGGCATGTAACAGGGCTATTGAGAAAATGCTTCAGAGTGTTTCTTTAATATATCACAGACCTGTAGAAGATCTTAAATATGAAGGAGAATTTATCACATCCAGGAGCGATTTGAACCTGAAATTTGAGACGAAAAAACTCGCCCAGTCCTATCTTGCTCCTGACGGACACGGTGTGGGAGAACAGATTACTTCTACCGGTTCTCATCTTATAAGAAATGTTCAATTCCCTGATGCCACTACAGGAAGAGGCAACTGCGCCGGTTCCTGGACCTATGCCTGTGAAGGAGCAGAGGTCAGGATAAATAAAAAGACAGGCAATATAGATGTTCTCCATCTGGCTATTGCCATAGATCTCGGTAAGGCTCTTAATCCCGGCCTTGCACGGATTCAGATGTTAGGCGGTATGATGATGGGTTACGGCGCTGCCCTTACGGAAGAGCTTCTCTTTGATGATAAAGGGAGGATAAAAAACGCAAACCTCAATCAGTATAAGATACCGAAATTATCTCACGTTCCGGAGAAATTCACCGTAAAATTTGTAGAAACACCTGACGAAGGAGGCCCTTACGGCGCGAGATGTATTGCAGAACATCCCATCATAGGTATACCTCCTGCAGTATTGAATGCAATTAAAAATGCCACAGGAGTAGATTTATTTGAAATTCCTGTAAAACCGAAAGTTTTACTGGAAAAAATGGGAGGTAATAAATAATGACTACTATAAGTTTAAAAGTAAACGGCAGAGATTATAAGGTTCATGTTGATGATAAGACCATGTTACTTGATATTTTACGGGAAAAACTGAACCTGACAGGTGCTAAAAACGGCTGCGGACAGGGTGCATGCGGCACATGCACCGTAGTCATGGACGGTGAAGCGGTAAGAAGCTGTATCGTTAAAGCCGTTAAAGCAGACGGTAAAGAAATTCTCACTATTGAAGGCCTGACAGACGGTGTAAAGCTTCATCCCATACAGGATGCTTTTATTAAAGCAGGAGCAGTTCAATGCGGTTTCTGTACCCCCGGTTATATAATGACTCTCTATGCCCTTTTTAAAAAGAATCCCGATGCTCCCGATGAAGAAATAAAGAAGATACTTGAAAAACATCTCTGCAGGTGTACAGGATATGAAACTATCTGGGAAGGAGCAAAACTTGCCCGGAAAATGATGAAGGCGTAATGCGTAATGCGTAATGCGTAAAGGGAATTACGTTCGCGTCACGCGTTACGCGTCATCCGTTACGATTTTATGGAGGTTTAATTGAAAAATGCGTGATCGAAGGGTTGTAAATATAGCAAATATTTTAGTAAATCATTCTGCAAGGGTTAAACCGGGTGAAGAAGTTGTTCTTACTGCGGGCCCTGAAAGTTTTCCTCTCCTGGAAGAAACGTATCTCAAGGTTATTGAAGCAGGAGGATGTCCTCTGGTAAGGCTCGATTCCCTTCGTTTAATGGAAATACTCTTTCAGCATGGAAACGAAGAACAGGTAACCTTTGTGTCCAGAACAGAACTTTATGAGGCAGAACATACAGATGCAAGGATATATATATACGGACATAAAAACACTAAAACCCTTGCCAATATTTCTCCTGCAAGACAGAGGATGAGACGACAGGCACAGCAGCCTGTAAGAGATATTCATATGAAAAAAGACCGGTGGTCTCTTACGATATTTCCTACCGATTCCTTTGCTCAGGATGCAGGCATGTCTTTATATGATTTTGAAGATTATGTTTACAGTGCCTGTTTTGCAGATGAAGAAGATCCGCTCAGGGAATGGGATAAACTTTACAGGAGACAGGAAGAGCTTATAAGATCGATAGGTAAGGTGGGAGAAGTAAGAATTGTGGCACCTGATACGGATCTCAGAATGTCGATAGAGGGAAGGACTTTTCATAACAGCTACGGTCTCCGTAATATTCCCTGCGGAGAGGTTTATACTGCTCCTGTGGAAGAAAGTGTGGAAGGACATATTTATTTCCCTCTGAGAAATGATTATCTTGACAGGGAAATGGCAGGTATAAGATTATGGTTTGAAGGTGGCAGAGTTGTTAAAGCCACTGCAGAAAAAGGCGAAGAATTTCTTAAAGAAATTTTAAAATCGGATCGGGGAGCGTCATACCCGGGCGAACTCGGCTTCGGCACAAATTATAAAATAAAAAGATTTATTCATAATATACTTTTTGACGAAAAACTCGGAGGAAGTATTCATCTGGCACTGGGAGATTCATATCCTGAAGTGGGCGGATTAAATAAATCATGTATACATATGGATTTAATACTTGATCTGAGAAAAGACGGTTATGTGACCTTTGACGGAAATATGTTCCTTGAAGGAGGACATATTGCAAATTTTAATTATTAAGGAGTAGCTGGTGAGAAGTGAAAAGTGAAAAGTGAAAAGTGAAAAGTGACTTATTATTTGATAAGCAATCACTGGTCACTGATAACTGGTAACTGGTCACTGATAACTGAAACATTATGCCAAATTTTTGTTCTAATTGCGGTGCTGAAAACAGGGATACGTCAAAATTCTGTTCCGAATGCGGTAATAAACTGTTCGGAAAATATATAAAAGAAAATCTTAAACCCGGTATTCTTCTGGATAGAAGATATGAAATATTGTCTCTTATAAAATCCGGCGGTATGGGTTCCGTTTATAAAGCAAGAGATGTAAGACTCAAAAGAGACTGTGCCGTTAAAGAAATGTTCGGAGATTATGATAAGCCTGAAGACCGTGTATATGCTCTTAAGAGATTTCAGGAAGAAGCTTTTATACTGGCAAATCTTTCCCATGTAAACCTGCCTGTTGTAATAGATTATTTTGCTGAACATGATCGCTATTATCTTGTCATGGAGTTTATATACGGAAGTGATCTTGAAGAATTATTAAAGAGAGAAGGTAATCCGGGACTGCCGGAAAGAAGAGTTGTTAAGTATGCCATAGAGGTTCTGGATGTTCTGGATTATCTCCATAACCAGAATCCGCCTATAATTTATCGGGATATAAAACCTTCCAATATAATGATCTGTTCTTCAGACGACAGGACTGTAATTATAGATTTCGGTATAGCAAGAACCATGCATGCTGAAAGTAAAACTCAGAAGACCTCTATAGGAACTCCCAGTTATATTGCTCCCGAACAATGGGCAGGTAAAGCCGGGCCGGGAAGTGATATATATTCACTCGGAGTTACTATGTATCATCTGCTTACAGGTATTCTCCCCGATCCCTACGATTTCGACACCATCTCTTCTATCATAAATAATTGCTCGGAAGAACTTGAGAACATTATAATAAAGGCAATGGAAAAGAAACCTTCGGAAAGATTTTCTACAGCGGTGGAAATGAAAGAAGCTCTCGAACATTATGAGTATAATCCCGGCACCATTGCTTCAGATGAACCGCAGGAAGGGGAAAAGTGTAACAGGTGTAAAAAACTATTCCATCCCAGTGATATGACTGTTAAAGATAATGTTAAATACTGTATCGATTGTATTTCTCATCTGGACGGTACGCCATCTGTTCCTACTGTTATGATGAAAGATATGCCTGTTCAGTCCATCATACATCCAAAGGATAATTCGGAAATGATCTTTATTCCGAAAGGAGCTTTTAATATGGGAAGCAATGCGAATATAGATGAAAAACCTGTCCATGAGGTTTTTCTGGATGATTATTATATAGATAAATATCCTGTCACTTACGGTCAGTATAAAAGATTTGTTGAGGAAACAGGTTATTCAGGGGAAGGTAACTGGATGAAATATTATTCACCTGACAAAGCAAATTATCCTGTCGTGGAAGTAAGCTGGAATGATGCCAGAGCTTATGCAAAATGGGCAGGCAAGAGTCTTCCTACTGAAGCGGAATGGGAAAAAGCAGCCAGAGGTACCGAACAGAGGGAATACCCGTGGGGTAATAAATGGGATCAGAATAAATGTAACAATAAAAAAATGAATAAGCCGGACATTATAAACAGGATGATTATAATGATGGCAAACCGCGGAACTGTACCTGTAGGGAGTTTCCCCGACGGAAGAAGTCCATCAGGTGTTATGGATATGGCCGGAAATATAAATGAATGGTGTTCTGACTGGTATGATAATAAATATTATAAGGTAAGCACCGGAGAAAATCCTTCCGGCCCCTCTTCAGGCAGCTGGAAGGTAATAAGAGGGGGTTCATGGTGTGATGCGGAGCAAAATATGTTTCGCTGTTCCGCAAGATATGGCGATCATCCCAGTATAACAAAAGGTATAATAGGATTCAGATGCATTTATAAGAGTGAAAAGTGAAAAGTGTTTAACACCTTTCTTTTCACTTTTCACTACTCACTAATTCTTTACCTTTGGAGCTTTATATTCTTTTACCGGATCGACCTTTTCCGTATAAGGGCCGTCCCAGTCTTTATAAAAAACTTCTTTTAGTTCCGAATTCATAGTCTTACTTTTTACTGCAACACTCAGATTTCTGCAGTTATAGAAATAATTTTTCTCCCAGTTGCTTGTTCCTATCCATGTGCTGTCAGAGTCGACTATCATATATTTACAGTGTTCCACCCTGGCAAATTCAATAAATCCGCCGCTCCATTCCGGAATATTACTTATTTTAATCTCTATATTGGGCACAAGAGAAAGACTCTTTATGAAATCTATGGCAGGTTTTTTATTGCTCCAGTTAGCCACAATCATTTTTACCTTTACTCCCCTTACTGCAGCACTCCTCAGTGCATTGTCAAGAACAGGGTAAAAGGTTTTATCTCTCCCTACGGGGGAATAGTCCATAACCTGTATGCATATTTCTTCTTTTGCATGATTTATCATATCGGTTATGGCATCTTCATCCCACGACATGTCTTTATATATGAGGCCTACAGGGCTGAAGGCAGGATAGAGGGTGATAGTTTCATCTTTATACTGAAGAGACAGAGTATTTTTTGAATTAAGCACATCCGCTGTTTTCTCAATTTCGGATAAATATTCACTCTTATCTTTTGCCTCACATATAAGCCAGTCCAGATTGAATATTTTCTCTACGGTTTTTCCGAATTTTTCGTCTCTTATTCTTATACCTATTTCATGGATTTGATTTAATGCTTTCCAGTCGAAATTCTGACTTCCCAGAAATACATCTTCTCCGTCTGTAATGAAATACTTGGCATGCATCACACCGTCTGTAAGTTTTGTCATAGGTATTATTCTGACGGAAATACCGGGTACTTTATTTAATTCATCAAGTGTTTCTGGATAAGTTTTATAGAATGTGGAGTCCGATATTATTCTTACTGTTACTCCCCGTTTTGCCGCTTCTTTTATGGCATTTATTATATTCTCCAGAGGCTGTCCCTTTTCGTTACATATATAAAAAACCTCTATATCAAGGGTCTTTTGCGATTCATTTATCATATCAAGCCATACTTCCGGCGCATTTCTTATGGAAGGGGAATCCAGTATCGTTTCCAGGGGAATACTTTCCACCAGTTCTACCGGCTGAGAAAAACTTTTGTCCTGACCGAATGCCATAAGGGGGAACATTAAAACAAAGAGAAAAGAGAGAAATAAGATTTTCTTCATAAAAATTTGCCTCCTGATTATAGTGAATAGTGAATAGTGAAAAGTGAGTATATCCAATTTTTTTCACTTCTCACTTTTCACTGACCTAATAAATCATATAGCAAAGGTCTCTGTAAGTCAACTACTTTTAATTGAATTTTTATTTTTTATAATATATAATAATCCGGCAAAACAGATAAAGGAAATATTCGAATGATCATATTAAGCTCCATGTCCGCCGGGTTTTTATTATGCTTTTTAAAACAGCTTTCAACAGCCCTGTTATTATTACTTGTATTTGCCGGGCTGGGAAGATTTATATTGAGTAAATTTAATGTTAAATGTTCTTCTCTGTTTGAAGAATTATTTTTCTCCCTATCTGCCGGCATGGCTCTCACTGTTATATATATTTCTTTTCTGGCTCTATGCGGTATTTTGCATAAACCACTGCTTTTACTTCTTCCGGCAGGTTTAATCGGATTGAAGTATATGAAATTAACAAAGGAATATATTTATGTTGCTATATTGTTCATAATATTTTTACCGTCAATAGTCTTGACTTTATATCCGCCTTTTTACTGGGATGATACAGGATACCACCTTCCGGTGGCCCGGGCAATGCTGGAACATCACAGACTGGTTTTTGATAAATTTTTGATATATCCTGTATTCCCTTTAAACGGCGATATTTTACTGATTTCAGGTCTGTCACTGGATGCGCTGACGGCACAGTTAATACCATGGCTCTGCTTTTTTACCTTATCTCTCGGCTGTTTCTCTGAAATAAAAAAAAGATCCGGCTACCTCTCGGCTTTAATAGCTGCAGGTCTTTTTCTCTCAAATCAGATACTGACTTTTTTCTCTGTTATGTGTTATATTGATATTATTGTCTGCCTTTTTATTACGTCTGCCGTAATTTCTTTATCTAATTTTTTTCATGATAAAGATAAAAAATGGCTTTATATATCGGGAATTTTTCTCGGTATATCTCTCGGAACCAAGTATATTGCCATAATATTCCTGGTAATTATAAGTGTATTGCTTGTTTTATTCAAAAAGTGGAAAGAATTATTAATATATACCCTGATAGTTGTGACATTTGGCTGTCCATGGTATATAAGAACTTTTTATTATACGGGAAATCCTGTATGGCCCATACTCGGGGGAGGAACTCTGTGGACCTCGACAGATTATGCAAGACAGATTCATGATTTAAAATATAGCGGCCCTGAGAAAACATGGATGAATTTCCTGAAATTTCCTTTGTATCTCAGTCAAAAGTATTCCTATCACGGTAACGCCTTTGTGTTAAATCCGCTGATATGGCCGGGATTGCTGTTTTATTATAAAAGTCATAGTCCTTTTATTTATTTATTTATTTCTATGGCTTTCACTTTATGCTGGTTTTTTACCACAAATCTTGTAAGATACTATATTGCCGGTATAGCCGTTATAACCATAGCTTCCGCTGCAGGATTGTCATTTTTTATGGAAAGCCTGAAAAATAAAAAAATAAGAATAATTTTTTCTATATTTTTACTTGTTCTTAATCTGACACTATTTTATTCCTTTACATACAGTCTTCTGTCTTCCAGAGGTACAATACCAGTTAATGATGAAGAAAGAGAAGTTTACCTGTTGAAATCGTGGCCTTCCTACAGACCTGCAAAAATTGCTTCCCGACTGGACGGTAAAACGTACGGACTCTTCAGTGATAATATGATATTTTACGGCAGAGGGAAGCTTATAGGCTCCATTTATGGCGAGACACGATTCTCAGATACGCTGGATTTAATGAATTCACCTGATTTATTATATAAACATCTGCGAAAGATGGATGTTAAGAATTTTCTGGTAGTTAAACAGAGAATGGATCGTTTGCATAAAATAAAAAATATGGATCTTTCCACTGTTAATTCCAGTCCCTATTTTGTAAAAATTTATGAAGACCCATATACGGCTTTATACAGGTTAAAAGATAGTAAATAAAATTGAAATTTTATTCACTATAATATATAATTGTTTGAACATATTATTCTGTCACGCATTACGCATCACTCGTCACGCGTTACGCGTTACGAATTAAAGAAAGGCTGTGAATTATTTTGAGTATACTCCGTATGGCTCTCGGTCAGATAAATACTACAGTCGGTGATTTTAAGGGCAATCTTAAAAAAGTAACAGATTGCCTTAACATGGGAAGAGAAAATAATGTTGACATAGTAATCTTTCCCGAATTGACAACTACAGGCTACCCACCTGAAGACCTCCTTTTGAAACCCAGTTTTATAGAGGCAAACCTGAATATGCTGAAACAGGTCATTTCATCCAGTAACGGCATAGGCTGTATCCTGGGATTTGTAGATGGTGAGAAAGAACTTTATAATTCAGCCGCTTTCATATATGACGGGAGATTGCTCGGAACATGCCAGAAACTGCTTCTTCCCAATTACGGCGTCTTTGATGAAAAAAGATATTTTACTCCGGGAGATAAACATACGGTCTTTGATACGGGACAGGTAAAACTGGGAGTCAATATCTGTGAAGACATATGGTTTGAAGATGTTACAAGGTTTCAATCCCTGAAAGGCGATGCGGAAATAATAATAAATATTTCTTCTTCCCCCTATCACAGAGCTAAATGGAAAATCAGACAGGACCTTATATCTATGAGGGCAACTGACAACAATGTAATTATTGTCTATGTCAATCAGGTGGGGGGGCAGGATGAACTTGTTTTTGACGGACAGAGCCTTGTTATGGCGCCGAATGGCGAGATTATTGCCATGGGAAAACACTTCGAAGAAGATTTTGTCATATTCGATATAGATACGGTAAAACTCAGACATAACAGACTCAATAACAGCCAGTTCCAGAAAAGAAAAGCTCTCTTTCAGGCAACCGAGAAACTCCGTCTCGTAAAACTGGAAGAATGGTATGAAAAACCTGATAAAAAGGTCATACCTTTCAGAGAAATAAAGCCTTTATGCGATGAAGAAGAAATATATTCCGCTCTTGTCCTGGGCCTTCGGGATTATGTGAGAAAAAACGGCTTCAAGAAAGTTGTGCTGGGCCTGAGCGGAGGTATAGACTCTGCTCTTTCCGCCGCCATCGCAGTCGATGCTCTGGGGAAAGAACATGTGACGGGGGTTGCCATGCCTTCCATGTATTCTTCGGAAGGCAGTGTTATTGATGCCAGAAAACTTGCGGAAAATCTCGGCATAGAATTTATGATCGTGCCTATAACAGATATATTTAACAGCTACGAAAAAACTTTTTCCGATCTCTTTAAAGGTCTTTCTTCCGATATTACGGAAGAAAATCTTCAGGCGAGGATAAGAGGAAATATACTTATGGCTCTGTCCAACAAGTTTAATTCTCTCGTTCTTGCCACAGGAAATAAAAGTGAAATAAGTGTCGGATACTGCACTCTTTACGGAGATATGGTAGGAGGTTTTTCAGTCATAAAAGACCTTCCGAAAGAACTTGTTTATAAACTGTCCCGTTATAAAAATACCGCGGCAGGATACTGTGTCATTCCTGAAAATACGATAGACAAACCTCCTTCCGCAGAACTGCGCCCCGATCAGAAAGATGAAGACAGTCTCCCTCCCTACCATGTTCTGGATCCGATACTGGAAGCCTATGTGGAAGAAAATAAAAGTATTAAGGACATAGTGAATATGGGTTATAAGGAAGAAGTCGTAAAAGAAGTTATGCGCCTTGTTGACAGGAGTGAATTCAAGAGACGTCAGGGGGCGCCGGGGATAAAGATAACTCCCAGGGCCTTCGGGAAAGACAGGAGAATGCCTGTAACAAACGGATACAGAGGTTGAGAAAACTAAAGGGGGGCTGAGTAATCAGCCCCCTATGTTTTACAGTAAAACGCTTTTAATTAAAATAATTACGCAATACCTTTTTTTTCTTTATTAATTTTTAGTTACCAGTAGGTGCTGCTTCACCGGTAGGTGCTGCTTCACCGGTAGGTGCTGCTTCACCGGTAGGTGCTGCTTCGCCAGTAGGTGCTGCTTCGCCAGTAGGTGCTGCTTCACCAGTAGGTGCTGCTTCACCGGTAGGTGCTGCTTCGCCAGTAGGTGCTACTTCACCGGTAGGTGCTGCTTCGGGTGTAGGTGTTGCTTCGCCGCCCTTGTTACAGCCAACCATTACGAAATATAAACCTACTAAAAGAAGGCAAAGAATAATAGCTGTTTTACTGGAAAAACTACTGCGGATGAATTTTGACATACGTTTTTTACCGATCCTTTCTACTTTTTAAGATTTTTTTGATTTTAAAAAGTTTTATTATAGGTTAGTTAGATATAATAGCATATTAATTTTAAATTGTCCAGTATATAAAAAAAAAAATTGTCTTAAAAAGAATAATTCATCCTTAAGAAACTTTTTTTTATTGTAAATAATTTTGAGTGATACCACCTTCAAACCGTTTTTTTTATATTATTTTTCATTACCGTTTTTTTTGTGAAATACGACTTATTATCACGATGATTACTCATTATTTTCTTTATACGATTTTCAGGTGAAACCGGGTGAGCGTTAAATTCAATTTTTAAGTTCATTATTTATATAAACTTATATATAGTATTATTTAAAAAAATATTTACTGTATAAATACTTTTTTCTGGCCCGGGATTTACATAAATATATTTTATAATATAACCTGACATTGTCATATTACCTGCTTTGATAAAATAGTTATTAGCTATTAGCTATTAGCTGTTAGCGATTAGGGGTTGTAAAAAAATAACCTTATCATATTTACAATCGTGACGCGTTACGCGTCACGATTTAATATATTTGAGACAGTTATTTAATTATCGTTCCTTACTTTATGGAAATAAAATTTATGGTCAGACATATGACACCGAGAGATATAAGTATGACTCCTGCAATCTTCAGAACACCGGACGGTTCTTTAAGTATAAATACTCCGAGAAGAAATCCCAGTAAAGGAGTCAGGCCGAAGGCAACAGGTATAACACGGCTTAATTCTCCGGTATGTATGGCGGCATAAAAACAGAGCATACCTATAGAGCCTGCAACCACTCCTCCTCCTATGATTAAATATAAGAGAGGCTTTGTTCCTGCCTGGATAATGGAGTGCCACCAGGGAAAACTTGCTATGGAAAGTATTATCAGTGCCACTGCTGTTCTGATAGTAATTCCTGCAACAGGCTGCAGATTACCGAGCCTGAGCCCTTTTTTCTCAAAAAAACCTCCTGCGCTCCAGCATATGGCAGTTAAAATAGCCAGTATAACAGGTTTCATTGATTGTTTCACCCTCCGATTTTTACTGATCTGACAACAGATGTAATAAAACCATTCTTCCCGTCACGAGAACTTAGAGACTGTAAGAAAATAACCCTGGCAAATTGTTAGAACGGTTATCATCCTCGCGTCACGCGTTACGCGTTACGCGTCACGATATAGACGTAAATACGATTGGGTTATTTCTTGACAACCCCTTATATGTTTATAAAGTATAACAAATACAGTTAATAACTTCAATATTTCCTGACAGCCTCCTGTTGTTTCGATAAAATGCAGGATTCATGAAGAAATGGAAGAAGAATTATATTAGAGAAACATATTTTTACGAAGCCGTTATATTGCTTATAACGATAAATAAGATTCCGGTTACTGCTTACCTGAGCACAGGCATGTAATAAAAGTTTTCCTCCCGTCACGCGTCACGCGTCACGCGTTACGCGTGACGACTATAACCGGCAGAATATCTACCGTTATGAGCACTAAGAACTGTTACCAGTATTATACAGGCATTACGGACAGATGCCGAATTTGTTAAAGGAGAGATTGAAGCAGTGAGCATTACTGACTTTTCTGCCATTTGCTATTCATTAATCATAGGTTATGAAGGGTTTTCATAAAAGAATTTTAATTATTTTATTGATTTTCATTCCCATTTATATTCTTTCCGGATTTATGGCACAAAATTCTCACATACCAGAAGATTTTATATGGTCAGATATTATTTTTGCATCAGACGATAGAATTCTTATACTTGCTCCCCATCCTGACGATGAAGTGCTGGGCTGCGGCGGTGTTATACAGCATGCCCTGAAAACGGGGGTGCCTGTCCATATCGCTTTCCTTACCTATGGCGATGCAAACGAATGGTCTTTTATGGTTTATCGTGAAAGACCTGTTATAAGTTCCCGAGGTGCTATTAATATGGGGCTTGTTCGCCATGAAGAAGCATTGAAATCGGCTTCTGTTCTGGGTATTTCGAAACCTACCTTCCTTGGTTATCCTGATTTCGGTACACTGAATATCTGGTATAAGTGCTGGAATAATGCTCCTCCTTATAAGAGTATACTCACAAGAGTAACATCTGTTCCCTATGATAATGCTTTAAGACCCGGTGCTTTATATAAAGGTGACGATATACTGCAGGATCTGAAAACAGTTATAAAAACATTTAAACCTACAAAGATATTTGTTTCCAGTCCTGCAGATCATCATCCTGACCACCAGGCTTTGTATTTATTTACCAGTATTGCTCTCATGGATCTGGAAAAAGATTTGAACTGTACACTTTATCCATATCTCATACATTATAATAAATGGCCCTATCCTCCCGGTTATGAACCTGAACATTTTCTGAACCCTCCTGAGACTCTTGTAAAAGAGATAAAGTGGCAGGATATTCGTCTTACCGGGGAACAGATGGAAATAAAGCATAGTGCTCTGAAAGCCCATGAAACTCAATATAAATCAAATAAAAAATACCTTCTTTCATTCATGAGGCAGAACGAACTCTTCGGAGATATGCCTGTTGTGACATTAAAGCCGGATTTAATCGATATAACGGGAAAAGAGGATGGAGAAAGTGAAATACCCGATGAATTACTGGAAAAGGAAAAGTCTGCCTATGTAGGTATTCAGGAAGAATATGTGAAAATAAAGGAGAATTCCATTGTAATAAAAGTAAAATTCTCCCGTCCTCTTGCAAAAACAGTGGGACTTTCCCTGTATTTATTCGGTTACAGAGGGGATAAAGATTTTCCTCTTATGCCGAAGCTTCATATAAAATTCGGAGCAATTTATTGTAATATATATGATCAGAATAAAAAATTGCCTGTAAATATAATGAAAATCAAAAGGAATTCAAAAGAGATAACAATTTCAGTATCCCTTTCAGACCTTGATCATCCGGAGAAAATTCTCTTTTCTACAAGAACTTATGTCAGCAAAGTTCCCCTGGACTGGTCTCCCTGGAGAATTTTGAATATAAAAAGTGAAAAGTAAACGGTGAAACCACCCGTTACCCGTCACTATTATATAATGAACAGATTATTCTGGTTTTTTCGTTTTTTCCAGAGTCTTTTCTTTATTCAGTCTTGCCTGTTCATAATTCGGATCATTTTCCAGTGCTTTATCAAAACATTTTATTGCTTCTTCATAATTACCCTGAAGATGGAAAATCCAGCCTCTGTTATTCCATGCATAGCTGTTTTGGGGATCAATTTCCAGGGACTTTTCAAAACATTTCATACCTTCTTCTTTTTTATCAAGTTCATAGAGAGCCCATCCTCTTGTATTCCATGTATCGGAATTATCTGAGGCAAACTCCAGAGTTTTATCTGTTACGGCCAGGGCTTCCTGAAATTTTTCGAGCTTATTTAATGCATAGGCTTTGTTGTTACATGCATCAACCCTTTTACTGTCAAGTTCTATAACCCTGTCAAAACAGATGATTCCTTCCGGGTATTTTTCAAGTATTACAAGACAGCCGCCCATGTTATTCCATGTATCTATCTGTTGCGGATCCATAGACAGGACTTTATCATAACATGTAATTGCCTCTTCATATTTCCCGAGACATACCAGGGCTCCACCTTTATTGTTCCAGGCAGGAATAAAATTCTCATCAATCTCTATTGCTTTATTATAACTTTTAATTGCTTCATGAAAATTTCCCAGGTTTGCCAGAGCGTTTCCCTGGTTATACCAGCATTCGGCATATTTATTATTAATTGCAAGTGCTTTTTCATAACATGAAAGAGATTCCTCATATTTACCCTGACCGGCTAAATCCAGACCTTCTTTGTTCCATTCTTCCGCAGTTTTTGCATGTAAAATCGAAGTCATCACCAGTAATAATAACATTGATATAAATGATCTTTTTAATAACATAATTTTATAGTTCCTTTCTTCGATAAATGCGTGATGCTATAATCGTGACGCGTAACGCGTATATTTCCCCTTTCAGTCTTCACTTGTGCCACTGCACTTTTCACTATTTTCTATTTCTTATTCACTATTTGTTTTCTCTAAAATTTCTTCCAGGCTCTTCCTGATTCCTTCCATATCAGGCCTTAACTCAAGAACTCTTTTATATTCTGCAGAAGCTTTTTTGAAATTTCCACTTTTCTCATATAGGCCTCCCAGCAGTATGCCGGCAGACAGGAAGGAAGGATCTATTTCCAGTGCTTTCTTCCACAGTTCTTCTGCGTCTTCATCCCTTCCCTGAGCCATATATGCAGCCCCCTGTTCTACATAGAATTCAGGAGTCTTTTCCAGTTTCTCCAGCTTTTCTTTTAATTCCTTATAAACATCAGTGCCTTTCAGGTCTTTTTCTGCAGCTTCCATATATACCCTGCCGTGGTAAATTGATTTTGAATAGAGTTTTTTTTGTTCATAGAGAACTGACAGACTGTAATGACTCTGAACCATTTCAGGTGAAATCTCTAAAACCTTCAGATAAAACTCTATGGCTTTATCGACCTCTCCGGCGGTCTGATAAATTCTTCCTATCTGATTGTATATTGCAGAATCGCCGGGAGAAATCTCCAGTGCTTTTTCACATGCTTCAAGTGCACTGTTGAATTTTTTCTCTATAAGATAGACTTTGCTTAAATTTATATAGGACATTCTATAGAGAGGATCAATCTTTAAAGCTTTTTCAAGACATATTATGGCTCTGTCAAAAGTACCTTCATCACAGTACACGCTGCTGAGACCATTGTAAAACTTTGCACATGGCTCAAGTTTTATGGCTTTATTGAATTCTCTGAATGCTTTTTTTCTCTCCCCCTTTTTCTGATATATAATAGCCATGTTATAATGTCCGCAGGGGTAATACGGAAATTTCCCCGTTATTTCTTTAAATATTTCCAGCGCAGAGTTTATGTCATTTTTTAATAAATAGATCTCTCCTTTATTGTTATATATGTCAGGTATCAAAGGATTCTCTTTCAGACATGTTTCATAAATTT
>JBEHWO010000082.1:0-19546 GCA_040217695.1 Vulcanimicrobiota bacterium | reverse complement strand
GCCAATATATATGCATGGTATAACAGAGGACTTATTATGGAGGAACAGGGGAAATATGAGGAAGCAATAAAGTTTTACGACAGGGCACTGGACATATTTTCTTTTTACACTGTTGCCCTGAATTCAAAAGGACTATGTCTTGCAAAACTGGAAAGATATGAAGAAGCTATCCAGTGTTTCGATAAATCTCTCAGGGCTGACAGAAAAGACGTGTCAACATGGAATCAAAAAGGATTTACTCTGTACAGACAGAAAAAATATTCGGAAGCTATTGAATGTTTTAATAAAGCACTTGAACTGGATGACAGTAATGCAGAAATATGGAATAATAAAGGTCTTGCTCTTACAGGTCTGAATGAATATAAAGAAGCGCTTAAATGTTATGACATGGCTTTAGAGTTAGAACCTGAATTTAAAGAAGCATGTCAGAACAGAGAAGAAGCTCTAAAAAAATTGAAAGAAGGTGAAAAATAGAAGATAATTTTTCATGTCAATACCAAAAATATATGTGTAAAATTTATTCAGGAGGATTATATATGTTGAAAAATTTAATATTATTAATATGTGTTATTGCTATATTATCAATGGCTGGTTGCGGGGATTCTTCAAATAATCCCATTGTTATACCGACTCCAACCTTCACGCCGACACCAACTTCTTCTGTAACGGTAACACCTACCTCAACACCTACCGTAACACCTACTGCCACGCCTACAGGAGGTATATCGGCATGGAGTGAACTTTCCCCTGCCACATCTCCTTCCGAGAGATACGGCCATACTATGGTTTCTATTAATGGAACAGGCTATATGTTCGGCGGATATGATAATGTAAAGTTACCACCTTCCGTATACAATGATCTCTGGCAGTGGCCTTCAGGTAGCAATCAATTTTCTCAGATATTACCGACAACTGCCTCTCCGTCTGTCCGTTATAACCATACAGCAGTAGTCTACAACGGGAAAATGTATATATACGGAGGTATGGGAGAATTTTTGACCATCTACTCTGACCTGTGGGTTTACGACCCTCTTTTAAACAGCTGGGAGGAAATCACTCCTTCAGGAACAAAACCGTCAGGAAAAGTTTATCATATAGCCGGAGTAGCAGGAGATAAAATGATAATTGCAGGGGGATATAATTCAGGAGAAACATGGATTTATGATTTTACCGGTAATAGCTGGTCCCGGAAGACAGATTTTCCGGGAGATTATACACTTATTGCCAGAGCTCCGTGTACTGTATATAATAATAAATTTTATGTCTTTACTTCTCCGGGAAATACTCTTTATGTCTATGATCCTGCTCTGGATACATGGACACAGAAAACAGCAATAGGGAATGTACCTTCAACTATCAGGGCAGGTACTGCATCTCTCGCAGACAATGAAGTATTTATATGTGGAGGAGAAACAGATCTCAATAATCCTGTAAATACAACTTATAAGTTTAACCTTTCCAACTTCAGCTGGACTTCCCTGGATAATATGCCACTGGCACTGTCCTACAGTGCTTCTACTCTGTTAACCAATGGAAATCTCCTGCTATTCGGAGGCAGAGGAAGCGATGTAAAATCGACAAAGAAAACTTTGTTGTATAAAAGGTAAAGACACTGACAACTGATGAACCGGCCATATAAATTTATTTCGTAACGCGTGATGTATTAAGCGTTACGAATAGAAAGGTCAGTTAATTCTATGTTAAAAATTGTTCTCTCAATCATATCAATTATGATTTTATTTTCCGTAAAAACATGGAGCCAGGAAATTACAGGAGATAAGATAATAAAAAATCTCTATATGTCAGAAAATTACGGAACAATAAAAGACATGATAACAGAACTGGATTGTTTTGGCCCTGCCATGAAAAAACAGGAAGCAACAGATCTTATGGAGTTATATTTTACTGCAAGAGTCTTTTTTTATGCACCAAATAAGATAAGAGCAGAAAAAACCATGATAGATCCCAGGGCCGCATCGGATCTTTCTGTTCTCAGCATAAGGGATGGAATAATAGAGACTACTCATATGGGCAATCAAATGATGAGCAAAAAAGAAGATGACCATCATCATTCCCTTTTTCTTCCGTTTGGCATAGATATTCAGCCCCAGGATCAATACAGAAACTATACCCTTGTTTCGGCAGAACAATTTTCAGACAGAGACGTCTATGTCATAAATATAACGAATGAACAGGATCCCGAGGCGAAGATATTGACTGTATGTATAGACAGGGAAAGATTTATACCTCTTAAAGAAGAGTACAGAGTAACAGAAGGAGAAAAAGAAACGATAAAAACCACTCTTTACAAGAATCCCTGGCAACTGCCTGACGGAAGATGGATGCCTCTCAGAATTGAGAAATATGAAAACGGGAAAATGACCTGCTATATAGTTTTAAAAGAGATTTCAATAAATGAGGGACTTGATGAGGATTTATTTATTCCTTAAGAGCCAGGAAATAACACTAAGGAATTGTCAGGAAATAACTACATGATATTTACAGTTTATATCGTAACGCGTAACGCGTTATGCGAGGATACTAATTATTCTAATAATTTACCAGAGTTATTTTTCTTACAGTCCTGAGCGTTACGATTCTCATATAAATTACCGAGTAGTGAGCAGGACAGAATAAGTTCCATTCACTGCTCACTGAAATAACTCACAGGCTGCCTCCGCAGGATTTGCAGGTAGTAAGTCCATGTTCATTGAGACTTGCACAATAGGAACAGCGTATAAGGACTTCTCTTTCTTTAATGATTACCGGAGTAGCAGTCATACTGCCCCCCTGAACAGAAGGCATCGTAGCTGCATGTAATGCTTCTGTTCCATATGGTTTTAAAAAGGCAATTATTGCATCCACATTTTTCTGATTTTTACCGTAATCAAACAATACCGTACTCGCGGCAGTGCAGCTCGAAACATCTACTTTTGTCCTGTCATCGTTAATTTTACTTAATTTAATCGTTATTATATCTCCGAGACTTGTAAAAGTAATACCGGTTTTTGCTTCGAGCACACCGGCAGACCGATCTTCTTTACTCACGGTAGAACCCTGAATTTTTTTTATTGCTTCCAGGCATAGCTCAAAGGAATTTTCGTAGCGACACATTATATTTATAGAATCTTCTTTACGAACCATAAAATTCACCTCCTGATGTTTATAGTGAGTCGTGAGACGTGAGTGGAAGATTGTCTGCTCACGACTCACCCTTCAGTAACTATATCAAATAATTATATCACACTACGGCATTTAACCCAAATAAAAAATATAACCTTATTTCGGAAGGACTTTCCACTATAACTTCGAAAAGATATTTAAACTAATTTTCATACAAAGAGCATGACTGACTTCAGCAATAATCAGAAATGGAAATCTGTCCTCGCGTCACGCGTCACGCGTCACGCGTCACGATTCTCATACACTTTCTCCTGAAGTTATTTTATGAAATATAATATAAATTATCGAAAGGAGTAATCTATTAATGTCCCGGTTTATTTTCAAAGAAGAACTATCCTATATTGACCCTGATGTCAAATTCCTTACTCAATTAGAAAATGAAAGGCAGGAGAGGAAAATCATCATGATTGCCTCTGAAAGCCTCTGCCCTGAAGCAGTAAAAGAAACACTTGCTTCAAATTTCACAAACATCTATGCAGAAGGCTATCCTTCACTTCGTATGACTACAGAAGAAAAAGATGAAATCACTGAATACAGGAGAGAAATTCCACTCTTTCAGAGATTTTACGACAGACGCTACTATAAAGGCTGTGACTATGTAGATTTTGTAGAAGCCCTTGCCATGTTACGCCTTGCAAAACTCTTCGAAACAAAAGAAATCTCGTGCGAAAAAATATTTACAAATGTGCAGTCTCTGTCGGGAGCCGCAGCAAACAATGCAGTATATGAAGCTTTCATCAAC
Source organism: Vulcanimicrobiota bacterium (assembly GCA_040217695.1). Classification (GTDB taxonomy): domain Bacteria; phylum Vulcanimicrobiota; class SpSt-956; order SpSt-956; family JAKJGF01; genus CALARM01. The sequence continues at coordinate 15,621 of JBEHWO010000082.1, read as the reverse complement.
CCCGGTGATACCATTATGGGCATGAACCTGAGCCACGGAGGCCACCTTACCCATGGAAGCCCTGTAAACAGATCGGGGAAAAGATACAATGTAATCCATTACGGTGTGGACAGCAAAACAGGTTTTTTAGATTTTGATTCAATAGAGAAACTGGCAATAAAAAATAAACCTAAAATCATAATAGCAGGATACAGCGCCTATCCCTGGGACATAGACTGGGCAAAATTCAAAGAGATTGCAAAGAAAACCGGTGCCCTTCTTATGGCAGACATAGCCCATATTGCGGGACTTATTGTGGCGGGGCAGTGCAATAATCCCATAGCTTTTGCAGATATAGTAACATTTACCACTCATAAAACCATGTGCGGTCCCCGCGGTGCAGTCATACTCTCAACAAACAGAGAGATTGCAAAAAAGATAAACAATGCTGTATTCCCCGGCGAACAGGGAGGCCCTCATATAAATAATATCGCAGCAAAAGCTGTGGCTTTTAAACTTGCAGGAACAGAACAGTTCAGAGAACTTCAGAAAAGAATAAAAGAGAATGCTCATACACTGGGTGAATCCTTTAAAGAACTGGGTCTGAAACTTGCCTACGGAGGCACAGATACCCATATGGTTTTAATAGATCTGAAAACAATAAAACAGGAGAGCCATTATGAACTTGACGGAGAAATGGCATCAAGAATCCTGGATATATGCGGCATAGTCTGCAATAAAAACACCATAGCAGGTGATGATAAGGCAGCAAGACCTTCTGCCATAAGGTTTGGCACCACATGGGTCAGCCAGCGCGGCATGGGTCAGGAGGAAATGAGGCGTATTGCAGGAACAGTCTATAAAGTTCTTACATCTATAAAACCCTTCAGATATCTCTGGCCAGGAGGTTATGTGGGAAGAGGAAAAATAATTCAGACAGTCATGGATGATGCCAAATGCGAAATAGACAGTCTCACAAAGGAATTTCCAGGAGAAGGCCTGTCGGAAAGAAGAATGTACCCATATTTTGATCTTCCCTATCAGCCCGACAGAGAAACACCTCTCCTTGAAGAACATGAAAAACTGTCTGCCACATTGAAAGATTATCATGGATATAAAATGCCTGCTTTTTACGGAGATGAAGAGATTAAACATTCGGAAGATGACTGTCTCCTGTTTGACATCAGCGATTCTGGAATTATAGAAGTAAAAGGAGAAAGAGCAAAAGCTTTCCTTCAGGCCATTACTACAAATAATATTTACGCACTGAAACCGGGAGAAAGCCACAAATCTTTCCTTTTTGATCATAACTATGAACTACTTGATGATGTGATTATAATGAGACATGACTCAAAAAGAAAAGACGGAGACAAATTCTTTGTATTATGCAATGCTCCAAACCACCTGAAACTGAAGAGATATTTCAGGGCTTTATCCATCGGTTATACTCTCTTTGACAGAGATGAATTATTTGCAAAAATAGAAGGGCCATGTGAAATAAATGATCTCAGACCATCCATGTCCGCTCTGGCTTTATACGGAGCAAAATCATACTCTGCAATCAAAAAAATATTCCCTTCCCTGGAAGAATTAAAGGAAGGTCAATTTGTAGAATATAATATGGACGGCACCCCTGTAATTATATCCCGTTCATGTGCGCTGAAATATGAATTCATCATATGTCGAAAAAAAGCGGGTGAACTGTGGAACAAACTCCTCTCTGTCGGAGTAAAACCTGCAGGCACCGAGACAAGGGATAAAATTAAAGAACAGGAAGGACTCCCTGTTTATATAGACGGTGAGGAAAGGGAAGATATTCTCTCTCTTTACAATAAAAAACCTTCATATTTCAAACTCTCCAAACCATATTTTGTGGGTCAGAAATTTTTGCTAAACCGGATTGGTAGTGTAAGTTCGGAGAAAATAAATTTTGTCTTCGAAGAAAAGAAAGAACCATTAAAGAGGACAGGTCTTTTTGAAGAACATCAAAAACTTGCCACAAAAACCTCTATTGTGCCCTTTGCCGGATGGGAAATGCCTGTAAAATACAGCGGAATAAAAGAAGAACATATGGCAGTAAGGCAGTCGGCAGGTCTTTTCGATGTATCCCATATGGGTATTTTTGACTTCAAAGGAGAAAATGCAGTAAGATTTTTAGATCTGGTAAGTGCAAATTATGTTCCGAGAATCCAGAAAGGCCAGGCAGTTTATTCCTATCTTCTGGATGCAGACGGAGTCCCCATAGATGATATACTCGTCTATGGAATAGATCCTCCGACCCATTATATGATGGTAGTAAATGCGGCCAATGCCGATAAAGACTGGGCATGGCTTCATGCCGTAAAAGAGAAAAAGGTTATAATAAACAGAGAAAATCCTTATGCCGAAGTAGACGCAGATGTAGAGATAAGAAATTTAAGAGACCACGCCTGCGGTAAAGACAGAAGGGCAGATATGGCTCTTCAGGGCCCTGCTTCGCTGGATATATTAAAAACCTTTATAACAGACAGGGATGTTATATGGGAACTGGAAAATCTCAAAAAATTCTACTTCGTACGCACGGTGGCTGAAGGCATGGATCTTATAATAGCAAGAACAGGCTATACAGGTGAAGAAGTGGGATTTGAAATCTATGTTCATCCCGATCATCAGGTAAAACTCTGGAATCTATTGATGGAAAAAGGAAAACCTTTCGGACTGAAACCGACAGCTCTCGGTGCAAGGGATTCTACCAGAACAGAAGCAGGCCTTCCCCTTTACGGTCATGAACTATCAGGTAAATTCTCTCTTACACCTGTAGAAGCAGGTTATGGCTCATTTGTAAAATTCCATAAACCTTTCTTTGTAGGAAGAGCCGGTTCCATAGAAAAAGATGAGAAGAGAACCCTTGAGATTGTCCGCTTCAAGATGTCATCTAAAGGCATAAGAATGGTAAAGCCGGGAAATCCTGTAGTATCTGTAAGAGGAGAATATATAGGAGAAGTTACGAGCTGTGCCCTGGGAACAGATGATCACCAGGTAGGACTGGCATGTATAAACAGGAAATTTGCCAGAGTGGGAGATAAAATAGGAATATTTATTCTTCCTCCGAAGGTAGATGAACAACAGAAGGATCACCTCAAAGGGGGAGATAAGGTTATTCTCCATGAAACAGGGGAAATAGTAAAGAGATTTCCGGATATGACAGCAGAGAAATGCTGCTGTGAAGAATAATCTAAATTACAGATCGACCTGATTATACGGATTACACGGATTTCTAGAAATCCGTGTAATCTCTTAAAAAGGAATTAACTCTGAGATTATATTATCAAGGGCTTCACCATTTAAATTACGATAAATATAAAAATCACTGTCCAGTGTGATAATTTTATTAATATCCAATTTTTCATAAAGTAACATAAGAGAAGCATCAGCCAGATCCATCGGAACATCACTGTATTTATCCATAAACTGTCCGAGTATTGATATGTCAGATAAACTGATATCAATAACCTGCAATGCACCTGTTTCAAGCCATCTAATAAAATCCAGCTGTGTTTCCTTATTAAAATCAAGCAGAAAACTTATTTCTGTTATTACAGGCCAGGTTATATATAATTTATAGTTATTATACTGAAAAAAATTATAGATTTTCTTATGGAAATTATCGCTTTTATCAAACAATGCCACTATGGGACCAGTATCAAGAAGGCTTTTTTGCATTGTATTTTCCCCTGATTTTTTCTTGTAAAATCTTCTCACTGTTAATCGATAAATCACCGATACCACTGCCATGCCTGCCAAAAAACTTCTTACCAAGTTCAAAAGGTGAATGTTCAGTAAATCTATCCAGGTATAGTTCAAGAGCTTCTCTTATAATATCTGATTTTGACCTGTTTTCTATAGCAGCAATTTTTACAAGTTTTTCTTCTATTTCTGATGGTAACCTTACTGTAATTGCCATAAAAATACCTTTCAAATAATATACTCTGTAATACTATTGTATTACAGAGTATAAAAAATATCAAATCATACCACTACCAGATCTTCCACGGAGGATTTCCTGACTGCCAGAGACTTTCCAGATAATTTTTATCTCTCAATGTATCCATGGGCCGCCAGAAGCCTTTATGGAGATATGCGGAAAGCTGTCCTTCTTTTGCCAGATTTTCCAGAGGTTCTTTTTCCCATATTGTATCGTCAGAGTCAATATAATCTATTGCTTTTTTTGACACAACGAAAAACCCGCCGTTTATCCACCCGCCGTCTCCATCTGGTTTTTCTTTAAATCTGTTAACTCTGTTGCCGTCCAGAGCCAGTGAACCGAACCTTCCGGGAGGCTGTACTGCAGTCATGGTAACAAGGGTTTTCTCGTTTTTATGAAAAGAAAGAAGAGCAGGAATATCTATATTACCAACTCCGTCTCCATAGGTAAGGCAGAAATCTTCATCATCATTTAAATAATGTCTGATACGTTTGATACGGCCTCCTGTCTGAGTATGTTCTCCAGTATCTACAAGTGTTACTTTCCATGGTTCCGCATAATTATGATGAACTTCCATTTTATTCTGACTCATATCAAAAGTGATATCAGACATATGAAGAAAGTAATTTGCAAAATATTCCTTGATCATATAACCTTTATAGCCGAGACATATAATAAATTCATTGATGGAATAAACAGAATAAATTTTTAAAATATGCCATAATACAGGTCTTCCGCCTATTTCTACCATAGGCTTTGGTCTTATGGAGGCCTCTTCACTTATTCTGGTGCCCATGCCTCCTGCGAGAATTACTGCTTTCATTGATAAATTACCTCTTTTTCGTGACGCGTAACGCGTGACGCATGATATGTTATACGTGAGGCGTGATGCGTGAGGCGTTATAATCGTGACGCGTGACGCGTAACACGTGACGCGTAATGGGCAGTTTCACTCTTCACCCTTCACTTTTCACTCTTCATTTTTCACTTTTCCCTTTCCACCCTTCGCTTTTCCCCATTCACTTTTCACCCTTCACGACTCACCATTCCGGAAAGACTCTGCCATGCTTCAGTGCTCTTCCTTATACCTTCCAGTTTATCAGAGGGGTATATTGTTTCAAGAGCTTTAAGTGTGGCATAACCTTTGTCCATACCGCCTGCCATCAGTTCACCTATCTTTGCCTTAACAGTGCTTTCTTTTGCTGCTTCGGAAAATTTTCTACCTATTTCTTTTTCATAATTTTCTATATTCCTTATGCTGAGCCTGAGAAGGAAATCTCTGTGTTCTTCTTTCTTTAAATGTGCATCAGGAGCCGTATCACCTGCATATTTCTCTTCAGCCAGAGATTTTGTATTTATATTTATTGACTCTTTATCCCACAGGCGCTGAAAGTCTTTATCAAAATTATCTCTTTTGGCAATACTTTCACTGTTTTCTTTATTGACAAACATCACATCACTCATTTCCCAGTTATCTCTCATACCTTTTCCAGAGAAATTTGTGCTTCCCGAAAGTATAGCATTATCTGTTACCATCATCTTGGCATGGACTTTTCTGTCATGGTCTGCGCTCCTGTCAAGAAGTGCCCACCTTACAGGTATGTTATTGTTTTCCAGAATTTTATAGGCTGCTTCATTCGGTGTTCCCCCGTGAGGATAGAGGCCCGGGTCCATAATAACCTTTATATCAAAATCTTTTTTCCTGGAAGCTTCCATTTCTTTCTTTTTTGCCACAAGTGCTTCTGCCAGGTCTTTTGTAAGTACAAAGGCAGGCATATGAATAAACTCTTTTGCAGAGTTAATAGTATTGAGAAGTATAGCCTGCCTTTCTTCCGGTAAATCTCCGATTGCTACAGTGTCCCGTCCCTTTTGAGTTCCGTCTGCAGGGCTTATATCAGACAATTTTTCCATATTTCCATCGCTCTTTGTCCTGTTTATCATTTCTTCGAGTCTCTCCGCCATGAGTTTTCTGCCTGTATCTGTCATGGCGACACATTCTTTACCATGTGAAAGGAGATAATCTTTAAGCTCCGAATCGGATCCTGTGCCAGGTATATGTGCCAGCCCTGCAGGGTCAATTCCTTTTTCAGCAAGTACCGTAATCATTTTATCTATCTGCTGTTCTTTCGGGAGATTTCTGTCAAAAATTTCTGCCCTTTTTTCATCAGGCACACAGGATTTCAACAGGCCCATAAGTCCGTAAGGAGAGAGAGTTACATCATATTTTTTCGTTTCTCCCGTCTTTTCGTCCACTACTTCACCGTTTCTTATTATATCAAGCTGCTGTTTCCCGTATATTTCTTCAATATTCTTCCCTGCTGAATTTGCCACATCTCTCTTATATATTTCAGTTAACCGTTTTGCTGCAGGACCTTCTATCTCTTTGGCATAATCTATATTTTCTCCCGATGAAGAATTGGCATTCATGCCTCCTATAATAACTTTATCTCCAACTCTGAGCAATTTTCTGTGCATAAGGTTTCCTGTACTGCCCAGTTCTTCTTTTGTAGGGAAAAGAACAAGTCCCATATTATTTTTCTCTGCCACCCCCTGAAGTTCGGAGAGTGTTTCCATTCTGTATGCTATCTGGGAAGCATCCATAACACCGGGTTTCTTATAGGCAAGCCTTCCGCTGTCCATAAGGACTCTTACCTTTCCTCCATGAGAGGCAATATCTTTCAGTTTTTCCAGCATTTTAGGTTCGCCCAGTTCATAATATTCTGCATCTACTTCTACATTGCCTACATTAACCTCTCCCCATCTGTCACCTTTCCTTCTGGTATTTTCCACTGCATTATCCAGAAGGTGCATCTTTCTCTGCCATATCTCTTCTCTTTCAAGAGGTTCCACTCTGTTTCCTTCTATTTTATAAGCACTCTTCTCTTTTTCAAGTTCTCTGGTTATTTTCACAACTTCAACCATATCTTTCGAAGGTATGTTGCCGTTCATGAAGAAATTTTCCTCCACATAATTCAACATGCCTCCCGGCACTTTATCTTCTATACTCTCAAGCTGCCTTTCTCTTTTATCTCTGTTATAACTGTTTTTTACCGATGTAAAATGTTCTGTCAGCAGCCGAACATCCTGCATATTCTGTCCGTCTCTTACACCGCCTGAACGAAGTTCTTTCCTGATTTTTTTGAGATCTCTGAGGGCAAGTCTGCTCTGAGTTTCTTCTTCTTTCGTAACAGGTTCTGTCTGAAGTTCTCTTCTTACCTTTTTAAATCTTGCAAGGGATGTTTCTATAGAGGCATCTTCATCTATCTGTTCAAAGGATTCTTCTTTTATTGCTTTTTTTAATTCAAGTTTTTTAGTTTCTCCTTTTAAATTTCTTATCCGTCTTTTCTTTTCTACCTGTTTTTCTGCCGGTGTGTCACTTAAAGAAATCTGATCCTGTGACAGAGAAATTTTCTTTTCCGGTTTTTCTTCTATATGCTCTTCTGCCTGTACCGGCTGAGATGTCACTCTGGTAATAGCCGGTCTGCCTGTTCTCCCGGCACCGTATATGTTTGTAGATATGGGATCCACATGAAAAACCTCCTTTATTGGTGACGCGTAACGCGTAACGCGTAAAATTTCACTTTTCACTTTTCACGACTCACCATTCACTTTTCACTTTTCACTTTTCACGACTCACGACTCACCATTCACTTTTCACCATTCACTTTTCACTTTTCACGACTCACGACTCACCATTCACGTTTCACTTTTCACTTTTCACTTTTCACTTTTCACGACTCACGACTCACGACTCACTATTATTATCACATCACCTTAACCTTTTGTAAATACTTTTTATTAAGGAAAAAAGGTAATAGTTTTCTTTTAAAACCACTACCTCTTTTTTTACAAACCAGTCACGCATCACGCATCACGCATTACGTATCACGATATTAAAGCCTGGTCAGGTCGGCAACTTCTCTTTCAATCTCTGCTACCTCCAGATTGATGTCTTCCTGTTTTCTTTTAATATCATCCTTCCAGTAAGGGCTGTCTTCATAACTCTTTGACCGTTCAAGGTCTTCTTTATATTTTATGGATTCTTCACGGAGCTCATAAAGTCTGTCTTTCAGCTTTTGAAGTTTTTCTTTCTTTTCCTTTATCTTCTCCTCTTCCTGTCTTTCAGTTTCTGCCTTATTCGCCTCTTCTTTTTCTATCTTTTCATATACATCTGTTATTTTTTTCTCTATCTTCTTCTTCTCTTGATCATCTTTTGTACCTTCCAGTTTTGTTTCGAGAGAAGATTTTTCTTCTTTAAGCTCTTCGATTTTTTCATCATGATTATTGAGAGCTTCTTCTTTTTTTGCTTCCATCTGGGCTACCTTTTCCTTTACCTTTGAGCCTTCACTCACATCCCATGACCCTCCCAGTTCATCTCTCCATTTATCATCAAGTTTTTCCGAAAGATCTCTGAATTCCTGTCTATCCGCTTCAAATTCAGTTTTTGCCTCAAGAAGAGCTTCTTTCTTTTTTGCCTCTTCAGCCTTTTTTCTTTCTCCTTCTGCCTTTTTCACCTCTTCTGCCATTTCAGCGGCAGTCTTATTTCCTGTGTCTCCTGTTATGGGGGTAAGTTCTCCCCTGTTTCCTTCATAAAGGTTTTTTACAGCAATAAGATTTTTGTTATATGCTAAAGGTAAAGATACGGCTCCATCTGCTGTTTTTTGTAGTGCCTGAATTGTTCTGGCAGTATTTATGGACTGAGGTGCTATATTATAATTAAAATCTCTTGTCATTTCTATCATGATAGACCCTTCTTTCTATAAAGATCAGATTGTTTAAAGTTGATGGTTTAAAGTTGAAAGTTGAAATTAACCTTAAACTCTCAACTCTCAGCTATCAACCATATAACAGCTTAACTGGAACGAAAATTCCTGTAGATTTAAATCAAGCATATCAGGAATTTAACATTTTAACAATATTTTTTTGTTAATTTTTTGTTAAATCTGGCTGCTGTAAAACTTTTCTGATTTCTATTATAAATCGTTCAAGTTCGTATTTGAGCCTCTTATAAAGCTTACTGGCTTTATCAAAGTCACTATCTCTGCCTGCCGTTTCAATATCCTGTGCTATTTCTTTCAGTAATACCGATCCGAGCTGCTCTGCCGAACCCTTGAAAGAATTGGAATAAAGTCTTATTTCTTCGCCATTTTTCTCATCAATAGCTTTTTTTAAATCCACCATAATCCTGGGGCCCTCTGAAGTAAAAACGTCCCATAATTCTTCAAGTAACTCAAAATCACCTTCCACCTGTGTCAGTGCTTTCTCTTTATTAATAATATGTTCCGTCGAGGTAACCGGTATTTCTTTATTAAACCTGTTGATACATTTAAAAACTTCTTCAAAATTGAATGGTTTTTCTATATAATCATCCATACCGGCGGAGAGGAATTTTTCTCTGTCACCTTCCATTGCATGGGCAGTCATTGCAATGACAGGTATATCAGGATCAAATTCAGAGTCATCGGAATTTCTTATTATTCTTGTAGCTTCCAGACCGTCCATTACAGGCATCTGAATATCCATAAATATCATATCGAAATGCTCTTTCTTTAAAGCTTCTATTACTTCTATGCCATTATTCACTGCCCTGACAGTGCAGCCTTTTTTCTTCAGGATCCTGGATATAAGATTTTGATTCGTCGTTACATCTTCTGCTACAAGTATATGAAATACATCGCCCATTTTTCTCTTTTTCTGTTCTGCCGGCAGAAGAGGTTTCTCCTCAGAGGCAGGTAAAAATCTGGCTGTAAAATAAAAAATACTGCCTTCCCCTTCTTTGCTTTCAAGCCATATACTGCCTTTCATAAGATTTACTATATGCCTGCTTATAGTAAGACCAAGACCTGTTCCTCCGTATTTTCTTTTAATAGAATCGTCGATCTGATAAAAACTATGAAAAATAGCTTCAAATTTATCTGAAGCTATGCCGATACCTGTATCGGAAACACCGAATTTAAGCAATATATAATCTTTTTCATTATCTTCGGCAATATTAACATGTAATTTAATTTCCCCTGTACCGGTAAATTTTACGGCATTATCAACAATATTAATAATAACCTGTCTTAATCTGACAGGATCACCCTTAAGATTTACCGGCACATCAGGCTCTACAACTGTTTGAAAATCAAGGCCTTTTGCACGGGCCTCCGCAATAAAAGGTTTAATCGATGACTCTATTGTTTTTATAAGATTAAATCCTATATGTTCTGTCCTGTGTTCTGTTTCAATTTTTGCCAGGTCAATCATATTATTAAAAATAAACAGTAAAGAAGATGAAGAATTTTTTATTGTTTCAAGATATTCTCTCTGTTCTGAAGAGATTTCCGTATCAAGAGCAAGTTCTGTCATACCAATAATAGCATTCATAGGTGTTCTTATTTCATGGCTTACGTTTGCAAGAAAGGCACTCTTAATTTTGCTGGCTACTTCAGCTTCTTCTCTGCTTTTTAATAATTCTTCATCTGATATTTTATTACCGGTAATATCGATATTGGACGCTCTTCTTCCAAGATATGTTCCTTCTTCCCCGTATACTGCCTGACAGATATGCTTTATCCATCTTATATCTCCGTCTTTATGAATAATTCTGAATTCTATGGATGATACTTCTTCAATGGCTGATTTATTATTTACATGTTCTTTTATTATAACTCTGTCTTCGTGACAGACAATTTTTTCTAACAGTGTATGATCCTTACGAAATTCTTCTGCAGAATATCCTGTAATGCGCAGGCATGAAGGAGAAACATAAATCAATTCGCCATCAGGATTGGCCCAGTATTCCCAGTTATAGGTAAAATCAGCTACAGTCCTGTACTGTTCTTCCTTTTTTTTCAGAGTTTCTTCTACTTTCTTCTGTTCACTGATATCTATAAAACTCTCAAGAAGTACTTTCTTTCCCCTGAGAACCAGTTCTACAACACTTTTTATAACAGGTATTGTGTTACCATGAGAATCAATTAAAATCTTCTCGGCATTATTCACTGACAGTCCCAGGTCTGTAACAGGGCAGTTACATTTATCACCGGGACAGATAAATTTAAAGCATGTCGAACCGATTATTTTATCTTTCGGCGCATCAATAAGATCAACTGCAGCTTTATTTACATCAATGATAATATGGGTACTGGCATCTATGATTACAATTCCTGCATGGACAAGGTCCATTATGGTTTTAAAATAGATTTCATTTTCCTCAAGTTCTGCTCTGGATTGTTCCAGATTTCCCATCATTTTATTTATTGCATCTGCCAGTTCGGAGAGTTCCCCTCTGTCTTTTAACACTATTCTTCCGGAGAAATCATTTTTTTCTCCTATAAGCTTCACTGTTTTACTCATCTGTGCCAGAGGGGAAAGAAGTATTTTCTCTATAAATAAAAATGCTATAGCTATCACTGCAATGTCTGCTATAATAAGAGATAAAAACAGGTAAAAAGCAGAAGAGAAAAATTGAGAAAAAACAATATATAATAAGGTTGTTAAAAACATTATTATTCCTGTTCCTGCAATTATTTTTATTCGAACTGTCATTAATTTTCTCTTTCTTAATATATTTTATATAATTATTATAGAGGAAACTTCAGAAACTGTAAACTATTTTCAATAATCATAGATAAATTGTATAACCGGTCAGAGGCAGTAGAACTCATTTGTTAAAATATATAAGGACCGGATGGCATGCAGGTAAAAGGTATTTGAGTATAACATGATCAAATAAAAAAGGGGAGCAGAAAACATTCAGCACATATGTGGAAATTATATTTATTGAAATCACTCATCATACTTACAGGTTCATATTCTATAACGGCACAGATATTGCTCATGAGAGAATTTCTTGTACTATTTTCCGGCAATGAACTCTCTATAGGTATAATATTTGCGTGCTGGTTCTGCGGTATATCAGCAGGTTCTGCTCTCGGAGGTTATTTAAAAGGGAAAGAGCACTGGCAAACGCTTTTCCTGACCATTTTTATTATGAGCATAATTCTTCCGGTGGATATATGCCTTATAAGACAGTTAAGGACAATTTTTTCCGTATCTCCCGGAGAATTTATGCCGTTACTCTATATAATAACCGGAACTATATGTGTAATATTCCCTCTGACTTTTTCCACAGGGTTTTTCTTCCCTGCTGCCTGCAGGGTAATGTCAGGTCTATCAGGTGAAATTCCTTCCATACAGACAGGTAACGTTTATGGTCTGGAATCTATCGGAAGTCTTGCAGGAGGGGTAATTTTCACATTTTTCCTTGTGTATGTTCTGAATCCCTTTGCCATCATATTTCTTTATATGTGTCTTCTGAGCATTAATTGTTTTATACTTGCCATAGTAATTGACAGAACCATGTCAGCAAAATATTTAAGGATATGTTTTTTTATAGTTTTCATAATCTCCGGGATATTGATTTTCCAGTCAGACGGGATAAATCAGTTTTTTATAAACAAAAGATGGGAAGGGTTCAGCAGCTTAAAACTTGTAGAAACAGCGGACAGCCAGTATCAAAATCTGGCTTTAGGCAGGGCAGGCGAACAATACAGTCTCTACATTAACGGTGAATATACATCATCTTTCCCGGATGAATATGGATCTTCCCTGGAAACTCATTTCATCATGTCAGAACACCGTGACCCAAAAAAAATACTCCTTATAGGTGGAGGGGCGGAAGGTATGATTGGAATTATATTAAAATATCCTGTAGAAAGACTGGATTATATAGAACTGGATTCTAAAATAATTGATATGGTGAAAAAATATCTTCCGACAGACGAGCTCTGTAACCTGAAAGACAGAAGAGTAAATCTATATTATTCGGATGGCAGGTATTTTGTAAAAAATACAAAATCATCTTATGATATGGTAATAGTAAATTTAGCGGAACCTCATACTGCAATGTTAAACAGATATTATACTGTTGATTTCTTCAGAGAAATCGAGAAAATCCTGAATCCCGGGGGTGTCTTTGTCACAAAATTAAGTTCTTCAGAAAATTACATAGGAACTCATACAGGAAATTACAGCGCTTCTATATACAGGAGTCTCAGAGCAGTTTTCTCCCATGTAATAATAACGCCGGGCGATAAGAATTATCTTTTTGCCTGTAATTCTCCGGGAGTTATTACAACTGACAGAGGTGAACTTTCAGAGAGATATAAAGAAAGAAATATAGAAACAGATTATTTTTCTCCCTATCACTTTGAAATTTTACTGCCTGAAGATCTGATAGATTTCATTAAAAACTCCATGGAAAAGCAGAATATGTCATTAAATACTGACATACAGCCTGTTACATATTTTTATAATCTCATATTATGGGATAGATACTCCGGTTCCGGAATGAGTTTCATATTGCAGAAATTGAGTAAAATTAATATAATCTGGATAGTCTCTATTATATTATGTCTTTTACTGGCAAGAATATTATATATATACATAAGGCAAACAGATAAGAAAGGAGAAATTAAATTTAATTCTTTTCTTTCTATAAGTATGACAGGATTTTCAGGTATGGCAATGGAAATAATATTAATCTTTGCTTTCCAGAATATTTACGGATATATTTATCAGGGAATCGGGTTACTTGCAGCAATATTTATGGCAGGTCTTTCGGCAGGAACGTTTGTAATGAATAAAATACTATCTAAAAGAAGGGATCAAAGACTTATACTTATGGCTCAGGGAGGGCTGGCACTGTTTTCATTATGCCTTCCTCTATCCGTAAATCTGTCACGATTTTCTGAATATATTTTTCTGTTGTTTATTCTTCCTGCCGGTTTCTTTACAGGTTTTATATTTCCCCTCATATGTGATTTATACGGAGGAACCGGTCACGGAAAGATAGCAGGAATAATTAACAGTGCCGACCATGTGGGAGCATTACTCGGTTCAATACTTACAGGTATAATATTTATACCGCTTTTTGGTATCTTAAAAACATCTCTATTAATAAGTTTATTAAATGGAGTAGTTTTTATACTCTGGTTAATCTATTTCTTACGAGATGACATAAAATCAGTATAAAATCTCTAGAAAGGACATTTCAGAGAACATGTATTTTTCAAATGATTTTAAACAACATAAACAGCAGATAGATGCTGTAAGGATATTTGCGCAGGAACTGGGCCGTCTTCCCGGCGGCAAACAGCAGGGTGTGGGAATTCCTTCTTTTTCTGTTGCAACCAGAGGACAGATAAATCTGAAGGAACTCGGAGACAGGCCACTGGGAAAAAAAATAGAAAGACCTGTGCAAAAAGCGGAAGAAAGAATAGAAGCCTTTGGTCTTCATGAAGATATAAATCACAGAAAAATAAAAGAGATGTCCCAGCGTTTTATGCTCGGCCTTATGTCCCATGATGATTTTGCCCTTTATCTTGACAGGATAATCACATTAATAGATAAGGAAATAATAAGATATGAAAAACGTTCTGTCGGCGGCAGTATGAGTGACTGGCAGGAGGAGTTTTCCAATAAAACCCTTTTCGATAAAATAGTGCAGAATCTGAAATTTGCAATAACCGAATTCAGGCTTTATTTACAGGACAGCAGAGAAAAACACATAACTACCGCTCTGGGACAGCTTTCTTCTGCAAGCAAAACGATTCAGGATATTGAAGAGAGGAAAGCTTCTCTGGAAGAAATAGGAGAAGGAGATTTAACACCTCATATTACAAAAAAACCTTCTGACATGTCCGGTCTTAACTCCGTTTATAATACAAATAAATTAAATCTGCAAACAAACGATCTCGCATCCGGCTTTACCACGAAAAAACTCAGCATACAGGAAACAGAGGACTGTGAAAAAAAGTCCCCAAACCCAGGAATATCGCCATTACAGCCCCTGTCATCCCTGACACAGAAACAGCCTTATATGGTTTCTGCCGCACCTTCCTGGCACAGTCATTATAAAGGGGAAAAAAGCGGCATAAAAGGTTACGACCTTGCCTATGTAAGCCATATTTTCAAGCATCTTACCTTCAAACAGCTCGATGATATTGCCGATAAAATCTCCATAGAAAAATATGACAGAGGTGTTATAATATTCAGGGAAAGAGAAGAAGGAGATAAAATTTATATAATAAAATCAGGTAAGGTAATGATTTATAAAAGAACCCTTACAGGGAGAGAAACTGAAATAATGACTCTTTCACCGGGAGATATTCTCGGAGAAGTATCCTGTATAGACGGAGGAGCCTATGAATTTAATGCAAAAATTCATTCCGAAGGCACCACTCTTCTTGCAATAGGTAAAAATAACTTCCGGGAACTGTTAAAAAAATATCCCTCTCTGTCTCAAAATCTGAATTCCCTTTCTTCTTTGAGATTGAGAGATTTATATAATAAGCTGACTGCTTGAATTAAGGAGGAAATATATGTCATTAAATATACCTGTAAATATAATCTTTGTTTTTCTTTTACTTGTAGTTTTTATTGAAAGACTGATAGAATGTTTTCTGGATATTAAAGACCTGTTTATAAAAACTAAAATAACGGATCCTGATAAAAGAAATGAAAAAAGCAGAAGAATACTTGCAACCTGCTGGCTGTGTAAAAAATTAGCTGGTTTAAAAAAAAGCCGTAATAAGAAGAGTATAAAAGCCAAAAATTTTTAAAAAAGTGTAAAAAAGTGTTGTATTAAAAGAGGACTTGACAGAAATATAAAAAAATCTCCTAAAAAACTT
>JBEHWO010000081.1:0-19742 GCA_040217695.1 Vulcanimicrobiota bacterium | reverse complement strand
GCTTTTATCGGATGGCAGGACGGTTTAATTTCTTTTTTCCTGTCTATAGTCATAGGAGCACTCATAGGTATCTGTGTTGTACCCGTTCGTATTATTCAGGGTAAATATAGGTTCGGTCGTACTGCCATACCTTTTGGTCCTGCAATGATTTTAGGTGTTTTTCTGGTCATTTTTTATCATGATGAATTATTTATATTATATAATAGATTTATTGACTGGTATTTTTTTTATTTACTTGATCTATAGGTATTATATCTGCTCTATGGTAAATAATTATTTTTGTAGATAGAAGGAATTTTTTTATTTATCTAGAAAGATATTAAAAACTTTTTATGTAATTTATACGGGGTGATTAGGGGGAATGTTGTCGTTGGAAATTATAAATTTTTATAAAAATGTGATTATTTACGAGGGGAGGTGAATAAATGGCATTTTTAAGGGGTCTGTTCGGGCTTTCTAAAGTTGGAGCTGTGGGTGTAGATATTGGTAGTAGTAATGTTAAAGTAATGTATATTGAAGATACAAAAAAGGGGCCTCAAGTGGTTCGAGTAGGACTCGCAGATACTCCCAAGGGAACAGTAAAAGACGGGAAAATAGTTGATCCTGAAGCATTGGGTGAAACTATACGCCAGGTTTTTGAATCCAGGGAGATACCTGCCAAGAAGGTAGTCAGTGCTGTGGCAGGTCAATCTGTAGTAGTCAGACCAATTCGTTTACCTCAGATGGCAGAAAAGGATCTGAATGAAGCGATAAAATTTGAGGCAGAACGTTACCTCCCTTATTCAGCCAGTGATGCCCAGATTGCTTGTCAGATTATTACCAAAGCCATTGAAGGTGATGAGAAGCATATGGAAGTGCTTCTGGTTTCAGCTCAGAAGGAAATGGTACAGAATATAGTTGAAACTATTGAGTGGGCAGGATATGAGCCAGAGGCTATTGATCTGGAACCTTTCGCTATTTTACGTGCTCTGCAGGTTAGCATCAGTAAAGAGCAGTTTAATCAAACTATTGCTCTTATTGATCTGGGAGCCAGTTCCAGCAGCATTAATATTGTTAAAAATGGAATTCTCCGTCATAACAGAACTATTACTGTAGCAGGCAATAATTTTACCAAGGCTATTGGTCAGGCATTGAATTTAACTTTCGATGAAGCTGAAAAGCTCAAGAAAGAAAAAGGAATTATAAGAGTTGATAAAGAAGCCGCACCAATTGCCCCTGCTGCTATGCGTATATTTAATGTTATTACACCTGTGCTTACAGAATTAGTGACAGAGATTCAGAGATCTTTTGATTATTATCGTTCCAGATACAGGGGAGAAATGGTAGATCTTATCATTATCAGTGGCGGTACGTCCTGTTTTATTAATATTGAGAAATATCTGGAAGCTGAACTGGGTATAAAAGTCCAGCAGGCCAACCCTTTAATAAGTATGTCTTATCAGAAGGATATTGGTTTTTCAGAGGACAGGCTGAAAAGTCTGGCCCCTGAACTTATGGTTTCCGTAGGCCTGGCAATGAGACAAATTATGATTGCCAATCCCGGTAAATATCAAATGGTTAGTTTTGAGGTTTAATTTTAGGAGGTGAGGGAATTGACCGTTAAGGTAGATTTGTTGCCATCTGAACGTAAAAGACCAAAATTGATAGATGGAGTAACAATATTTCTTATCTTTGTATTGCTGGCTGTGGGAGGAGGACTCTTTTACTATAAGGTAACTCTTGATAATCAGATTGCTGAAAAGAAAGCCAAGATAGAAGAGTTACAGAAAGAAATTGAGCAGTTAGCTCCTCTTAAGCTAAAAATTGATCAGTATAAACAACTGACTCAAAGTATTAAACAACAGGTTGAACTGCTAAAATCTTTGAGAGATGATCCTAAAAATTACAGCACTCTTCTCGGAGAGGTTACAAAGATTATACCAAAGAATGTATGGATTGAGAATCTGGAAATTCAACCTGGTAGTAAAAATGTAAAATGTACCTGTAAAGCTGTGGCAGGTAATAAAGACGGTCTTGCTATAGTTGCTCTATTTATGAGAAATATTATCGATTCTCCTACTTTTAGTAATCCTGTAGTAAGTGGTATATCCAGAAATGAAGATTCCAAGGGATTTATTCTTTATAATTTCAATATGACAGCTAATTATGTGATTGCGGGAGGGGGTGGAACAAAATGACCGCCGGGATGAAGATTGCGGTTTTTTTCTGTTTAGTAATTTTAATAGGTATAGGTTTTTATTTGTTTGTTTATCAACCGAAACAACAGGAACTTGACGCACTGGAAAAAGGTCCTGGAGGTATAGTTGAGCTTACAAATCAGAGAGATGCAGATAAAGCTTATGTCCAGAATATGGACCAATATGAGAAACAATTGCAGGATGCCCAGAAAGAACTTGCAAATCTCCAGGTAGATGTTGAGGGCGGAGAAGATTTCATACCCAGTTACCTTGAATCAATTGAGAAACTTGTAGCAGAGGTAAGGGGAAATCTGCAGGACTGGGATTTTGTTATTCTCTCTATCACTCCGGGTAACGCTACTGCCGGTCAGGCTGCGGAAGGCGGCGGCAGTGTTTATAATACCTACCTTATGCAGATGAATGTAGAAGGTCAGTATGATACATTGAGAACTTTTTTGAATACATTATCTGATAAGTCAAGGTTTAATAAGCTGGTTGTTGTTAATAGTATAAGCCTGTCACCGAAGAAAAATAAAGCGGGTTATCAGACTTTGAATATTACAATACCCTTAATGGCCTATCAGTTTACTAAAGGAGGTGTACAACAATAGTTATGAGAAAATTTATAGGGGTGGTTTCTCTTTTAGTAGTAGTTTTTCTTGTAGCAATGACATTACAGTTCGTCTTTGCCCAGGAAGGAGGTAAACCCCCTTCAAAAGAGATTGAGATTAAACCGGGAGAAGCGACTCCTGCACCCAAGCCTACGCAGGCAGGTGAATATCAGCCTAATGCAGAATCCGGACAGCCGAAGCCTTTTGATAACTTAATAGAAGGAGGCGGAGCTCCACCATCGGGTGTACAGCAGCCAACTGCTGTTCCGACTCTTCCTCCGAAAACTACGCCTGATGCCGGTAAAAGCGGACAGACTACACCACCGCCTGTGGCAACGGCAACTCCCGGTACAACACAGGGAGTTCCGCCATCTGTGCCACAGAAACCTGCCAAGATAGATAATTCTGTTATACAGGGTTTATTCAAGTTTAAAGGCTGGTTATGGAATGGTTCCGAATATGTGGGAATTATAAGTTCCAGCAAAAAGGGCTATACTGTTAAGGCAGGGATGGAGCTTGAGGATGGATACAGGGTGTTACAGGTAAATGAAAAGGAAGTTATTCTGGTTAAAGAAGGACAAAAAGGTACATTACCATTACAGGAGGTGCAAAAATAGTTTATGTGCAAAACATTAAAAACTAGTGTGATGACTAGTTTGCTTGTGTGTCTTATTTTAGTTATATCTTCATCAGTTTTTGCAGGCGAAAGTCCGCACATTAATAAAATTGAAGTACAGGAATATCCGGGCCAGCTTCAGGTTAATATTTATGCTACTGGCCAGGTACAATACAAGGTTGTAGAGCAGAAAAAACCGGAAAATTCTATTATTATAGATATTTTCCCTGCTCTCTTTTCAAAAACAGTAAAAACTACTCCGGTAAATATTGCCTCTGTGAAGCAGATAAGAACCGGTCAGTTCTCTATTCATGATGGCAGTGGTGATCCTGATATTGTAAGAGTAGTTATAGATCTGGCAAAACCTGCCGAATTTCAGGCAGCTCTTTCAAATAACGGCAAAATTGTTGCTGTTGCGATAGATGCCCCTGGCGTTAAAGGTCCCGATGTGTTTGCCCAGGCTCAGAGCAGACCGAGAACAGTTGTTAAAGAGCCGGATCCGCAGCTTGTTTCCTGCGATCTTAAGAGCGCAGATCTTGCCGATGTGCTTAAACTTTTCTCAGATCAGACAAAAGAAAATATCGTTCTTGGCCCCGGTGTCAGTGCCAACGGTATAACTTTACGTCTTGAAAAGGTTCCTCTTGAAAAAGCTCTGAACCTTGTTTTAAGACTTCATGATCTTGATTACAGAAGGATTGGAAATGTCATAGTAATAGACAGTCCCGAACATCTTGCTACAGTATTCCCGGCACCTCAGCCTCCGGAAAAAATACCTGAAGAAATTACAACTCAGGTTATCAATTTAGAGTATGCAGATGCTTCTTCCGTAGCAGGTACAATCAATGCAACATTCCAGAATGCAGCCTCTGCCGATACAAGAATTCAGGCTGTTATAGTAAAGGGTACTCCCGATCAGATTAGAGACATAAGAGCTTTAATCGCAAATCTGGATGTCCCCGGCCCACCGCCACCGCCACCGCCGCCGGCACCACCGCCGCCGGTAACTCAGGTGTTCAAGGTAAAATATGCCAAGGCAACTGAAGTGGCATCCCAGATGGGAGGACTTGTACCACAGGGCAGTATTATAGTAGATAACAGATTAAATTCCCTTATAGTTACCGGTTCCGAAGGAACCCTCACCACTGTAAAGGATTTCCTTGCCAGTGTCGATGTGGCGCAGCCACAGGTTTCTATGGAATTGAAAGTACTTGAACTTGCGTCTTCAACTTCAAGAAATCTCGGTATTAACTGGGGTTCTTCTTTACAGGCAACATGGTCTGAAAGAGTTCATACTGACGGTACCGGTTCAAATCCTATAGATCCAGGTACTGTAGAGTTACCAATGGGTGATATAGGTATTCATACATTTACAAGAACAGCTTTCTCTTTACAGTCAACGATAAATTTCCTTCTTTCATCATCAGAAGCAAAGCTTCTTGCAAACCCGAGAATAACAACAATGGATGGACTGAAAGCCAATATCCATCTCGGCGACCGTATTCCTCTGGTTTATTATGATCCGAGAGCAGGTCTTTATCAGGCTACCTATATAGACGTAGGTGTCGTTCTCAGTGTAACTCCTATTGTCAATGGTGACGGATATATCACTACAGAAATAACACCTGAAGTAAGTTCAGTAACCAGCTTTATTCAGAACTTCCCGCAGGTTGCTACCAGATCTGCATCTACTACTGTAAGAGTGAAAGATGGAGATACCATTATAGTAGGTGGATTGCTCAGAGACGATGAAAGAGTTGATGTAAGTAAGATACCTATTTTAGGTGATATACCTATTTTAGGTGCTCTCTTCAGAAATAAGAGCGCTGCTATGCAGTCTACGGAAGTTGTCTTTATGATAACACCGAAAGTACTGAAATACTAGTTGCTTTTTATCTAAAGAGGGAAGTAGAATTTCTACTTTCCTCTTTTTTATTGGCCCATCAGCCAGTTTCTAATTACCGCTCCAGATAAGTTTGTAACCATTTATGAATTTATATGAGAATCGTAACGCGTAACGGGAGCACCAAATTCTCATACTTTGTTGTGAACGACCCGGTCATGGTTGTTAGTAAGTAGTGAATAGTGAAACGTAAGTAAAATTCAAATTTTTTTCACTTTTCACTTTTCACTCTTAATATTCTGTGATAAATTTCTTTTTCCATTGTATATAAAATCACCTGTCATTTTTAAACGCAATCATCGATAATTGGAAGCTTATCCTGTACTGGACATGCTCTCTTTCCTGTGATATAATATTTTAAGTAGTAGGGTTCTGTAGATTGCAGAACAGATGTAGTAATCAAAACCTTTTTTCCTGAAGGTGGGAAAAAGCTTATGTATAGTATGTTATTAAAGGCTAATAAGCTTGCTTTTGTATTTATTAAAGAATATGTTCTTCTTTAAATATACTTAAGTTAAGCTTATTTACTTTTTAGAAGGATTTTAAATATACGTAGAGAATTATTTATACCGTTATCTTAATAATCGGAATGGAAAAGTGAGAAGCTTTTGTCCTTTAAGTAATTTCCTCCCATAGTATATTATATATAAGGAGGTGATGGCGACCCGGTTCTTGAGTAAACAAGGAGGTGCATGGAATGTCGAAAAACAGTAATGCGAGTTTTAAGGTAGCCCAGACATTTGCCAAGCAGGGAGATATTGATCAGGCAATAACAGAATATGAAAAATTAATACAGGTTGAACCCCAGAATCTTCAGATATGTTATGAACTGGTTGAACTCTATGCCAGAAGGGGATTAATCTCTAAAGTAACTGATCAGTATCTCAAGATAGCCGATATATACCTTGGGGATACATCTTTAGAGCAGGGCATAGACATATGTTATAAAATAATAAGGCTTGATCCGGAAAGTATCAAAGCCCGTGAGAAATTGATTGAAATTTATAATCATATGGACAATAAAGATGATGTGAGAGAGCAATGTTTTGCTCTTTCCCGTATCTGCAGCATGCAGGGCCAGTCGGAAAAAGCCCTTGAATTTTTGCAAAAAGGTATTGAAGTAGATCCGGATAACCTGGATGCCAGACTCGAACTCGCCATTATGAATGTCAAACAGGGCCATATAAAAGAAGGTATAGCCCAGTATAAAGAAGTAGCCATGGCTTTCTGGGAAAAAGGTGAACTTCTCAAGGCCTCCGAAACTTATAAGAGAGTAACTGTACTTCAGCCCGATGATACAGAAACCCATCTCAATCTCGGTACTCTCTACAGGGAACTGGGACAACTGGAAGATGCTAAAAATGCATTTCGTTTTATATTGAGATATGATCTTACTCATATTAAAGCTCTCACCGAACTGGGTCTTGTATGCCAGGAAAAAGGTGAAATAGATTCCGCAATACTGGCATTCAGGAAAATAGTAGACATAAACCCTATGAAGACTGAAGCCCGTGAAAAACTGGGTGAATTATATTTAATAAGAGGTCAGGTTCAGGAAGCTGTAAAGGAATATTTTGCAGCTGCCGAAGATTATCTGAAACAGGAAATGAAACCCAATGCCATTCAGATGTGTGAAATAGTACTGGATCTTGATTGTAAACATGCAAAAGCCCTTCGCATGATAAAAGAACTGGGATATTCCAGTCCGCCTCCTGCTGTAGAGAGGGAAACTCCTGTGCAGCCTCCTATGGCAGGTATGAGAGATGGAGCCATGCCGGGCAGAGGTCTTCGCAGGCCAATGTCAGGAATTATGAATATACCGCGCGGAGATGGCTCACCTATGACAAAACCCCTTGGCCCTAAAAGAGGCGGTCCTGCACCTGTTCCGACAAGAATGCCTCAAATGCAGACACAGCAGGGAACTGCACGACTAAGTTTGAGTAATACGATGCTGCCGGGGCCCGGTATGCATCCTGTAAGATCCACAAAACCTTTAACACCATATAAAACTATGCTGAATGAAGAAGACGCGCAGAAAATGCGCTCAAATATAAAAGAAGAAATACAGCCTCCTTTTGATAGCGCCTTCTCTCCCCCTGATGCTCCGGCCATGTATCAGGAGGAAGTAACTCCGGACTCTATGGAAGGAGAAGAAAGAAAATCACCTTTGATAAGTTTCTCCGAAAGAGATGAAGAAGCTAACAGACCATCTCTTATGGCTCCTCTTGAAGAGATCAGACCTGATCAGATGCTGAAACCAAGAATTATACCTAAAAGGGGTGACTACAGTGCTCCTACGTCCAGAAGTTTAATAAGTACCAAAACAGGGAGCGGAAGACTTGTAGAGCCACAGTCTGAAGATACTGGCAGGATGCAGCCGGTTGAAGCGCAGGCAAAACCTGCCTTCCGTGAAGAACAGAAACCATTCCCTGATAGCGGCACTGAGAGACAGCAGAAAATGGAGCAGAGTTCCAGTATTTCTCAGGGTATTTCCATTGGTGAAATTGTGGATGACAGAGATACTGCTCTACTTGCTTTTGACCCTGATGGGGAAGGGATTACTCTTACATTTGAGGAAGAAGATACTGAACAGAAACCATCTGCAGAACAGACAGAAGAGATCAAGATAGAGATTGCTCCTGCCATAGAGGAACCTCCTTTGGTAGATATATCCAGACAGGAAGAAGTCACATCTGTTTCCGATATAGCTGTAGTTGATTTCAGACCCGTAGAAGACGACGAAGAAGAAAAAGAGGAAGTAATGAAGGACGTACAGGAACATGAAACACCTGATGCAATGGTAGTTGATTTCAGACCTGAAGAAAGCGGTACTGACCATGAGGAGCAGAAAGAAGTATATGAGGAAAAAACTGTACCGGAAAAGCCTTCCATGCCGAAGGATACGAGAAAACCTGCCCAGAGCGGTTTAAGTGCACAGATAGAACAGTGGCGTAAAGAGGCCGGAGCAGGTGATATAGTCGCCAGAAATAATCTTGTGTCTATGTTAATAGATTTTGGCCTCCTTGACGAAGCTATTAAAGAATACGAAGTAATATGTAAAGAGGAACATGACAGGATAAATATATATCATCAAATGATTGAATTATATAATTTAACAGGAAATTCGAATGGTCTCAGGACGAAATATCTGGAACTTGGCCAGCTTTATAAAGAGAATAATATTTATGACAGCGCTCTTGATATATATCAGAGACTTATTGCTTTGGACAGTGAAGATGTCATTGCCAGAGAGAATATGGCAGAGATTTTGCTTACCCAGGATAAAAAGAGAGAATCCATATATCAGTATATTTCAGTGGCAAATATATACAGTTCAAAAGGACAGATTAAAGAAGTTGTCGATATATATCAGAAAATGTTGAAAATAGAACCGGAAGGTTTATTGACTCATACAAAACTTGCAGATACTTATGCACAGCTTGGCATGAATGATAAAGCCATACAGGAATACCTTCTTATTGCCGAAATGTATCTTGATAAGAAACTATATAATAATGCAATAGAGAGTTATGAAGCTATAACAAGACTGGCTCCCGAACATCTTGATGCCCATGTTAAATTAAGCCAGCTTTACATGAAAAGCGGTATGTCCAGTAAAGCTATAGAAGAAAATCTTGTTATTGCAGATATTTATATCAATCAGGGTAAATATGATCAGGCAATGGAAATGGCACAAAATGTTATAGGTGCTGAACCAACCCATATTACGGCAAGAGAAAAACTTATAGAAGTATACAGAAGAAAAGATCTGGGAGAAAAAGCCATAGCAGAATGCCAGAATTTATCTGAAATATTTCTGAAAAAAAATGATCTGGATAAAGCAATAGAATTATATGAAAAGATATTACAGATAGAACAAAAAAATTATGATGTTCATTACAAACTGGCTGAATTATATGAAAAGAAAGGATTCAGCAGTAAAGCCATGCAGGAATATATATCTATGGCTGACATATACAGTAATGATGGAGACTACAGTAAGGCTATTGAAGCGTATCATAAGGTTCTCTCTCTCGATCAGAATAATTTAGAAGCCCGTTACCAGCTTGGTGTATTACTGGCTGATAAGAATAATGATCTGGAGGGAGCGTTACAGGAATTTGAGCTTATAAGAAGGCTCAGTCCCACACATATAGATGCATTGCAGAGACTGACTGCAGGTTATATAAAACTCGGGAAATTACAGCAGGCCATACAGGTCAGTAAAGATTTAAAAAACAAGGAAATTCTCGGAGATATTGTAGATCGTTATAAAATAGCAATAGATAAAAACCCCGATGACTTTGAAGCCAGATATAATCTTGGTATAATTTATAAGGAATTCGGAGATTTAGAGAATGCTATAGAACAATTTCAATCACTTGTAAAATGTCCTGAGAAGTTACTGGATGCATATAATATGCTTGGATTGTGTTTTGAACAGATGGGTATGGGAAATCTTGCTATCAATCAATTTAAGAAAGGTCTTTCATCAGAAGGTTATAAGGATATAGATTATCAGGAACTGCGTTATAATCTGGGCCTTTTATACGAAAGACGTGGCATGATAAGAGAAGCTCTGGCAATGTATGAAGAAATATTCGGTGTAGACATAAAATATCGTGATGTTACACAGAGAATTCAGCATCTGGAGGAGCAGCTAAAATCCGGAGGATAATAACTGCCGGTGAAACAGGTAAGAAGAATATGGTTTTTAACGTAAGAACAGTTTTTATTAAACGTAAGAACAGTTTTTATTAATGGAGAAGAATAAATTTACGATTGCATTAAAAAATGACAGGTGATTTTATATATAATGGAAAAAGAAAATTGTTACAGAATATTTAGAGTGAAAAGTGAAAAAAACGGGATTTTACTTGCTTTTCACTATTCATTTTTCACTGTTCACTAATTAATAAATTTATGAAATCGAGTACAATTTCCAGTAAAAGTGAATTTGCCTGTCGTAAAAAACGCTATCAGATGAATTGACACATTATGTGGTATTTGTATATAATATTATGGCAAGTTTTTGTCAATAGAAACTTTGCAGGTAAATAGATTTTAAGAGGTACTTCAGTGACCTCCTGTCTGTTTTCCTGGTTTAATATGCAGCTTAAGTAATGATATCTTAGTGATTATCATACTGGAGGAGGACTTATAATAAATGTCTGACCCTAAATTCTTGAGGATAGTTCGTCAGGGGGATGACTTGGCAAAACAGAATAAATATGACAGTGCTATTGCTAAATATCAGAGAGCACTCAGAATGGATCCCCACAGTTCAGATGTCCGCAGAAAATTGATAGATATGTGCAAAAGTAAAAGCTCCTATCGTGATGCTATTGCTGAGTATATAAACTGGGCCGAAGTATGTAAAAGAGACGGAAATTATGATGAAGCCATTGAAATATTTCAGGAATGTTTAAATCTGGAAAAACGTGAAGGAACACCGAAAAAGAGCTCCTTTTTCGTCAGGACTCCCACTGCAGATTTAGGTCAGGTAAGAGATGCTCTGGAAGAATACGGAGCTGAAATACACTGGAAACTTGGCCTTGTATATCTGGCCAAAGGCAATTTGAGTGATGCAGAAGCTGAATTTAAAAAGAGTATAGAAATGAATCCTGCCAACCCTGCTGAGATTCATAAGCACCTGGGCCTTATATATACGGAACTTGAAAAAAACAGTGAAGCTATCGGTGAATATCAGGAAGTTCTCAGACTTACCCCTGATGATGCCAGTGTTTATGAACAGTTAGGAGATATATGTTACAAACAGCATAAAGATACAAATGCTATTCAATGGTTTTCTCAGGCAGGTGACATTTATTTAAAAAAGAATGAAGTTCAGGAAGCTATAAGAGTTTATGAAAATATTCTTAAGATTGAGCCTGAGAATATAGATATTCTTACAAGGCTCAGTGATATTTATTCCAATGAAGGTCTGTTAGATAAAGCCATACAGACCTGTATGAGGCTTGCCGATATATATACTAAAGACGGCCTCCTTGACAAGGTTATACTCTTATATGAAAGACTTCTTGACTGGGAACCGGGCAACAGAGAAGTAAGGGAAAAAGTAATAGAAATATACCAGAAAATTCTTACCCTTGATCCGGGCAACCTTCAGGCAAGACATAAATTGATTAATAATTTACTTGCTATAGAAGACATAGAGAATGCCATACCGGAGTTTATAGCTCTCGGAAAAACGTACCTTGATAAAAATCTCTATGAAGAAGGTACAAATATATGTGAAAAGGTTTTTGAATTTGATGCCAAAAGTGTTGATGCCCATATGTTACTTGCAGAGATTTATACAAAACAGGGGCTTACAGATGCAGCAAAAGAAGAATATTTGCTTACTATGAATCTTTACAGAGAGTTAGGAGAGCATACAAAAGCCGATGAAACATATCATAGAATGATATCCCTGTTCCCTGACAGTGCAGATATGCATTATGAACTTGCTCTTAATCATCTTGAAAAAGGTGAATATGAAGAGAGTATAAAAGAATTTAAACTCGTCCTTGAGTCAGATCCAAATCATATACCGACTCTTTCCAAAATAGGTGAAATTTATATAGAGAAAGATATGCTGGAAGAAGGTATAGATAATTTCAAGAAGGTTCTGGATTTAGACCAGAGAAACAGTGCCATTAGAGAGACACTTGTTGATGTTTATTTATCTATCGGGCAGATTGACGAAGCGATAGAACAGTTATTGACACTGGGAAATGTGTATGTGGAAAAAGAACAGTATGATCCTGCAATCGGTGTCTACAGGCGTGTTCTGTGCTATATGCCTGTTAATCTGGATGTAAGAGAAAAAATAGTAGAAGTTTATTCTTTACAGAGTAAGACAGAAAAGGTCAAACTTGAATATATTTTCCTTGCAAATGCCTATGACAGAAGAGGCAATTATATGAAATCCATTGAAATGTGTAAAAAGGTTCTGGATATGGAACCAAATGATATAAATGTAAGAAAAAAACTCTGCAGTTATTATATCAAGCAGGGCATTCCCGATATAGCAGTCAAGGAATATATGTCCCTTGCAGATATTTATCTTGAACATAACCTTATCAGTTATGCAATAGAAATATTTAACAATCTTCTTGAAATACAGCCTGACAGTATTGAGACAATTGTGAAATTAAGTGAACTTTTATCTCAGGAAGGAAGAACACAGGAAGCAGTAGATCATTATTTCTCTCTTATAGATATTTATGTAAAATCAGATATGCAGAATGAAGCAAGAGAGCTTTATCAAAAAATAATAGATATGGAGCCAGGTAATATTGAATCATATAAAAAATTAAGTGATATGTACCTTAATTTTAATGAAATAGATAAGGCAGTGGCTATATTACATGATCTGGCAAATGTTTATAAAAATAAAGGAGAAATTGATGCATCTATAGATGTTAATTCCAGGATAGGAGATATGTATTTTTCCCGAAAAATGTTTGATGAAGGGCTCAGGATTTATGAAGAAATTCTGAAGCTTTATTCGGAACAGCATAAGCATAAAGAGCAGATTCCTTATTATAAAAGGATAATAGAGGTTCTTTCACAGGAGGAAAATATTGATAAAGCTTTATCATTCCAGAAAGACTTTGTTTCTGTTCTTTCCAGTGCAGGTGATTTTGATACTGCTATTGCGGAATGTAAAGATGTGGTTCAGACTTATATTAAAATGAATAAGCTGGCTGATACTACAGGTATTTATCGTATTTTACTGGATGAATATCTTAAATTAAATCGTTTTGATGATGCCATAAAGGAATGTCTTGATATAGTTTCTCTTTACAGGGAACATGGTATGACAGACCAGATTATAGAAATATATAAAGTGCTTGTAGATATATATTTCAAAGTAGACAGAGGCTCTGATGCCATAGAAATACAGAAATCAATCGGAGAGATATATTTATCTCAAAACAATAT
Source organism: Vulcanimicrobiota bacterium (assembly GCA_040217695.1). Taxonomy (GTDB): domain Bacteria; phylum Vulcanimicrobiota; class SpSt-956; order SpSt-956; family JAKJGF01; genus CALARM01. The sequence goes on along the minus strand of JBEHWO010000081.1, from coordinate 6,488 downwards.
TCCTTCAGCCATAGAAAACTATGAACTGGTAGCTCAATTTTTGATAAAGGAACAGAGAGAAGAGGAAAGTATAGAGATTTATACAAAAATTACCCAGTTAATACCGGAAAACCTTGATTACAGGCAGAGACTTATAGGTCTCTATGATAAATCCGGTCATAAAGATAAAGTATTGGAAGAATACTGTTCTCTTATTAATTCTCAGGCAAAGAGCGGTAATCTGGAGAAAGCTGTACTGACATTTCAGCAGGCATTAAAAGAGAATCAGAACAGTCCTGAACTCTATGTCTGTATGGGAAATGTTTATTTTGATAATCAGATGTGGGATGAAGCAATAGTTAATTTTTTAAAGGTTCTTGATGCTTCGGGCGGTTACCCCGGTATATATTCTAAATTAACTCTTACCTGTGCCAGAAAGGGTGATCTTGACAGTGCTGTAGAGTGGTCTAAAAAGCTCATTGCTTCCGGCAATGTTTATGAACTGGTAGATAATGTTAAGATTAATGAGATTGTTGATCCACAGCTTGCAGAAGCTTATTATAACTGGGGTATTATATATAAAAAGATAGGATTTATTGAGGATTCTGTCAGAGCTTTCAATGCTGCATCAAAGGATAGTTCCAGAAAGCTTTCTTCTTTGAAAATGATAGGTGATTGTTTTTATCAGGAAGGTTTTAAAGAACTGGCTTCACGCCAGTTCCGTAAAATTCTGGAAATAGGACTCGATGCAACAGGTATGCCCGATGATGAGTATCTTGAACTAAGGTATGATCTTGGAAAAACCTTTGAAGAAATAGGTAAATATAAGGACGCCAAGAAAGCCTATGAGGGAATATGTGAAATAAATATAAAATTCAAAGATACTATGGAAAAGATAATGGAAATGACCAGAAAAATAGAAACTGTTAAAGAGCCTGAAGATACGGACCCGAAACTTATAGAATTTACTATTGAAACAGAATAACCTCCTGTTGAAGGTGATTAATATGCCAATGATTGCTTTGTCTTCTGTAACCATGATGTTAAATAATCTTGAGAGATTTGCCCATAATAATCTTGATACGTTATGGTTTGTATTTGCAATAAGTTCTTTCATATTTATTGCCCTTATTGTATGGCTTATTATAGCCAGTGTGGTAAAAAAGCAGCAGCAGGAAACAATAATTTCTTCCGAGGTTTCAAAGGTTAAAGTATTGCCAAATGATCCTTTTGTTAAATCAGACCCTTCCGGCTTTACATCTGATATGAACTATAAATTAGTTTCTCAGGATGAATTGAATTCTTCCAGACCGAACTATCTGATAAGTTCATCTCCCGGTGAAGATGAATTAGATTTACTTCAATCTGAGATTAAATTATATGAAGATTCTTTACTTCAGGAAAAGGATTTTAATTTACAGAAAGATTTTATGTCAGAAGATATATCAGATAATATCTATGGTGAGCCTTCAGGCATGGATGTAGCAGATTATTCTTCTGCCACCGATATGGAATTTGAGGGAAGAAGCATTCCGGATTCACATGTCAAAAAGAATAAATTTCCTCTTCCTGAAAAAATCACTCCCATTTCTGCGGTAAGTTCTTCTAAAAGAAGTGAAAACGGGCTTAAAATAGAACTTCCCAGAAAGGATATGCCATCTAATAAGAAAATCGAAAATTCTCCTTCTTTTCCGGAACTTTCCGTTGACAGGGCAGGGCCGATGAAAGCCATGAGAATTGAATTGCCCCAAAAGGGGAAAAGTTCTGATAAGGATATACCGTCTTCAGGTGCTAAAGGCGGGCGTATTGATTTACCGAGAAAAATGTCCAATTAATTTTAACGGAGGTGTCCTTTGTCTGCAGAAGATATTTTAAATGAATTTATAAAATTAGGCGGTGTCGTAGCAGGCTTAATAGTTGATGCACAGGGTAAAATATTGAACAGTGTAATAGAGAATTTTTCCTCTTCAGATTTAAATGATATTGGTCTTCTGGCCTCTAAAGGTTTAAAATCTGCTGAGATTATGGGACAGCAATTATCTAAAGGTGCAGTTACACATTCTGTCATTGAATATGTGGATAATGTTATAGCTATGGAGCCTGTAGCAGAAGATAAAATTCTTGTTATTATTGCTACCAAGGGAGCAAACCTTGGCAGGATAAGATATGAAGTCAGAAAACAGAAAAAAGCCCTGGGATCAGCTATTTAGGTGATTTATGATCGTGATGCGTGATGCGTGATGCGTAGGAATATAATCAATGACGCATTACTTATTACGCATTACGCATTACGAGGATGAAATAAATTATAATTAATATTAATAGAAAGTTGAATTATGTCAGGTATTCTATCATCTTATAAAACATCAGAGGAATTACTGGCTTTATATGAAATAGCTAAAGCTATAAATTCCACTCTGAACCTCCCGGAAGTACTGGATCTTATTATGAAAATGACTATAAAATATCTGGGAGCTGAAGCAGGGTCTATTATGCTTCTTAACGAAAAGGAAGAACTGGTTGTTACGGTAGCTATAGGCCTCGATCTGGATAAAGTTAAAGATGTTTCGGTAAAACTCGGTGATAGTATATCAGGAAAGGTTGCACTCACAGGAGAACCTCTTTTGCTTGTGGGAAAAGCAGACAAGAGTGAATTTACCAATATTGTTCTCAGGCAGGAAGATATAAAATCGAGTCTCTGCGTACCCCTTAAGGTTAAAGATCAGTTAAGAGGGGTGTTGAATCTGAGAAAAGCTTCTCCTAAAGATGATTTCACTGAAGACCAGCTCAAGTTTCTTTCCATGATAGGCGATCAGGCTGCTATTGCAATAGAAAATGCCCGTCTATATGATCTGGAAAAGCAAAGAGCGATAGAACTGGAACAACTGAACAGAAAAATAACCTTTGAAAAAATTAAGACAGAAGCAGTACTTAAAAGTCTTTCAGACGGAGTTATGGTTTTAAGTGATTCCAATGAGATTGTATTGATTAATTCGGCAATGGAAAAGCTTTTCTGTGTAAAAAGTTCTTCTATGGAAGGTATGAATTACAGAGAATTAATAGCTGAACCTGCATATATTTCTCTTGTCGAAGAAGTTTCGGAAAATCCTGATGCAATCAATTTTATTGAGCTTCCTGTCGGGAAAGACGGAAAAATATTTGATGTACATTGTTCTTTTATAAGAGATATTTCGAAAGAGATTTTTTTTAAAGTCATAGTTTTTCATGATATAACTCATATGAAAAAAATACAGCAGATGAAATCTGATTTTGTTTCTATGGTTTCTCATGAGTTACGTACTCCTCTTACTTCTATTATGGGGTTTGTAGATATACTTATTAATAAAGAGCTTGACAGAAACAGGAGAAAAAAATACCTTTCTATTATTCAGGAAGAATCCTCTCGATTGCTGGATCTTATAAATAATTTACTTGATTTATCCAGACTCGAAGCAGGACGATACGAATTTAAAAAGGAACGGATAGATCTGGTTAATATTATAAATAAATCAATAGTGGTAATGTCTCCCCAGGCTGTTCATAAAATTATATTTAATTCAACAGTCAGGGCCTGTATTCTCATAGGTGATGAAGATATGCTTTACAGGGTTATGATTAATCTTTTAAGTAATGCTATTAAATATTCACCTGACGGAGGAGATATATCAGTTACCTTAACAGATAACGGACATATCTGGGAAATAACGGTTGCTGATAACGGTATAGGCATATCCGGCGAGGTTATTCCCCGTTTGTTTGAAAAATTTTATCGCGGTGACAGTGCCATGACAACAAAGATAAAAGGAATAGGTCTGGGGCTTGCAAATGTGAAATATATTCTTGAAGTTCATGGAGGAAGTATTAGAGTGGAAAGCGAACTTGATAAAGGTAGTAGATTTATTTTTTACTTGCCGAAAGAGGGGAAATTTAATGAAAATTAGTCTGGATCATCAGATTGATAAATATGAAGAGATGATAACACAGAGTCCGGAAGATATTCCTTCATTGATGTTATATGCTGATGCCAATCTTAAGAGAGGTAAAAAACTTGCAGCATTATCAGGTTATCAGAAAATAATCAAAATTGATCCTTATAATGTAAAGGCACAAAATGCTATTGTCAGGATATTTATATATCAGAAAATGATTAATGAAGCTTACATTGAACTTGTAAAGCTTTTAGGAGATGCTCCTCATAACGTGGAAGCCAGATTTTTACTGGCACAGTTACAGAAAAAAAATGTACCTCCTTCTGATGAAATTGTTGAGAAATTAAATAATTTACCGGAATTTTCCCCTGAACTGGAAGGGGTTCGGCAGTTTTCAGATGATTTATTAAAGGAAAAATATGAACTTGAAGAACAGATAAAAGATTATCATGATACATTAAATAATTTCCCTGATGATATTTTTTTAGAATTTGACCTTCAGATGTGTCTAAAACGTAAAACAAGTATTGAAGAAATTATTACTTTCGTTAAAGAATCAGAACTGGAAGTAGAAGAAAAGTTAAGACAACAGGAAGAAAGAAGAAAAGAAGAAGAAGAAAGACTCAGGAAGGAAGAAGAAGAGAGACTCAAAGCAGAAGAAGAAGAAAGACTCAGAAAGGAAGAAGAAGAGAGACTCAAAGCAGAAGAAGAAGAAAGACTCAGAAAGGAAGAAGAAGAAAAGCTCAAAGCAGAAGAAGAAGAAAGACTCAAAGCAGAAGAAGAAGAAAGACTCAGAAAGGAAGAAGAAGAAAGACTCAAAGCAGAAGAAGAAGAGAGACTCAAAGCAGAAGAAGAAGAAAGACTCAGGAAGGAAGAAGAAGAAAAGCTCAAAGCAGAAGAAGAAGAAAGACTCAGGAAGGAAGAAGAAGAAAAGCTCAAAGCAAAAGAAGAAGAACGTAAAAAGAAAGAGGAAATCTATAAAAAACTCGGGGAAATCTTTGCTGCTTCTCTTCAGGATTTTGCTTCAAATAAAATGGTTTCAGAGGTTGTTATTGTCGATCTGACCGGAATTGTAGTCAAATCCTCTTCGACACAATCAGGAGATAGCCTTGGAACTATTGTCGCTGAAAGTATTTCCCTGCTGAAATCTTGGAAATCTATGGATTACTGGGTGACTGAATACCAGCAGGGGTTGATATTTATTAAGATGATAGCCAGAGATTTAATTCTGGTTGTAAACGGTGCTACAGGCAGTAATCTTGGTGCTCTCAAAATTATAATTGATAAAAATGAAAAAGAACTTATAAAGGCTCTTCGTACATCTGAGTTTGCATCCTTTCTGGATGGAAATTAGGCAGAAAGCGGTGTATTCTGATTAATAAGTTGAGAGCGCCTCTATTTATTATTATTAGTTTTATATTGCTCTATGCTCCTCTTGACTGGGGCGGACGTCATATGAGAGCTGCTACAGTCGTTCATTTTCTTGTTTTATTATTATGTTTTCTTGTATTATTCTTTAGAAACAAAAATAATTCATATAAAATCCCCTATATAGCTCCTGTTTTATTCCTCTTTGTCTTATGGATGTTTGTGTCAATCTGTTTTTCTATATGTACAAGACCGAGTGTGGAAGAACTTATCAGGCTCATGGATTATATGATACTTGCATGGTTGCTGGCCAGTATTAATGATAAAACATTATTAAAGTCCATAATTACAGTTATTATAATTGCAGGTTCACTGGTCTCCTTTCTGGGCATTGTTTTCTTATTATTTCCCGGTGTGCAGGACTCAAGAATGTATTCTACATTTTATCAAAGTGATGCTCTGGCCGGTTATTTACTTATTTTGCTCCCTCTTGCAATATCCATGTCAAACGGTAAAGTCTCTTTCTGGCCAAAAGTTTTTCTCATGGTTTTGAGTGTAATATTTTTAAGCTGTCTTTTCCTTACCCAGTCAAGGGGAGGATGGATTGCCATTATAGTAGTTCTTGTAATGTTGCTTGCAGGTTTGAGAAAACAGGGATTTGGACTGGTTGTTTTCAGATTATCCTTTTATATAATTTCTGCTATTGTATTTGTTTGTTTTTTTCCCTCTGTTACCAGAGATACTCACATAAATGCTGTTATTGACAGGGCAGGAACCATAACCGATATGGAACATTCTTCTGTAACTGCAAGATTTCAGTTCTGGACCGGCGCTGTAAAGATTGCTCTGGCCAATCCTGCAACAGGAGTGGGACTGGGCAATTTTGGACGTGTTTATCCAAGGTATCAACAGAATGTTTTATATTTTTCTCATTATACCCATAATTATTACGCACAGATTGCTGCCGAAACAGGAATAGCAGGTTTTGTCTTTTTCATGCTTATCATATGTACCATACTTTTCTGGGGATTTAAATTAATTTTAAAAGGTGAATTGAACTGTTATGAAATAGACAGGGAAACCTTTTATTCTTTATTAACATCTACAGATATAGAACCTTTTAAACTGGCACAATTAAAATCTCTGGAACATATGCGATTTAAAAGAGACGATCTTCTCAAAGAACTTGATAAATTGGATTTTACAGATGAT
>JBEHWO010000080.1:0-19847 GCA_040217695.1 Vulcanimicrobiota bacterium | reverse complement strand
TTTAAAGCCCATAATACCTCTTATACATGAGTATCTGGAAAAAGAAATTTCTCATTTTGCAGAATATGTAACAACACTTTCACCTTCACAGGCAGAAGAAAAAATATTTGATGAACGTTTCAGAGAAATTTTATGCGTGATGAGTATTACGTGACGCGTAACGCGTAACGCGTGACGCGTGTTTTAACCGGTACCGGGCGACCACAGGGGGTCGCTCCTACTACTCACTCTTCACTCTTCACTTATATATTGATATCCGTAGGAAGCTGAAATGGTTCATTTGTATTTGTATCAATCAATTCTACCGTTATCTGCCAGTTATCTTTATCAACCTGCTTGAATGATAATCTTGTTTCAACTTTTGAAGGATCGAAATTCAGGTCTCCTTCCTGGAGTTTTTTATTCTTCAAAGATTTTATGGCTTCTTCAATTTTTTTGCCGACTTCATTGAAGTCTACATTTATTTCATTTTCTTTCAATGGTACACCTCTGTTTGCTTCATAATTATAGTATATTTTATAACTTATTAGAATTTAAGTCGTCGTGACACGTAACGCGTGACGGGTTTAATCCCTGCGCATCACGCACTACGCATCACGCTCTATTTGACCTGAAAATTTTCTATAATTTTCCTGAAATCTGCAGAAAAATCTTTCTGTCTGTCTGTTTCCAGATGAACTGTTACAATGGCGTCACCGGCACTGATATAGTATTCCTCAACATAATAATAATTTCCGTCATTGCCTCTGTAAGAAAAGGACAGAGAAGACGCTTCTTTATTTGATACCGTGATGGATTTTAGACCAAGATTTTTATATTCATTTTTGATCTTTTTTCCCAGTTTTTCATAGTTACTGTCATTGCTTTTAGCAAAGGATAACATGTCTTTTTCTTTCAAAGGAACAACGGTAACATTACACAGAGCGGTTGCATCCGACATTTCTTTTATATATATTCCGCCTCTCTCGGCTTTCCACCCGGATGGCAGTTCACAGAAAAAGACTCCTGACTGATCACTTATAGTACTGTTATTTTTTATATAGTCAGAAAGAAGATTGAATTGTTGTGACCTGGCAGGTAAATTACGGGGATCGAATCGGGGATTATTCTGATGGTTATCAGGATTTAACGGAGGGTTCATATTCGGCCCCTTCTGATTATACTGATAATTCCGGTTACATTCCGGACAGTCAGGATCATAATCCTGATTATAATCAGGCAGATTATTGGGATTATACTGATTATATGGATTGAACTGTGGATTATTATTCTGGTTATACTGATTATATGGATTGAACTGCGGATCATTCCGGTTATACTGATTATTATAGGGATTAAACTGCTGATCATTCTGATTATACTGATTAAACTGCGGGGGCTGAGTCGGCACGTTCTGATTATACGGATTGAATTGAGGGGAACTGTTCTGAGGCATCTGAGACTGCCATGACTGATCTATCTGTTCCCCCTGATGTAAAAAACCAACCTGTAAAGCTATAGTATTCCCGCCCTGTGATGTAACCATAATAGTAACAATATCATTCTGAGTGAGATCTGAAAAATCTGCCTCAGTACCTGAAGATTTGCCGAAATGTATAAATTCAGTATTCTGTGATATACCTATATTAATAGATTTACCGCTGTTATCCATTACCTGAAAAGCATTATCAGATATAGATGTAACCATACCCATAATCCACTGTCCCTGTGATTGGGCGAAGGTTATCCCGCCCGTCAGTATAAACAATAACAGGATAACAGAAATATATTTTTTACCAGCTTCCAACAGGGTTGTCTCCCCCGCTGCCGCCATTTCCTCCTCCATCACTGTAACCTCCTCCGTCATAATATCCTCCTCCGTCATAATATCCTCCTCCGCCGGAAGATCCGCCAGAACTGGCCTGTTTTTTATTTTCCTCTTCTATTTTTGCAAGATATGTAGCTGCATCGTTATTTGTTTTATCAAGTTTTTTAGCTTCCTTAAAATAATATGCCGCCTTATCATAATATTCAGAGCCTTTATTATAAAACTCTTTCCCTTTAGCCATATAAGCATCGGTCAGCCCTTTTACAGAATTTTTATCTTTCTTATCAATCTTTATGGCTTTTGAAAAAATCTTTATGGCAAGATCTGTTTTTTTATCGTCCAGATAATATGAAGCTATAGAGTTATAACCTTTTATAATTCTATTATTATATTCTTTCATGTCTTCCGACGTCCTGCTGTTTTTCAATGTAAGGTCATAATATTTTAAAGCTTCAGTTCTGTTCTTTTTCTCCAGATAAGAATCTGCAAGTATCATGGTGCCATCAGCATTACCTTTAATTTTCTTCGCATTTTCTATAGCATTATCATAATCTTTCTGATCCATGTAATATGAAGCTATTGCCACAAGTGTATCAGAATTATCTCCGTCAAATTCCAGTGATAATTTCAGATGTTCCAGCCCTTCTTTCAATCCGGGAGGGTCTGATGTCAGATAATTTTTTCCGATAATTCTATGGAACTTTCCGAGTTTTTCTCCCCAGTCTCCGGTATTAAATTTTTCAACATCTGACAGAAGTTCTTCTTCTTCTTTAAAATCAGCGTCTCCTTTTGCAAAATGCTTATCCAGGAGAGACATATATGTATTAACAATGTCTTTTGTTTCAGACACATTTACTTTCTTTGCTTCCTCAAGGATTTTCTTTACATTATTCAAATCAGGATTTTTTTCCTTCAACAATGTGTTGGCCCATTCAATCCATGCCTGTGCAAGGGCTTTTGAATCAGCGGGAGATAGTTTAACCTTTTTATCAACAAGTTTATCCATATTATGGAAAGCTATATCTTTTTTTTCATTTACCGAAGCAAGTGTTTTTGCATAAAGCTTTTCAGGGCTCTCAGATTTCATAAAGAAAAAAACACCTGCCACTGTCAGGATAATTACCATGGTAGCAACAAGAAGGATTTTCACAATCGGATTTCCCTGTTTTTTTATTTCTTTTGCCGGTACAGGAGCAATGGGTGAATAAATTGTTCCTATAACGGTTTTCTTTGTTTTTTCAACGGATACATCATAATTTCTTCCCGGAGAGTTCAAAACAGTATAATGAGGTGAATTGTTATCTTCAAAACCGTTATCTTCAATAAGTACGGCTCTGGTTTTAATGCCATATGCTGCAAGTTTATTCTGAATATTATTCCTCACACCCGGTTCTATATCTCTGCTTAGTATATTAAGGTAATGTTCCTGTGCTTTATCTTTAAGTCCAAGAAGTTCATAGCACTCACCTATTCCCATAAGAGCACGTTCATTATCGCAGTTAAAATCAAGGACTTTCATATATTCAAAACTTGCCTTTAAATATTCTCCTTCTTCTCTGTACCGGTCCGCCTGTTCCAGATGTTTAAATTCACTCTCACTGCTTTCTTTTGATTTCTGTAATTGCAGTAATTCCTGCTTCATTTCCCTGATGGTGTTATATCTGTCGGAAATTTTTGGCTGCAGAGCTTTGACAACTATATTACTGAGTTTATCGGAAATCTTAGGATTTAACGTTTTCGGAGGAGGAAACTCGGGAGCCAGATCCTGAGGATTTATTTTTGTTATAAGACACATAAGGGTAGCTCCGAGAGCATATATATCAGATCTTGGCTCAGCCTTTCCCATCCACTGTTCCGGAGGGGCATATCCTTCCGTAAGGAGGGCATATTTGGTAGTAACAGTCTTTGTATCCTGGAAAACCCTGGCTATACCGAAATCTATTAATTTCAGAACACCTTCATCTGTTATCATTATATTATCAGGCTTCAAATCTCTGAATACTATAGGAGTGGGACGGTTGTGCAAATAATGAAGTACATCACATATCTGAACTGCCCAGGTGACTATCTGCTCCTCGGAAAAATATCCCCCTTCAGGAAGTTTTTTTAGATATTTGGAAAGAGTCTCTCCTTTTATATAGTCCATTATCAGATAAAGTTTTTTACTTTCCACAAAAGAATCTGTAACCCTGGGGATACAGTTATGTTCCAGCTTGGCCAGCATTTCAGCTTCTATTTTGAAACTCTTTTCAATTACCTCCTGATCACTTTCTTCATGCATTTCTTTGGCAGCCCAGTATTTACCGGGAAGACTCAGATCACGAACAAGATATACGGAACCAAATCCTCCGCTTGCTATTCCTCTCACGACTATATACCTGTCTTTCAGGGTTTTTCCGAGGGAAGGATAGAGGAGCAATCGCTCCACAGTTTCATCATCCTTATAATCCAGTACGAGATAGCTTTTACCATCATGAAAAAAGAAATCAAGCATCCTGGGAGAATCAGGGCTTTTATCTATTTTTACATATTTTTCCGTTACCTTCTTTAATTCTTTTGATATACTCTGAGATATAATATCTGTTACAGGGTTTAATATTTCCTTCAATGTAAGATACTTCTGAGAACTCACTTCATTGACAACATATATAGAGGTAATATCATCCCTGTAAACTCCTCTTATTATTCTGTATCTATCATTCAATATAAGGTTTGTTTGTAGAGCAAATCCTCCTGCCATTATTCACCAGACACCTTCTTTAACATATATCTCTGACACATCTGAACCCTGTATCAGGACCAAATTCATCACTCCATGCTTCACACCTCAGAGTACATCCTGCCGTCTCAAGTTTATTCAGCCACGAACCTCCCCGTAAAACCATGCCGGAAGGTTTTGACGTCATGCCATCAAGATCTGAATTATAATAACTATCAGTCCATTCCCATGTATTACCGGCCATATTCATAATTCCATAAGGACTTTTACCTTCATGACAGTTATAAACAGATATGGTTCCATTAAGTTTATTTTCTCTGCTGTTTAATCTCTCCATATCCCAGTCATTTCCCCATGGATAAAGCCTTCTGTCACTGCCTCTGGCAGCTTTCTCCCATTCAGCTTCACAGGGCAGTCTTTTCCCTGCCCAAGCCGCATACGACATGGCATCATTAAAGGTAACATTGACTGCAGGATGATCTTCTTTACCGCCCTTGAAAGAGATTTCCCATGTACCTTCGCTTTTATAACCTGTAGCTTCAATAAATTTTTTATAGTCACTGTTTGTAACAGGATAAATATCTATATAATAAGATTTTGTAAAAACTTCGTGAACCTCATCAAGGCCAATAAATACATGGCCTTCTTCTACGAAAACCATACCGGCAGGTTCAGGAGAGTCCTCTGAAACAGATACATCAGAAGGAACTTCCTCTATAGAAGGAATTTTTTTTTCAAAAGTTTCCCCCACAGGAACAGATAAAACCGGTATATCGGGAATAACAGGAGGGGAAGATAATTCTGACAGAGCAGGAACAACTGTGGAATCTTCTTCCTCTAACTCCAGAACAATATCTGTTTTTTTTCTGAAGAGCAATACTATATTTTCTCCAATCTGTATACGGTCACCATGTTTCAATTTTTCTTTATCAACAACCTGTATCTCATTAAGAAGGGTAATGCTCTTTTTACTCTCATTTACAAGATATACCTCCATGCCTTCTATTGAGAATCTGGCATGTTCTCTGGAAATAGTTCTATCCTGTGATGAAAACAGGAGATCTCTTACAGAAGGGGATTTCTTTGACATTCTTCCCAGGAGAAATTCCTTTTTATCGAGAGGAAAAATCTCCCCCTTTCTGTCACCTTTTATTATTTCCAGTTCATATTCATAAGCACCGGGAACAGTATCGAAAGCCGTCTTTTGAGTATTTGATACTGCGCCCTGTTCATAATCGGGCATTTCAGTTTCTTCACATATCTGAGGAAGAATATCATCATCGTCAAAAAGATATTTATGGGAGTAATCAGGCAGGAAACTGCCTTCCTGTATGGATTGACTCTCATCAGGAGAAGAAGAAACAGCCGGTTTATCTGCAGGTTCCTCGTATGAATATTCTATTTTTTTCGGCCCTGTCTCTTTAAATGCAAGAGATCTTAAAAATGGTATGTCTGTTTCATCTATAGTAGAAGAAAAGGTAGGCTCTGAAACTTCCTGATACAGTAAAATCACCCTGCCCATATGTATTTTATCTCCCGGTGACAGAGAACAGGACTCTGATATTTCTATGCCATTCACTTTCGTAGGATTTGTAGTTTTTCGTGGTTTTATTACATGGCTGTTATTGCACCATTCTATATCGGCCTGAGCAGTGGATACAGTAGACGTTTTATCCATGATGAGTATAAAATTCTGTCTTGTATCATAAGGAAGCTTTCTTCCTATAGTAAATGCTTTATCGGTGAGAGGATATTTTTCACCCGGATTATCACCTTCTATAACTAAAAGTTCAAAATCTTTTGCCATAAGAGAATATGCTCCTGTTTATTATAAAAGACATTTTTTACCGGCTTTGAGAAGGCCATCCGTCTTCTGCCTCGTTATTGGTAAGATTTATTGCATCGGTTCCGTTAATATTTATAACATACACTTCATGGTTTCCGTCACGATTGGAAGTAAAATAAATCTTACGGCTGTCAAACCCCCAGGAAGGGCTTTCATCGTCAAAAGAACAGGCAGTAAGGTTAATCTGATCTGTTCCGTCACTGTTCATAATATAAACTTCGTTATTTCCGTCTCTGTTTGAAGTAAAAGCAATCTTACGACCGTCAGGAGACCAGGAAGGATCTATATCAGAGCAGAAATTATCTGTAAGATTAACCTGGCCGTTTCCGTCTGTATTCATAATAAATATTTCATAATCTCCGTCTCTGTCAGAAGTAAAGATTATTTTACGTCCGTCAGGAGACCAGGAAGGTTTTTGATCCTGTCCCGGATTGCATGTAAGATTAACAGGATTGCTTCCGTCTGTATTCATGACATATATTTCATAATTGCCATCTCTGCCGGAAGTAAAGGCTATCTTACGGCCATCAGGTGACCAGCATGAGAACATGTCTTCAGATAGATTGTTTGTAAGATTAATCTGGCCGTTTCCGTCACCGTTCATCAGATATATTTCTCCGTTGCCATCCCTGTATGATGTAAAAGTAATCTTTTTACCGTCAGGAGACCAGGAAGGTATACTGTCACTGGCAGAATTTTTTGTGGCACATATCTGATTTTTTCCATCACTGTTCATAAGATAAATCTCTCCGTTAATATCTCTATTGGAATAAAAGGCTATTTTATGTTCTTTTTTAACTTCTATTGTTATTTCAGGAACTTTTATAGATACGGTGGTTTCATTTCTCCTTCCTTTTTTATATGCATCCAGTTCCTTTTGATAGGCAGTCTTAAGCTGTTTGTCCTCTACAATTTTTATTAAAACTCCGAGAACCTTTTCATATTTTTTATATAATTTCTTTTCCCAGACAAGTTCTTTCGTATAGTCAAGCCAGGCTATGGCAGTATCTTTTTTGCCGAGGGCATAATAACAGCTGCCTGTATTATAATGATTATCTTCATTATCAGGTGAAAGCTGTATGGATTTTGTATAATATTTAATAGCTTTACTGTAATCTTTATAGCCATCCTGATAGATCTTTCCCATAAGATAATATCCCTTTGCAGAGAGAGGATCAAGCTTTATAGCTTTTTCTATCTTAGCCTCTGCTGCAGAATACTTCTTTTGATTAACAAGTTTTTCACCCTCATTCAAAAGCTTATCTACCTGAGGAGAACCACAGGCGAACATCTGATTTACCATGACGAAGAATATACATAAGAGAGTAAATTTGAAAATTTTCTTAATTAAATTCATTAATATCCACCTTTTCGTTTTGCAACGCGTAATACATGAGGCATAACGCGAAACAGAGGAATTATATTTATAGTGTATTTCATAACTTATTGAAATTTAAATGTTCGTGACGCGTAACGCGTAACACGTGACAGGCTTATATTCCTGCGTATCACGCATTACGCTTTACGCTTTACCAGGTTATTATTTATGGATAGTTATGAAACTAACTATATCAGGTATAATTATATCATATTTATCATTAACAGCAAAATTTTTTGTAAAAAATCACAGGTAGGAAATTCATAAAAACCATCGAATTTTTTACAGAACAGCGGAACATATTTTGTATTACCGGGGTGAGCATAAATAATACATATCTGCTCTCGTAACGCGTGACGGGAGGAAAACGTTTATTACATGCTTATGCTCGGGTCAGTAACAAAAAAAGACAGTAATAAAGATTATAGAAAATTTACGGGAGAAAATTTTATCTGGAAAGGATGAAAAAAATAATGGGCCTGGAGAATTTATTTCGCAAAAAAAATGTAGAAGAAATCATTGCTTCTGCAGAAAGAGAAGATTTTAAACTGAAGAAATCCCTCGGTGCCATAGATTTAATGGCCATGGGAGTAGGAGCCATCATAGGGGCAGGTATATTCGTAATAACAGGCTCCATAGCTGCAGGAGGCGCAAGCCATGCAGGGGCAGGTCCTGCGGTAATCATAAGTTTTATTATAGCTGCAGTGGCATGCAGTTTTTCTGCTCTCTGTTATGCGGAATTTGCTTCCCTTCTGCCTATTTCGGGAAGTGCCTATACTTATTCATATGCAACACTGGGAGAAGTATTTGCCTGGATTATAGGATGGGATTTAATACTGGAATATATGGTTGGAGGTGTCTTTGTTGCCATAGGATGGGCAGGATATTTCAAGCATTTACTGGCAGGCTTCGGCATAGTACTTCCTGCATATCTATCGAATGACCTGAGGACTGCGGCAACAAATCCTGAAGTAATGGCACAGGTTCCTCAGATAGGAGGCATCCATTTGAGTATCAATCTTCCTGCTGTCATAGTAGTGGCATTCATTACCATGTTGCTCATCCTGGGCATTAAAGAAAGTGCGAAATTGAATAACATTATTGTAGCTCTGAAGATCATAATTTTAGCTATATTCATAGGAGCAGGTATTTTCTATATAAAACCTGAGAACTGGATTCCTTTTGCACCGAACGGGTGGCATGGTATTTTCACAGGTGCCTCTCTGGTATTTATTGCCTATATAGGATTTGACGCAGTATCCACTACGGCAGAAGAAACGAAAAATCCCGGCAGGGACCTTCCTATAGGTATCATAGGATCTCTTATTATATGCACGGTACTTTATATTATCGTAGCTGCTGTTATGACAGGCATAGCACCTTACAATATACTCGGCACACCTGAACCTATGGCTACTGCCCTCAATTATGCAGGACTTACATCGTTATCACGTTATGTAGTATCCGTAGGAGCAGTGATAGCACTGCTTGCAGTACTCCTGGTTCTTATGGTAGGACAGCCGAGAATATTTTTCTCCATGTCAAGGGACGGCTTTTTACCTTCTGTTTTTGCAAAGGTTCATCCGAAATACAGGACACCATATGTAACAACTATTCTTACAGGTTGTATCATTGGATTTTTTGCGGGCATAGTAGATATTCATGAAGCGGCAGAACTCTGTAATATAGGCACACTCTTTGCCTTTGCCCTTGTCGGCATTGCAGTAATAATTCTCAGATATAAATCACCCAATCTTAAACGTCCCTTTAAAGTTCCTTTTGTTCCTCTTATACCTCTTCTTGGTATAGGAAGCTGTATATTCCTCATGGCAAATCTTGTTCTTGTGGCATGGATAAGGTTTATAGTATGGCTTGCCATAGGTCTGATTATTTATTTTATCTATGGCATAAAACATACGAAATATGCTGTAAAACCGGTAGAAGATTGATTGACATATGATAGTGCCTGTGTTATTATAGCGTGACCAATAAAGGGTGGCCGATTACCAGTCATCCTTATTTAACGAATTTATAATGGAGATGATTCTAAGTGGATATCAATGTAAAAGAGGGTAATCTGAGTGAAATAGCCTGCGATGCACTGATTATAGGCTTGCACTCGTCCCTGAGTGAATTACCTGATGAAATCAGTAATCTGGATAAAGAATTAAAAGGAAAAATCAAATATATCTTCGATGAAAAAGAAATAACAGGGAAATCCGGTGAGATAACAGTCATTCATACTTTTCAGGACATAAAACCCAGGAGAGTGGTTATTGCCGGCATGGGCAAATCGGAAGATATGAATACAAATCAGTTAAGAGAAACCTTTTCTATGACCGTAAAAAAACTTAAAAGTACAGGATGTAAAAACCTGGCTATAGTACCGCCTGTTATAGAAAAATTCGACACAGAGGAAATATCTTCTTCAATAGTAGAAGGAATATTACTTGGGCTTTACAATTTCACAAAATATCTTACCCTTGAAAAAGAAGAGAAAAAAATTGAACATATAACCTTTGCTATTCCGACCGGTTATAAAATATCGCCTAAAATGATTACCCCCGGTATTAAATACGGAACTATTGTTTCAAGGAATGTAAATACAGTAAAAGATATATGTAACGAACCTTCAAACTATATGACTCCAGAAGTATTCGGAGAAGAGGCAAAAAAAATCTTCGAAGGTACATCTGTAAAATGTACTGTTCTGAATGAAAAAGAGATTGCTGAAAATAACATGAATTTACTCCTTGCCGTCGGTCAGGGAAGTATTACTCCTCCGAGACTCGTTGTGCTTGAATATATAAAAAATAAAAATGCTCCTGTAATTGGCCTGGTAGGAAAAGGTATAACCTTTGATACAGGAGGCATAACACTGAAACAGAGTAAATCCACACTCTTTGAAATGAAAAGGGATTTGACAGGCGGAGCAGTAGTAATGGGCATAATGAAAACCCTGGAGGATTTCAACTGTCCCTTAAACTGTGTGGCAGTAATACCACTGGCAGAAAATGCCATAGGCAACATGTCATGTAAACCGGGAGATATATTTTATTCCATGTCAGGGAAAAGTGTGGAAATATTTGACACTGACTGTGAAGGAAGGCTTATACTGGCAGATGCTTTTACATATATACAGAAATATTATTCTCCGAAATTAATTATAGACCTTGCCACATTACTTAATCTCGGTTCTATCATGGGTCTGGACAGAGTTCCTTTCTTTACCAATTCTGAAGAGCTTGTGCCAAAACTCCAGGAAGCTTCAAGAATTACAGGAGAAGAAGTATGGCAGATGCCCCTTGACAGAAAATACAGAGAAAGAATTATGAGCCATTTTGCCGATAGAAAGAATAGAAGCTATAAAGATCCTCAGACCATATCAATAGCCCTGTTCCTGGAGGATTTCATAGATAAGGGAGTAGAATGGTTGCATATAGATTTAGCGGCAGTAGATACAAAATACGGTGATAGATCTTATGTTTCCAGGGGAAGTACCGCCTTTGGAGTAAGACTTGTAACAAGACTGCTTTTCGATTTACTGGAGAAATATCATAAGTGAAAAGTGAAAAGTGAAAAGTGAAATAAAGATTCCTTTTCACTTTTCACCATTCACTTTTCACTATTTTATCTTTCCAGATCCCTTATAACTTTAAGGAGAAGTTCTTCTACTCTTATATCCAGTTCTTTATCCAGAGCTCTTCTGAGTGCATCGAGAGACCTTTTATCCTTCAATTTACCAAGAGCTGTCACAGCATTAAATCTTATCATTTTGTCAGGATTTTCCACTTCTTTTATTATTATATGAACCTGTTCTTCTGCTCCCTGCTTTACAAGAGAAAAAGCAGACCATATAACTACAAGTTTATTCGGTTCATCAAGGGCTTTATAGAGAGTATTCATTAAAACCTTTTTATCTTCATCTGTTTCCGGTTCTATAACACCAAGAGCTTCAACTATTCTTATCTTTACCGTATCGGCAGAATCAAATAAAACTTTGCACATAGGTTTTATTATTTTAGACCCTCCGATTTTATGAAGTGATCTTGTAGCAGCATAACTTACTCTCATAACACTGTCTTCCAGAGCTTTGATAAGATATGGTATAGCTTCTTCGGCACCGAGTATGCCAAGAGCAAAAGATGCTTCTTCTCTGACCTTCGGAGAAGGATCGGACAGAGCTTTTATAATAGCATCTACAGATTGTCTGGATTTTAACTTGACCAGAGCAGTAATGGCCTGACATCTGACATTTTCGTTCTCATCCTTCAAAACACCAATCAAAATCTTTATTGCTGTCTCTCCGCCAAGTCTCTCTACTGCCTGAACTGCCTGCTGACGATGAAACCATACGCCGGATTTCAATGCATTCAGAAGAGGTTCAAACTGTTGTTCCATAAGAAATTACCCTGTAGTAAACTATTGTCCTTTCCTTAAGATTTATAAAAATATTAAATGTTCTGCATAAAAAGAGGCTGTGCCGGAAATTTACACAGAATTAATCAGTCGAAATATTAATTATTTAACAATTCCCTTATAATTTTGTATAATATTCTTCTTCTGCGTTTCAATTTCCTTTTTTTCTATATTTAATTATATAGCTTATTTATCATAAAAATACAAAAAGGGCCCTGCGGCCCTTCTGGCGGAGGAAGAGGGATTCGAACCCCCACGGCTTTCGCCTACACCGATTTTCAAGACCGGCCCCTTACCGTTCGGACATTCCTCCTGATTATTCTTTCAGATAGTTAGTATATCAAAAGTATCCATCATATGTCAATAGAAAAAGGAGTTTTATCTGATTTGTTGAATTTTAATTATTATTTATAATTACTATGATATGCTGTCGTAACGCGTAACGCGTTACGGGAGGAACATGTTTATTATATGCTTATGCTCAACTCAATAAGAGGAGGGAAAAATATGAAAATTTCTTACGTATTAATAATCACTCTAATTCTTACAGGAATGGTTACAGCAACTGCAATATGGAATAACGGTTACTATATAGATTCACAGGGATTATGGATTGTTCCTTCTATAAATAAAGTACCGTCTTTATTAATTTATAACGGGATGACAGAAGCCGATGCCGTAAAAGCTTTAAACAGAGAGCCTCTTCACACCAGAACAGGCCCCGGAGGAGATAAAATACTAAGTTATAACGATATAGTTAAAGAACCATCAGGATTTGATCTTTATATAAAAAAAGGCAGAATTGTTGCCATATGTATCTATACACAGAATATACCGGATAAAAACGGAATACATACAGGCACAGATAGATCAGTGTTAATAGAGAAATGCGGAACATCCTGTAAAAAAGAAATAATAAGCGGTCATGGCAGTGGTATTACATATGAAGAAAAAATGGGTAATATATTTTTCCGTTTGAATTCAAGTGATAAAATAGAAGAAATTATTATTTATCTTAAGGGACAATGGTGATTGTGTTTAAAAATGACAGGTAATTTTACATACAATGGAAAAAGAAATTTATCACAGAATATTAAGAGTGAAAAGTAAAAAGTGAGGGAAACGTTATTTTAATTACTTTTCACTATTCATTTTTCAATAACGCCCATGACCTGTTCGGTCACAACGAAGTATGAGAATGTGTTCCTCCCGTAACACGTTACGATTCTCATATAAATTAATAGATTTATGAAACCAGGTGCAATTTCCAGTAGAAATGAATATACCTGTCGTAAAAAAACACTATCGCCTTTAAAAATCTCTGTTGATTTTATCGGATTTCTGACTTATAATATTTTTAAATTTTAATTAAAATTCAGGGTGAAGAAAGGCATCCTTTGAAATTATTAAGCATAAAATGTCTGCGATTTCATAAATGGAAGATTATGGCCAGAAAATGCCCGAATTGTAATGAAATGAGTGATTCTCATGATGTATGTGCCAGATGTGGAGTTTCCCTTCCTTCTGAAGAAATAGCTAAAAAGAAAAAACCAAAAGCTGAAATTACAGGTATCCTGTCTGTAAGCCCTAAATCTATAGAGCTGACAGAACTCAGAAGAAGTGAAGTCAAAGAAACTTATTTACTTTTAACAAGAACAGATTTTGAAAGTGATAAGTTCTCCGGTACAATAAAAACACCTGATATACCGGGATTTAAAGTAAAATCTGAAAATTTTGAAGGTTTGAGAAATGTCATAAATGTTCAGGTTGAAGCAAAACAGTTAGAAGTAGGTCAAATGTATGAAGGTTTTATAGAGATTACCTCTACAATCGGAGAGGCAAAAATCCCCATTCAACTGGGAATATCAGGGGATTCGCCACAGCTAGGACTCGACACAAATCAAGTGCAGATTAATATGAATAAAAAAGAAAAAAGTGCAACCTTTAATATAGTAAATGTAGGATGTGGCACTCTCATAGGCTCTATAAAATCAAAAACTTCCTGGCTTACAATAGACGAATCCTCTTTTTCTCTCGGTAAAGACAGTGCGGCAGAAATAGAAATTTCAATAGATAAAAGAGAAATGTCAAAGATTGAAAGAGGGGGCAGAATAAGTCTTGAAGGAACTGTCGGTCTGGAAACAAATGCAGGAGATGAAGAAATAAAAGTAGTTGTCTATTTAAATCCGAAGAAAACATTGGACGATTACAAAGCTTATATTCCAGTAGCCGGTATAACTCTACTTATACTGATTATCCTGATGATAGGTTACCCTGTCATAAAAAAAATTCTCACACCGAGAGAAATTAAAAAAACAGGTATATGGGGTGAATTAATGGGGCCTTCAGGCAGTAAAAAAATGACTGAAATCAAATGGAATCCTTTCAGTGAACCTGAAAAACTGGTCTTTACCGCCATACAGGAAAAAGAAGGACAGCTATGTGAAATCAAACTTGATACAATGGAGTTGAAGATTATTTCTCCTACTTCAAAAAATAGAGTATATACTCCTTCATGTTCACCGGACGGTTTTCTCTTTGCTCTGGGTATAGCCCCTCCCGGGGCCGGTACACCGGAGGGCAAGGACAAGTGTGTTAATCTTGCCATTGCAAATGAACAGAAGACACCACCTGATATAATAACAGATTTTACTCCCAAAAGTAATGTTATGCACATTGCCTGTGATCCGTGCTGGTCTCCGGACGGTTTAAAAATTGTCTTTGTAAAAACAGCGTCACCTATTGCATTGCATGGAGATGTTATGATTGTAGAATATAATAATGCCGAACCTTACTCCGTATCTGATATAAAAGAGAAAAATATTCACATACTTGGCAAATGTCCGAGATGGTCATCAGATAGCAGCAAAATACTTCTGGAGGATCTGAATAAAGAGATATACATTATTGAACCCATGGGCAGGAATAAAGAAGCTCAGATTACCAGATTGACCAGCAGTAAAGATTTCAATGCATTTTCTCCGAAATGGTCCGGTGATAACAAATTAATTGTATTTACAAGAGGTTCAGAGAAGGTTGCAAAGGATACAGGTGATATTTATATTATGAATGCTGAAGGGAAAGACATAAAATCCGTAATAGCCAGATCCGATTACGAAGATTTGAATCCCGACTTTTCACCTGACGGAAATTTAATAGCTTTTGATTCTACAAAATATGGTGAAGAAAACAGTGATATTTATACAGTCGGATCAGACGGGAAGAGTCTGAAAAATATAACGAATACACAGGAAAAAAGTGAAAGGTGTCCTGTATGGTCACCGGATGGTAAAAAAATAGCCTATCTGGGTAAAAACAATAAAGGCTGGCAGCTATACGTGGTAAATACAGAAGATAAAAAATTAATCCCCAGAGAATTAACAGATGATGAATATGAGCACAGTATACCAGCCTGGTGGGTTCCTCAATATTATCAAAAAAATTCAGGAGAAAAAAAATAATTTAACTATCAGCTATCGGCTAAAAAAGCTGATAGCTGTCAGCTAAATGACACGTAATTTATGTCAATAATATGCAATAACTGCAATATCTCTAATAAAGATGAAGCTTTGTATTGTAATAAATGTGGTATCAGACTTTCGGAAATAACACTCACTGAAGGAAAAATTCTGGATAAAAGATATGAAATACTGGAATTAATAAAAACCGGCGGAATGGGTGCTGTTTATAAAGCCAGAGATGAAAGACTTACTCAGATATGTGCCGTTAAGGAACTGTTAAGTTCCTCAATAGATGACGGGGAATATGCAGTAAAAAGGTTCCATGAAGAAGCAAAAATACTTGCTTCATTGAGGCACAGTAATCTTCCCAGGGTTATAGACCATTTCACTGAACATGGGAAATATTATCTTGTTATGGATTTTATAGACGGCCAGGATCTGGAGACAATATTAAAATCAAACAAAGACGGACTCAATGAAGATAAAGTAATAGAATATACGAAACAACTGCTGGATGTGCTTATTTATCTTCATTCACAGAATCCGCCTGTCGTGTACCGAGATCTTAAACCATCTAATATAATGGTTCAAACCTCTGACGGAAGAATAATTTTAATAGATTTTGGTATAGCCAGAACGGTTCGTCCCGGCTCACTTACTCAAAAAACCGGTATAGGAACAGAAGGTTATATAGCGCCGGAACAATATACAGGGAAACCGGAACCGGCAAGTGATATATATTCTCTTGGTGCTACCATACATCATCTTGTTACAGGTCAGAAACCTCTTATTCCTTTCAATTTCAGACCTGTTAAAGAATTAAAACCCGGCATAACAGAGGAATTTCATAATATTATTATGAAATCCCTGCAAATGAAACCTGAAGCCAGATTTACCGCTCAGGAAATGAAAAAAGCTATTTACGAATTAAAGAAATTACCTGAAATATATAAACAGAAAAAAGTTTCATCTGAAAAGACTAAAACAGAAACATGTAAAGGTTTTTTTTCTTATTTTTCTCTGACAAAAAAAGTGAGCTCTCCTTCTGATGAACCTGACAGGATAATCTTACATCCTGCAGATAACTCATCTATGATTCTGATTCGTAAAGGTTATTTTTTTATGGGTGATAACAATTCCGAAGCAAATGAATATCCTGAACACAAAATCTTTTTAGATGATTATTATATAGACAAATATCCTGTAACAAATATTCAGTATGATACATTTATAAAAAATACGTCCTATGAATCCCAGGGAACGTGGCAGAAATACTATTCAGAGAGAACAGAACACCATCCTGTGACAAATATAAGCTGGCAGGATGCAAAATCCTATGCAGACTGGGCAGGGAAAAGGCTTCCCACAGAAGCAGAATGGGAGAAAGCTGCAAGAGGAACTGACAGAAGAAAATATCCCTGGGGAAATAAATGGGATAAAAATTTATGTAATAACAGAGATTTAGATATCAGAGAATTAATTGATAACATGTCAGATATAGTAAACGGAAGAGGAACATTACGTGCCGGTTCTTTTCCGGGAGGTGCAAGCCCGTATGGTGTAATGGATATGGCCGGCCAGGTAATAGAATGGTGTTCTGACTGGTATGATCCCCATTATTATCAATATAATATCAAAGAAAATCCGGCAGGGCCAAAGTCAGGGCGAGAGAAAGTAATGAGGGGAGGATGCTGGTATAGCAGCAACTCCATGTTCTGCAACTGTACCCACAGAGATTTTTTTCCTCCCTATGACGCACACTGGTTTTACGGTTTCAGATGTGCTAAAGGAATAAGTTGAGCGTTTAAAGCTGAAGGTTGAGAGTTTAACGTTTAAAGAAACATCAACTCTCAACTCTCAACTCTCACCATGTAGCAGCACTATTAAGCTGCTGCTTGAGTCTGGTAAGATCTCCCTGATAGTTACTCCATGGTATTTCACCTATTACAGTGGCATTGGACTGATCCATTATAAATATTTTAGGTATTGAATTAACACTGTACTGTGTTGCCAGAGGATCATTCCACCCGGCAATTTCAACTTTAACACATACAAATTTATTGGCAGCTGCAATAAACTCCGGGTCTGCAGACTGGATTACACGATCCAGTTGTACACAGGCCCCTCACCAGACTGCTCCGAATTTAACCAGTAATCTCTTACCTCCGGACTGGGCAGTTCTCTGGCCCTGTGCTATAGAATTATACCATATGATGGTATTTGTACCTGTAACGGAACTATCAGTCGTTACTGGCTGCGGAGAAGAACCGGATGTTCTTACACGATATGTTGTACCAAGACTGGTTTCCTGAATTTTTACAGTTATATTCAAAAACTTCAAAACTTCCATAAAGGGTAAATATAATATTTTTTCACCTGTCTTAATATCTTTACCAATAGCGGCTTTTTCTTTCGGGAATGCCTTATTGTTAATTAAAAGGACATGTTTTTCTTTATCATAAGTCCCGGTAGCATTAAGAGCATTTAAAAAATCCCTTGCAGGAAAATAATATATTAATTCTTTACTGTTAACGGGTGACGTGGCAATATATACTTCTTTATAAGGTTTATCATCGATATAAAGAAAATAATAGGGCCCTGTCTGTTCATCGGGATATTTGGATGTAAAATCCTGAAATTTCGTCTCCCCTGCCAGAGAGTTAATATAAAGTAAAAGAAAAAAAACAAAGAACAGGTATTTTTTCAAACTCATTCCTCCTTTTTTAAATTATTTAGATAAACTGCCTTTACTTAATTTTATCTAAAGCTTTATTTCAGAACATTAAAAATGAAAATTCCTGTATCTTAAATTTATGATTTTATTCATAATAATTCTATCGGCACGATCAAGAAAAATTATTAGCTTTCACATGACAATTTTTTATCAGACATTATAACAAAAATATCACAATATAAAGCTCTCGGGCTCATGTAGTGAAAATATTTCTCCTGTCATACATGACCGGCCATGTTATAATGAGAAAAATCAATTGTATTATAGCAGTTTTTCTGATTTAATCAAACTATAAATATATTTTTTCTCTGTACAATCATGGAAGCTGCAAGACTATCGGCTTTTTCTCCCCCTTCTATAAGAGCAATAATGGAAAGAGCAAACTGAAAACTGGTACCCGGGCCCTGGCTTGTAATTATATTACCATCTATTACAACTGTTTCATCCAGTCTTTCTCCTTCTTTCAACCTGTTTATAACAGCAGGATGACAGGTTATTTTTTTACCTTTCAATATACCGGCAGCCTGAAGCACCAGAGGGGCAGCACATATAGCTCCGAGAATTTTTCCTTTTTCATGAAATAACCTGATTGCCTTGAGAAGTTTTTCATTACAGGAAAGCTTATCTGTACCTACTGCACCTCCCGGAACGACTATCATATCGAAATCATTTAATTCCACATCGGCAAGTGTAGTATCAGGGACTATATTCACACCTCTCGAAGCAGAAACATAGCCTTCTTTTAAACCGGCAACAACTACTTCCCAGCCTGCCCTTCTGAGAGTATCTATTATTATTACCCCTTCCATTTCTTCACATCCGTCGGCAAGAGGTATGAGCACTTTTCGCATAAATAATGGCTCCTTTCCTGATTCAATCTACTGAGGTAAGCATAAATAATACTTAACTGCTCTCGTGACGCGTAACGCGTGACGGGAGGAAGACTTTTATTAAATGCTTATGCCCGGGTCAGTAACAGCTTATGAAATACAATATAGTATTATATAAATTTTGTATTTATCCTGTTCTATGGTAAAATATTTGTAAGCTGACTGCCGATAGACAAACGCTAAATAAGAAAGGATGAACAATGAATGGGAAATGAGCAGAAAAATTTTATTTTCAAAATCTGGAAATCAATGTTTCAAAAATTCTCTTCAGAACAGCCTGCCGGAGAAGAAAAATTAAAAAAATTCAAATTACTCTTTAAAGCCTGTGCTCTCGTAATCTATGCAGATAAAAAATTCTCTCCCGAAGAAGTTATGGGACTTCAGGCTATTTTTGAAGAAGCAAAAATCAGTCATGAAGACAGAAAATATTTTTCCTCCTGTATAAATAAAACTATTACAGCAGAAGAAATAAAAAAAGAATTGAATGAATATAATCATACAAGAGAAGAACTGGAGGAAATAATAGAATTATGTTCCACCCTTGGAAGGGTTGATAAATTAAGTAATGAAGAGAAACTGGTTATAAGAAAACT
>JBEHWO010000079.1:0-19984 GCA_040217695.1 Vulcanimicrobiota bacterium | reverse complement strand
ACATGGAATAAATCCTCCCCTTAGCCGTCTAATAATTAAGCAGTCAAAATTCTTCCGCAAAAGCCGTAACGAAGACATGGCACAGCCATCCACCCGTTACGCGTTACGCGTTACGCGTCACGATTATAAAAAAAGGAGTGTACACAAATGAACAAAAAACATCTTGTAATCACGATCATCATGTTTATTGTCCTCACATTCACGGCAGTAAATATTATCAGTGCATCAGATACTACAAAAGGTGAATCTGTCCTCTTGAACCCTGTAGAAAACGGAAAAAAAGAAGCAGCAAAAGAAGGGGACATTACGGAAGGTACATTGAAAGGCAGAACGGACAAAGGAGAAGAAATAGTATGCCCTCTGAAGCATACAGATGTAAAAGCAGAGATATCGGGATTTATTTCCTCCGTAGAAGTAACTCAGGAATTTACCAACCCCATCAATACACCGATTGAAGCGACATATATATTCCCTCTTCCTCATAATGGAGCAGTAAACTCAATGGAGATGAAAGTGGGAGAAAGAACTATTCTGGGACTTATAAAAACAAAGGAAGAAGCAAGGAAAATATATGAAAAAGAAAAAGCGGAAGGCCATCTGACAGGTCTTCTGGAACAGGAAAGACCGAATATTTTCTCCCAGTCTGTGGCAAATATAAAACCGGGAGATTCCATATTCGTAAAGATAAAATATGTAGATATTCTGGATTATGATAAAGGAACCTATAATTTTCACTTCCCCATGGTAGTGGGCCCCAGGTTTAATCCTCCGTCGGTAAAAGATTCAGAGAAAATTACGCCTGAATATTTAAAACCCGGAGAGCGTTCAGGTCATGATATAAGTCTTTCCGTAAACCTGAATGCAGGTGTTCCCATAAAAGAAATAAGATCCAGATCACATAAGGTATTGCTTCAGACAGAGGGCCAGTCAAAAGCTTTTATAAAAATTAAAGAAGAAGACTCGATACCGAATAAAGATTTCATTATTGAATATGATGTGGCAGGAGACATGCCTGAATGTGCTGCAATCACAACAGGTAATAACGGGAACGGTTATTTTACTATTATGATACAGCCCAAGGCCGAATATAAAGAAGAAGAGATTACGGTAAAAGAAATGGTTTTCGTCCTTGACTGTTCCGGTTCCATGTCAGGTATTCCAATGGAAACCTCAAAGGCTACCATAAGGAAATGCGTGGAATATATGAATAAAAACGATACCTTTCAGATAATAAATTTTTCCATGAGTGCTTCAGGTCTTTCCGATAAACCTCTCACCAATACGCCGGAAAATATAAAGAAAGGTCTTGCCTATATAGATACCCTTTCAGGGGAAGGGGGAACAAATATGATTGAAGGCATAAAAGGGGCACTGAATTTCCCCCGCGATCCGGAAAGAATGAGAATAGTTTTCTTCCTCACAGACGGCTATATAGGAAATGAAACCGAAATACTTGCAGAAATAGAAAAAAATATCGGTAATGCAAGGCTATTTTCACTGGGTGTCGGTTCGTCCGTAAACCGCTATCTCCTTGATAACATGTCGGAAGCGGGACGGGGTCACGTCCAGTATATGAGACCGAAGGAAGAACCGAAAGCAGTGGTGGAAGAATTCTACGAAAGAATCTCAAAACCTTATTTTACAGATATTTCCATTGACTGGAATGGTTTTAAAGTAGATGACATATACCCGAAAAGAATTCCCGACCTCTTTTCATCACAGCCTCTGTTTATATACGGAAGATATACACAGCCCGGAAGCGGCACGGTGGAAATCACTGGAAACATTGCAGGTAAAAAGACCGTTTTCCCCGTAAAGATAGAATTCCCTGAAAAGAATGAAGCAAATTCCGCTCTCTCTTCCATCTGGGCAAGACAGAAGATAAAAGATCTGGAGAACAGACAGTACGGAGGACCAAAAGGAGATTTAATAAATCAGATAACGGCCCTTGCGCTGGAATTCAGACTCATGTCAACCTATACATCCTTTGTGGCAGTAGAAGAGAGCTATCAGGTAGACCCGAACGGAGAAAGAAAATCAATACTTGTTCCCGTAGAGATGCCCGAGTCTGTGAGTTATGAAGGTGTTTTCGGGAAAGAGAAAAAAGATGTGACCATGAGTAATATAACAGGCGGTAAAACCTTTACAACAGCACCGGAACCTGAATGCTCAGAGTGCGATAAAAGCCTGGACGGGAAACCTTCACCGACAAATTATCCCAATCAAAGACCTTATTCTCCATCTGTTATAAGTATAAACACAGAAAATCTGAAATTTTATAAAAACAGCATTCTGGAACTGGAAACAAACTTCGATTTTTCTTCGTATCTTAAAAATTCGGAAGAAAAGAAATCTTTCACGAAGATTCAGATATTTAAAAGCGGTGAATTAATCGGAGAAATAACCTCCCTGGACGGTAAATCCGGCATAATTCCTTCAGATAAAGATAAAAATACTATAATCTTAAGTTTTCTCGAAGGAAAATCTCCTTTTGTAACATCAGGAGAATATACTCTTATCATAGAGGTTTACAATGAAAACGGCGCAGTTACAGCCAGAGGAGCAGATACAGTAACTTTAGAATAAAATCATTCCGGTAAGCAGTGAGTGGTAAGTAGATTTTATTAACTCACTACTCACTACTCACTGACTACCATGACCGTTTCGGCCACAACTGAAAATTCATTCCTACCGTAACGCGTTTCTCCCGTCACGCGTCACGCGTCACGCGTCACGCATTACATACCATTACCGGTATATCAACATTTACGAGAACTTTTTCTGCTGTTCCACCCATAAGGAATTCTTTAATTTTATTATCCCCGTAGCCACCCATTACTATACAGGTGCATTTTTTTTCTTCCGCCGTTTTTATAATATTTTCAGAAGCTCTTCCGCTTTTCCAGATTTTTTCAATATTCAACTTATAAGGTCTGAAATAGTTTTCCACTTCTTCAAGAAGAGGTTTTGCATCTTCTTCACTGTGTTTCACTGTAAGTACATTTACAACATCAGGAGCAATGGCACTTATAATATCTCCCGTTACTCTCAATGCGTTATTTGCCGCTCTTGAACCGTCATAGGCAATCAATATATTCTTCCCCAGGCTTTCTCCTTCGCAGAGAGCAATAACAGGCCTGTTTGCATGTTTAACCACATTAAAAACAGGCGGTTGAAGTTCACCCGTATGTCCTGTTTTAAGAGCCTTTCCCATGACTATAAGGTCAAATGCTCTTGCTTCAGAGAGAACTTCTTTATGTATTTCTCCTGTTCTTACAACAAGCGAATGGTCTCCTTCTATGGTATCTTTCAGGCTGTCATAAAACTTATTGACCTGTTCTTTTTCCTTATCTATTTCATCCTGTATTACTCTTATCTCATGCTGCTGCAGATTAAGGCCCGGCAGATCCAGAGAAATACCTGCCGATGCCATTCTATATTTAAGAATAACCTGTACCATTTTTGTTGTATCTTCAACATAGAGGAGTCTGACAGTTGCTTTAAAAAGATTCGCCAGATTGATTGCTGTTTTGAGAGCATTATGAGAACATGCCGATGTTCCCATAGGTACAAGAATACTTTTAATCATTTCCATTCCTCCCTTTTTATTTTTACTTAAAAAAATAGCGCCTTAGGTGCGCTATTAAATTGAATTAAGCTACTTGGATCATAACATAGTTTTCTGACTATGGCAAGGTATAAATAGTGAAAAGTGAAAAGTGAAAAGTGAAAAGCAAGTAAAATCGCGTTTTTTTATTTTTCACTTTAAAATAATTAATTCACTGAAAAAAGTGGGGTAAAGGGAAGAAGGAGGTAATTTTGTTTGCAGAAAAGATTTTCGAGTATTTCTTTTGCTATAGACGAATTAACCTGAAAAAATGCTTTTTCCAGGTTATATTGAATATTTTCTTTAAAATTTTTGCTGTTCTTTGTTAAATTTTCTTTAACTTTTTCTTTTCCTTCCTTTAATTTTTTCTCAAGAGAAGAAATGTCCTTTATAACATTGGAGGCAAAAGCAACAGAAGGACTTCCAAGGGCTACATGAGGGCCGAGTAAATCAACTGTCAGGGAAATAGCCGAAGCATCAAGGACAGGTAATATCAATCCTGTACATATGGATGAAATATTTTCTAGCAGATTACATCTCCCTTTACCTGTCAGAGGGGCAGATGTGGCATTAATAATTAAAGAAAAAATCTCTGTCAGGGTAATAGAAGAACCTTTGGGGCAGGGAGTGGTTCCGTCATTTCTGAAGGATTCCGTACGGGCGAAAATTCTGTGTTTCTGTTTAAAATGTTCTTCAAACATATATGCAGAATTATTCCATTCTTCCTGCATATATGACATGATATTATCAAGAGGAGCTTTAAGGTTTTCTGCTATATTTACCGGGTGTTCAGACAGATCCTTTCTCATTTCATTTCCCAGGAAACTGTCTTTTCCCTGAGTTTTAGACCATATTTCGATATGTTTAATCACATTATCTTCCGTTATGACTCTGTCCGAAAGTGATTTAATAATATTAATATACTCCAGAGACGTACGTTCTGCCAATCCGGCGATCATATTTCCCAGAGATACTTGAATATCTTTTTCTTTTTCTTTTATTTTCTTTATGATTTCTTTTTTTATTAAATCTTTTCTCATAGCCTTATAAAAATTGTAATTGCTAATGTAAAAACTATCTATACAGAATATGTATAAAGTAATTTTATCATGAGACAAAAAAACAAACAATCTTTCTTCTCCTATTTTTTTATGTTATTATATTTTTGAAGGGATTATAAAAAATCGATTAATCAGGTGGAATAACTATGAAAAACAATTTGCTCGAATCAGTAAAACATACTGTTTTAAAAATAGACCCCGCCGCTCAGATTATTCTATATGGCTCCCGCTCAAGAGGAGAGGAAGAAGAATATTCTGACTGGGATTTTTTGATACTTCTGGATAAAAAACCTGATTATGAGAAAATTCAGGCTATAAGGCATGTCATTTATGATATAGAACTTGAAACAGGTGAGATTATAAATGAAATAATAAAAGACAGGGATGAATGGAACAGTTCTTTATATCGTGCCACATCATTTTATAAAAATGTTATGAAAGAATCCATAATAATATGAATGAAGAAATCAGGAAAATTATCTCATATAAAATAAGCCGGGCCTATGAAACACTGGAAGAAGCGGAACTTATGAGTAAACATAACCACTGGAATACCTGTGTTAACCGCCTTTATTATGCCTGTTTCTATTCAGTATGTGCCCTGTTATTAACAGAAAATCTTTCATAATCCAAACATACAGGGGTAAGAAGTTTATTTAACAATAATTTCGTTAAAAAAAATATAATATCTAAAGAGCTTGGATTATTATATAATGAACTTTTTAAAAGCAGACATTCAAGCGACTATGAAGATTTTGTAATGATGAAAGAAGATTTTGTCTGTCCCTGGATTGATAAAACCAGAATATTTCTGGATACAATAAAGACAGTAATCGAGCAAAAAACAGGCTGATTACAGGAAATATTTTATGAAAGAAATGATGATAAAACAGGAATATCTCACTTTTATGAAAGAAGGCAGAAAAAAGCTTGAAATCAGAGTGGGTTATAAAAATATCAGAAATTATGGACAGCAAAAAATTATTTTCAGGCAAAGTAGATAATTATATAAGATACAGACCTTCCTACCCGGAAGAAGCCATAGATTTTCTTTATAATGAAACAGGCATAAAGAAAGAATCCGTTATTGCAGACACAGGTTCAGGGCCGGGGAATTTTACGGTTCATCTTCTGAAAAGAGGAAGTAATGTTTATGCAGTGGAACCGAATGACAACATGAGAGAAA
This sequence comes from Vulcanimicrobiota bacterium, assembly GCA_040217695.1. Lineage (GTDB taxonomy): Bacteria > Vulcanimicrobiota > SpSt-956 > SpSt-956 > JAKJGF01 > CALARM01. The sequence continues at coordinate 14,130 of JBEHWO010000079.1, read as the reverse complement.
CCGCAGAAAAAACCCTTGGTTCTTATAAGAATTTTCATTCCATAAACGGCTCAGGCGAATCTACCGGTTTGCCTTCTCAGTCAATGGATTTTATTGTATGTGCCCAGGCTTTTCACTGGCTTGACAGAGGTAAAGCAAAAAAGGAATTTAAGAGGATATTGAAAGAAGGCGGGAAAGTTATTTTGCTCTGGAACAGAAGGCTCACAGAAGGAAAAGAATTTATGGCCCGTTATGAGGCATTTCTGGCAGATAATATAACAAACTATAGAGAAAGGGCAACACACAGGAAGGTAAGAGATGACGACTTCAGAGACTTCTTTAAAGACGGTAATTATGAAAAAACAGTTTTCCCTAATAAAGCGATGATTACTTTTGAAGAAATCAAGGGGCTATTTCTCTCTTTATCCTATTCCCCGCGGCCCGGTGATGAGAATTATAGATTGTTAATAGAGAAACTCGGAGAATTATTTGAAAAATGTAAAACAGACGACAGAGTGGCATTTTATTATGACACGAATATATACACAGGCGAACTATGAACGTTGTCTGTCATAAATTCCATTTAAGGCACCCTTATAAAACCCATACCAATATATTCAAAATGCTCATCTCCGGAAAATATATTCTTAATTCCAATTTCTTCCATTATAACCATTGAGCTTAAATCTACAACTGAAATATCAGGTTTATCTGAAAACTTCTTAAATAATCGCCAGATTTTCTCCCATCTCCCATAGTTTATATTTTCAACTTTTATACGGCCGACGGAAATGCTTTTAAATAGAATATCTCCGAAGAGAATAGCAATATTACTTGCTACTCTTCTGCGAAGAAGTGTAAGAGTTTCTGAAATTATGTAATCACTTGTTACAGGTATATGACCTTGAGATAAAAACTGTCTGTAAAACTTATCAGCCACTGCATGATTAGTATCGTTTTTATCAACTATAGCGACCCAGGCCCAGGTGTCAAAAAAAGTATCAAATCTCACTTCTCAGACCCCCGTATAAATATTCATTATGATTATCTGCCAGATCGCCATTATTGCTCTCACATATACCGCTTAAAGCAATTAATTCTTCAGTGGATTGTTCCCACTCAGTTTCAAGAATTTCAGATTTTTGGACAGATTGCCTGTGTTGTAGAAATTTGAGATAACCGATGAAATCCACTAACATCTGTAACCTGTCATCAGTTAAATTCATAATTTCAGTAATAATTTTTTCCTGTAATAAAGATTTTTCCATTTTATTTACCTTCTTTTCAGGTATAAAAGTACCTGCTTTGAAATTATTCAAGTCATCCCATAATTAATTATATTACATGTTTTATTTTTGTCAAAAATTTAATTATTTATTCCAATTTTTTAATCTCTTTATTCTCAACCTTCTTTATGTTATTATATTTTAAAACAAATGGATAACAGTCAAACTTATGCAATTATTAAAGATATATTAATTTCTGCAAGAACCAGGGCTTTAAAGGCGGTTAATTTTTCTAACCTATCACGGCAAGCCATACATGCCGGGACAGACCATGCTCAGAAGAAAGGAACCGGGTAAAATGTTTAAAAACATCAGCATAGAAGGTTTCAGAGGAATAAAACACCTGCAAATAGACGATTTCAGACAGATAAACTTATTTGTAGGTGAAAATAATTGTTGTAAAACCTCTATTCTGGAATGTTTATTTTTTCTTACAGCACCAACAAATATATCACTGCCTGCTGTTAGAGTAAATGCTTTCAGAGGTTTTACTGAGGTTCATGAAAATTCCTGGAAAATACTTTTCAATAAATTAGCTATCAATACTGATATCGAAATATCAACTGAAACAAGTAAACCTTTAGAAAGAAGACATTTATTGATAAAAGTTGATAAAGAACTTACATCAGAGCCGGTAGTTATAGATAAAGATAAAGCAGGAAATTATTCCGGCATGGCACCTGTCATAGATGGACTGATTTTAGAATATTCTCTCAGAAAAAAAACAGGAGGCAAACCTAAAAAATATATTGCAAAGGTTTATAAAAATAAAGAGGAGTTACAATATAGTTTTCCACCGGATTACAAAGACATTGCCAATGGCGTATTTATCAGACCGGAAAATAATTATAACGATATATACACATTGCTGGACAGTATCCAGAGAAAAAAAAGACTTCATGGAATTATAAAGATATTGCAACAAATAGAACCATCTTTAGTCGATTTAAGTCTTGGAGCCTGGGGAATAATAAATTGTGATATTGGTCTTCAGGAATTAATACCTGTAAATATTATGGGAAATGGTATTACAAGAATTTTGTCTATTATTTCAACTATCTCAGAGATGTCCAATGGAATAGTGTTGATAGACGAAATAGAAAACGGTTTTTACTACACGTCACAGAAGATTTTATGGGAAGCTATTTTTACGGCAGCAAAAGAATTTAATGTACAGGTTTTCGCCACCACCCACTCTATGGATTGTATCAGAGCCTTGAGTAATGCCTATACGGACCGGGATAATGATAAGATAAGGCTTTACAGGGTTGAAAGAAACGATGATGATTTTAAAGTAATAAGTTATGACCATAATGTACTCAGGGCATCCCTGGAAAGTGACTGGGAGGTACGTTAGCTATGGCGGACATAATTCAACAGAAGAAAGTAATAATTTTCTTCTGTAATAAAGATTTTTCTATTTTATTTACCTTCTTTTCAGGTATAATAACATAATACTTGATTTTGTATCTCAAATGAGATACCATTAATATGGAGGTGTAATATGTTAAAAACTGCTATGATCAGAGCAAGAACAGAACATTCCCTGAAAGAGGAAGCTGAAAAAATATTTAAAGAACTCGGCTTAACAGCTACTGAAGCTATTAACCTGTTTTACAGACAGGTAAAACTTCATAAAGGTCTGCCTTTTGAAGTTGTAATACCAAATGAAACAACACTGAACGTTTTTCAGGATACTGATAGGAAAAAGAATATTGTTAAATGTAAAGATATGGAAGATATGTTTAATAAATTTCCCATAATTCAATAATATTGCCATCCGGGTCTTCACAGAACACTACTCTTTTCTGAGGAGAAGTAGTTTCAATCTTTACTTTACCGCCATTTTCTTCTAATTTCTTAATAAATGTGTCCATATCCTGTACAATAAGACACATGTGAAGAAAGCCGGATTTTTTAAAATTATCCTTTTCCGGGGCTTCTGTTAAGGGAATAATAAATTCAAACAATTCCAGCCCTGCCTGGTTGTCCAGTGTCATCTGTGCAATACGCAATTTCTTCATATCCCGGCCAAACAATGTGCGTGCTACTTCGCCTGAAGAAGACGTATCAGTATCTATCTCTACCGGATCTTTTGTTAACCTGAAACCAAATACATTTCGATACCATTCTATTGCTTTATCAAGGTCTTTAACGGAAACAGCAATATGTCCAATTTTTACAGGATTATGTTCATGCTTATTTTCTGAAGTCTGTCCGGTAATCTGTGAGATGCATAAAAGAACAAGTAAAATTATTTGAATTAATCGTGTCATTACCATATTCCCTTTTTAAAAAAATTCAATCTATATGGAGCACATCAGGCGGCGGTGCCGGCTTTTCCCCTCTGATAAAAATTCCGAGACGGATATATTTTTTATCTTTTTCATCAAGAGGCGGTTCTCCCGAGTAATCATGCCACCTTGAAAGAAATTCCTCTCTTTCAATAAAACCTTTGCTTCCGAGAAGTGAAGGATCTTCAAAGTAAATATTTTTCCCATCAAAACCTGTAACTATTACATAATGGCCGTCTTCCCATACCTTCTCCCATGGTTCGCCCTGTTCGTCCCTCCATGCCTGTATGGCCACAATAACAGGAATTCCATCTTTAATTGATAATTCAAGATCCTCTATAGTAAGATTTTCTTTTATTTCTCCTTTTAAACCTTTATCGACAGCCACTCTTACTATATCTTCAGGATCTGTTCCGGAATCGGGGCTTGTATTGAGTAATACAATCAAATCACCTTCCCTGTGCTCTATGCCCCAGTACATAAGAATGCCCTGAAGACATGAAGCGCCGCAGGAATAGGTTGTGCTCTGTCTCACATCAGGTACTTTGAGTAATATGGTCTCTGATTTCTCCTCACATGGTACAGGCTTTGCCTCTTCTCCATAAGTCCATGTTAAGAGAGCAAAATTCGTAAAAACAGATAAAATACTGATGAATAATATTTTCTTTATCATTTTCTTTAACCGTTGATTATCTATATCAACGATTTTCCTCCTTTCTATTGTTAGGGACTGTAAGAAAATAACTCTGGCAAATTATGTTTTTTCTCCTCGCGTCACGCGTTACGCGTGACGCGTCACGATTGTAAATATGATAAGGTTATTTTTTTACAACCCCTTAGTTGAGTCATGTCTGTCTTTCAAATGTTTTATAATATTTTCTATTTCCTTTATGACAGGTCTGCTTTTTTCCCTCAGTATCTTCTTCAGATTATCTTCAAATTGTTTTATTTTATCCATTTCCATATGAGGAATAATATTACCAGGAATAACAGGATGAGAAGGGGGATTATTTTTTTTTTTGCTGCTTTTAACCTTCCCTGTGATTTCCCACTCTTCACCTTCCACAAGATTTGACAGACCGCGCCATACACCTGCTTCTTTCAGGGTCTCCGGGTTTTTCTTATCAGTAACAACCACACAGGGAAATACATTCCACTTTTCTATCAGTCTGGAAACTTCATCTACGGTAAGATCCCTTATAAGTTCTTCCGTATGGCCGGGAGTATTTCTGGCAATCATTCTCTTTAAAAGCAATGTTTTTCTCTCTTCCTCTGAAGAAATTTTTAAATTATGATTATCCTGTAACAGCCCTGTCAGGATATTTTTATCAAAATGAAATCCGAATTTAAAATAATTTAAAATCATTCTGATTTTATAATCTCTGTCTTCATTGAAAGGGATTTTAGAGAGTGAAGCAACAAGGTATTCGTCGATTAATTTATCATCCTGAACTTCGACCAGTATATGTTTCACTTCATTAAATTCTGTTTCAGACAGTTCGCCTGATTTCAATTCTTCCAGATTTTCTTCATTTATATTAAAATTTTCAGAGAACTCGATAGATTTATCAATAGTATCAAGAATTTTTCCTCCGCCGTTTTTCAAATCGAGTAAAATTTTTGCAGCAAGATAACGAAAGGATTTTTCATCTTTAATACTTCCCACCCAGAGGACGGAATTTCTCACAGTGCGACCGCAGTAATCTTTTCTTTCTTTCCCTATGAGACCTGTAACTGCAAGAATTAAATCTTCGTCATACCTGTTTAATAAAACAGAACAGGATTCACTCTGTATAAGTCTGTTTATCTCTGAAATATGAGGAGGATATTTTCGAAAAAAATTCCCTCTCTTACAGACCGTCAGCCAGCAGTAATCATGTTCCGGCTCTCTTCCGGCACTCTGCACATAAACAGTTACGTCCATAATAAAACCTTTCATAATGACGTGACGCGTGACGCGTAACGCGTGACGCGTGACCGGTAACTATAGTTTATCATACCCCTGAAGTATTTCAAAACCGTTTCCTTTTTTACATCTGTCAGTAAATCTTGTAATGGCATCTCTCAGATATTTATCAATACCGAGCCAGGAGCGGAGGAAACTGAATATACCCCATCCTGTTTCCTGCTGTTTTAAATGTAATTTCAATAAAAACCTTAATAAATAACGAAGGGGCTGTTCACTGTCTTTCGGGTCATATCTGGCTTCATTATGTTCTTTCGTAAAATAAAAATGAGTTTTCTCATTTTCAGATGTTATATGGGAAAACACTACGTTGCCTGTAGTCTGTACCGGCGTTATGACGGTAACTATATAGTTTCTCAGGTTATCACTCTTAAAAAGGTCAAACAATCTCTTATATTCTGTCTTTATTTTCTTTACCACTTCTTCAGATTGATTGTTTTTTATGTATTTCTCACACTTTATGGGAGCAAACACAATAAGCCTGGGTTCTTTAAGACCTTCCTGATAAACTCTTTTGAAAAACTCCGTAACCTCTGCAGGTCTGTTAATACTTTCATTGTATTTTCCATGTCTTTCCATAAGAGAAGGCGTATCTATTGCTACAAGCAGGGCATGTGATTTTTCCAGAATATCTTTAAGCGAACTTTTTTCTTCTGCTGTAGCGCTGCTGGATATATATTTACCGGGGAAATCTATAAATTTAAGTTTCAGAGTAGGCTTTTCACCCAGTTTTCCCAGTTCAAAAACAAAGGTTCTCTTTTCTTCCGTTCCCTGAATACCGAATTTCTGGTCCCCTGCTTCAAAAAATGTATCTTCTCTGTCAAAAAGGCTTTTCAATTCTCCAAGACGATCCTGAAGGATGGATGCACTCTCCATATCAGGTGTAATCTGAAGATTTGCACCGCTTGTATCACTTTCAAATCTCTCGTACATAGTTGTGAGAAGACTTGTTTTCCCAACACCTCTGGGGCCGAACATACTTACTGTAACTTCATGCATGTAACCTGTTTCTCCTTTGCTATCGTAACGCGTGATTTACGTAACGCGTAACGCGTGACGCGTGAGCGTCTTTTCACCGGGTAATGGGCGAACACAGTGGTTCGCCCCTACGACTCACGACTCACGACTCACGACTCACGATATCTTAAAATCTTCAATTCCATTAAATTTCTCCACATCTTCTATTGCTTCATCCCATGATTTCCTGAGCCTTGTTTTTTCTCCCAGTCTGGTAAATTCCGATGACCATATGTCTGCTCTGAAATCATAGTAAAATTCTTCCCATTCCGATTTGACTCCTTCTGCCCTTATTACTCTGTCAATAAATTCTTCTACCATACAGAAGGCTGACTGATTGGGCTCACAGAGGAATTTTTCCGTTTCAGACTCTATTTCATATAAAACCCTTCCGTAAAGCCTTTCCAGATTAACCCTTACGTCCTTTGCAGAAGGATGACGTGATAATTTCTGATCTGTTTCATCAGGGACGAAACAATCCAGAAGTTTTCTTATACGATGATGTATAAGGCCTCTGTAAGAAAGATTGAAAGCAGTAATAATATCAAAACCGAGTCTTAATTTAGAAAGTCTTTCAGGTACTATATTAAAGAGTTCCTCTAAAAATACGGCTCCCTCCGATTTAACAAACTCTCCGATTTTACCTTTTTCTTTCAGGATTTCTGCCACAGAAGCTCTCTTCCTGTCGAGTGTTTCTTTAAGCCCTTCATCCAGTAAAAGAAACTGTCCCGTAATACTGGTGCGCATTTCATGAAGATATTTATTATATACAATATCATAAGAACCTTCCGTATGACGCCTTACTTCAATCTGATTTATGTCAGGTATGCCGCTTTCCTTATTACATATTTCCAGAACATTTGCCAGCCTGGATTTAAAAGGACTTTCTTTAGAATCTCTCTCAGGCCTCAGTTCCCTGAGAAGATTTTCAAGGCCATTCGTAAGTTCTGTCCATATACAGTCAAAAAGCCTCCTGAACAATATAAATTCTTCCGAAGTGGATGTTTTCACTTCACCCAGGGCTTTACGGCATTTAGAAAGTTCTGAGACAACAAGTCTGTGAAGCTGATTTAAACTGTCCTGACATGCAGCAGAATATCGTTTATCAAGAGAAGTAATATTATTTGCCATATAATTCAGGATTTTATCCAGGATTTCACTCTGTACAGAACCCATGTCAGAACAGTCAACAGTAAGACATTGAACTACTTTTATATGATGTTTGTCTATAGTCCCTGCAAGATCGATGCAATTATTGGAATTATCACCGTTTTCAGAATTTTTACCCGTCCTGTTCAGGATCATAAAAGACCAGAGGTCGACAGGGAGATTTACAAGAGATGACCGTGCAGTATCATATAATTTCACATCCACATCTGCCCAGAAATCACCGCTCGATTTCGGCATACGAACAAAAAGCACCGTATCTATATTTTCTCCCAGGGTTTTTATAAGACGTTCTTCGTCTCCGAGTCCTGTATCTCCCAGACCCGGCATATCTATGAGGGCAATTTTCCCCGCGCCGGAAGAAGGATATTTACATACAATCTTTACTTCCCTTACTGCAAGATAATTGAAATAAATCCTCTCCCCTCCCTGCGTGTCCTGTGCCACATATTCTCTTATCTGTTCTTTTGATATCCTGAGAGGAGCTTTCCCCAGAAGCCCTGCATATTTGGGGAGATTGACATGATAATTTCTGAGATGTTCATACTTGGCACGCGGATCTGCATAGGCAGGAGAATTATCTGGTAGTGGCGGCAATTCATTCTCTGAAAAATCGTAAAGAGAAAAAGGCCTCATGCCCAGGCGGAGTTCTTCGTAATAGGGAGCAATGACTTCGTCCAGAAATGACTGTTCCGTATGGAAAAACACCTCGCCATATGTTTCTATATCGGGATTATGATAGATGGAACTTCTCACACCTGTACAGTGGAGCCTGTTTCCGTCGGGAATCTCGGCTGATGTAAGCCCCGTAAGGCTCTGAAGAAGGCGGCTTTTACCTGTACGGGCTCTACCTACGACACCTATATTAAGGGTCTCTCTGGAAAAACGGGATTTGATTTTATTCAGGTTATTTATCTCTGATATGATACTGTTCTGAATGTTCTGAACATTGATCTCTTTCATCCGTCCTTTAATGTCATCTTCTGCATTTTCCGATATTTTATTTTTCATAATATCCAGTTTTGTCAGGTTAAAGGACAGACTGTTAAGGTTTTTTATGACTTTCTGGATTCTAGCCGCCACAGGTCTCCTCTGTTCCAGAATATTATCTATCTTTTCCACTCTGTTTCTTTCTTCTATGTTCATATTTCAATCCTTTCTCTGCTTGTTCCTTGACCATGTGTCTATATTCATATAAATCTTTAAGTTTATTCCATCTTCTCATGATCTCTTCATTCTCTTCGGTTGCTTCCCGAGTAGTTATTCCCATAGACGAAGCAAGGAGATATATACTGTTGACCTGCTGCCACCTGAGTTCCATAGAAGCCCTGCTCTGTTCAAGCGTATCGGCAGTATTTACTTCTTTCCATCTTTCAATATATGCTCTCATAATTAACTGCATCCATAATTTCTCACCACACAGAATTTATAATTTCTAAAAATATTATACATCACTACAGCTTTAATCTCAATTACTCTAAAGCTAAAAATTTGACTTTCCTCTCCCGGTGAATTATAATTCTTTAATAATTTTTTACAGGAGGGATTGTCGTAATGAACTATTATTCAATAAAAAAAGAAAAACTTTCACCGAAGGAAGTGGCCCTCCAGCAACAACAATCACGAAAACTCCTCTGGGAAGGATTCAATTTTTCTCATGAAGACAGAGACGAAAGAGATACTGTAAAAAATCTTTTTCGTAACAATCTGTCGGTAGAAACAGAAATTTTTATTCCTCATAATGCTCAGACAGACGTATTTTCAAATGACACAGGAACACACCTGATACCGGATCTTTTGAAAAATGTCCTTATAAATATAAAAACTTCAACTGTAGTACGTCCCCTTACAGTGGAAGATATAAAAAAATTTGTCGAAACATCGGTAAATAATAAACTCTCTTTTACCATAAGAGGAACAGGAACATGGCCTTTCGGAGGATGTGTTCCCCTGAACGGTGACATAATCCTTGATCTGAGCCAGCTCAGAAGAATGGAATTAAATAAAAAAGAGTCCCTTCTCTATTTAGAACCTGGAGTAACCTTTGCAGAAGCCAGAAATTACCTGAGAGACGAAGGATTTACTTTAATACAGGAAATTACGAACCCCTATTCTGGAACTGTTGCAGGATGGATAAGTACAGGGGGACAGGGTCTGGGAAGCTATAAATACGGCCATGTAACGGAATCTATAGCAGAAATTCAGATAGTTACACCGTCGGGAAACCTGAAAACCATAAAGAAAGATGATAAAGATTTTTCCCTTTATACAGGGACAGAAGGACAGCTTGGTATAATCGCCGGTATTACGTTAAAAGTTCAGGAAAACAGATATATAACCAAACCCTATGCTTTTACATTTCAGTCCTGTAAAGAATCAGTGGAATTCATAAAAAAAATCAGTGACAATGACCTTGCTCCCACATCCGTAATATATTATGATGAACCTTATATAAAGCTCGTCTGTGAAATAGAAAGAGAAAATCTTGTAAAATTACAGCACGACTGTCTTGAAAGAAAAGATGAAAAAAGACTTTCAGAACTCTCGTCAGATCTGGATGAATTAAAACATTTAAAAAATTCTTCCCATGTAATAGTAATGGATTTTGACACTCTTCCCGATTACCAGAAAGCCCTGAGAACAGGTATGTTTGACAGCAGCAGACCTGTATTCAAACAGTTGCCTGTAAATCTTGCCCATAAACTATGGAATCATCGTTATGCTCCCGTTCAGATAAAACGAAAAGGGCCTTCTCTCGTCGTAAGTGAAAATATTATTCCCCTTGCTTCACTTGAAAAATACAGAGATTTCTGTTCCCGCTTCGTAAAGAAAGCTATGGAACTGGATCTCATGACAGAAGCCCATATACTTAAAAACAATATGGTTTTAGTTCAATCCATAGTACTTGCAGATACAGCCCACCTGAGACACTATACCTATTTAGGACTGGTTCCCTTTTTCTCTCAAATTGCCATTAACATGGGAGGAAAAATCTACGGAACAGGCATATGGAATACTCCTTTTATGAAAAACCATGGTGAAGAAAAACTAAAAATCCTCAGGAAGGCAAAAGAGGAATCTGATCCGGCCGGATATATGAACAGAGGCAAATTTTTAAATTATAAAGGCAGAAATTTCATTTACAGAGCATTTTCGAACTATACTCAGAAGGTTCTCGCAATTGCATCCCATGTATTCGAAGGAGGGTCGGGAGAAAATATATCATGGCTTTTAGGAACGGTATTCCCCAGGGTAGTCCCTGCAGGTTCAAGGGTAAAGCGGGATCCCGTAAGAGACATTACCTGTGTCTGTGCAGAATGTGACAGCTGTGAAAGGGTATGTCCTACAGGTGATGTTTTCGGTTCCTACGGCCCTGCTACTCCTGTAATAAGAAGAAGAACTGCAAACAGACTGTCTCAGGGTAAAAAGATAACACAGGAAGAAGCGCTGGGGTTTCTGGTATGCACCAGATGCGGAAACTGTAACCGCGTATGTCCTGCTTCGGTTCCTCTTACAGATCTTTATGACCTGGTAGAAAAAGATAAAGAATTCAATAAAATACTGAATCTTACGGAAGAAGAAAAAGAAGATTTCATAGGAAGAGCATGGCAGATAATGAAAGAAAGCCCTCTTTACGGCAGACATACTCAATCTGTCCATAAAGATGAAAAATCCCATCTCCAGCATGGAATTAATATTACCTATCCGAGAGATTTTGAATATGCAAGCCTCTATATAGATCCTGTAACATGTATCCATTGCGGCATGTGTTCCAATGAAAACGCCTGCACATACGGAGCAAGAACAGGAGTGGCAAGAGAAATACCGGCTCTTTCGGAAAACAGATGTGCTCTCTGCAATGCGTGCGTCAACTACTGTCCCATGAACAGAACTGCCCAGAAAGAAAGGATTCTTCTCGACAGGTACATATACAATGCTGCAGATCTGGCGGAAAAACGATACTGGATAAAACAGAAAGAAAGAATTCATGACACGACAATCGTAAAACGTTCGGAAATACTTAAAGAAGTGGCGGATATATATGTTACGGACGATATTGTCATGGAAATAGACAGAGAGTCTTCTACGGGAAAAATTCCTGTTTCAGGCATGGGACAGGGAGACAGACATATGGGTATAGGCTTTGATGCGGAAAGATTTTCTCATTTCCATATAGTAGGGCCTGCCCAGAACCGGCTCCATGAGGGAGATCCTGACGAAGAACTATCTGTAACACTGGGTAAAAGGGATCCATTCTGTGTTTTTGACGAAGAAGGACATATAATAAACAGAAAACATCCCCAGTTGCTTACAGGAACACCTGTTATTTACAATGTAATGCCTCTGGAAAGTAACGGCAAGGTGGAACTTGCCCTCATAACTGTGGCAGAAAAACAGAAAAGCCTTGTTATCATGGATTTCCAGACCCTTCTTGAACATTATCCATATTTCCTTAAAGAAGGAAATTATGAAAAACTTCCTTCTGTCATTGTTCCCAGGGTAAATTACGATATATCCCAGAGGCTCATAACAGGCCAGACCGTCGGAAGGGAATTTCTGCAAAATCTCTGGACATGCCCAATGTTTGAACTTCCTTTCCATAAAGGCATGGTTGAAACCCTTACCTATGTGAAGGAATGTGCCTGGCAGCAGGGTAAAAATGTGCCTCTTATCAGCGGTTATCTGCCTGTAAGTGAATATGACATAATAGGAGATGAAACACTTGTCTATGATATAGAGAAAAAAATAGATTATCTGCTGGAATTAAATGTCGATGTCATTCATATAGAAGGACTCAGAAACAGGGATAAATATTTTGTAACGTCAAAGGCAGTAAAAGCGCTTCATCATTATCTTCTGTCCACAGGAAAACGTTTTGAAGTATCGATTATCGCATCGGGAGGCATAAGGCTCGCTTCAGACACACAGAAAACCATTCAGAGAGGAGCAGATGCCACTGCTATAGATTTTGCATCACTCCTTTCCCTTGACCCTTCTGCATATCAGGCTATTATCCAGAAAAAAACGTCTACTGAAAAGCTGATCAGTCTTGAACCGGAATGGGCAGTAAAAAGACTGCAGAATCAGGCGGAATCGAGAAAGGTGCAGATTATTGAAGTACTGGGAGCTTCAGGATTTAAAGATATAAAGAAAACAGTGGGAGAAGAAGGAAGACTTATTGATTTTAATATTTTAGAGGAAAGAATAGAGAAAGATATATTTGAGGATCCATCTATTATTGAAGTCTATAAAAAAGTAAATGAAGAACTTATTGAGCATGAAGATTCTCTCGAGATAAACAGGGAAAATATATGTTATTCGGAACTAAAGAAACTCATAAAACCTGCGGCCCTCCCCCATCATTTCTACTGTCTCGGTTCCGATAATCAGTCTCTTTATTCCAAAGATTATGTATGGCCGGGGAAATTAATAGAATCCATGGGCCGTATGGCTTCAGGCGATATGTCCATGATTGATCTGAAACATGTTCAGGCCACAGGCAATTTAGGAGACGGTTTCGATGTTATGGGACTCAGATACAGCAGAAATCCGGCAGATCTCGGTGATGAAGAAGTTAACAGAGTCAGAACGGATGTATATCTGGGAAAATCTCTTACATTAAAAGCTCCCTGGATGTTCGGCGGCAAGTCGGTAGGCTCCGTAGGACTCGACACATGGAGAGCCCAGGTAGTGGCGGCAAAAACCCTGGGTATTCAGGTAGATACAGGTGAAGGAGGTTATGCAACATCCTTTTTCCTGAACAAAAAGGGAGAACCTCTATTTTTCACCGAACAGGAAGTTCAGACAATAAAGGGATTTTTCCGTGACGGCACATGGTACTGCATAAAAGACATAAGAAAAATCCTTGAAGATAACAGAATCCCGGAAATACACAGTCATATATTGACGAGAATAAAAAATGAACCTGATTTGAGTCCTGTCCTCTTTAAAACAATTGTAGATAAAGAGGATGAACCATATGTATCTACAGAACTGAAAACAGGTCTTTTCGGAGTAACAAAAGAAACAATAAAAAAAGCACGCCGTGTAGTTATTGCCTACAGCCAGGGAGCGAAAATGGGTATAGGAGGACATATACTCTCACAGAAAGTAAACAGGCTTGTTGCCTATCTCCGCGGCATTGAAGGCATTCAGTATATAAAAGAAGAAGAATTCGATAAACTCATAAATATGCTCCGTAAATTCGGTAATAAGGAAAAACATCCACTGAAAGAAGATGCCGAAAAATCCGTTCAAGAACTGGAAAAATTCAGACTCGCCGGTGAAGTAACAGATGAACTAAAAGAATCTCTGTTACAACTCCAGAATAAAGCTTATAAGCTTCATGAAGATAAATTACTCGATCCTCTGGAATTTCAGCAGATTATAAGACTCTGCACGGATTCTATAGATTATTCCT
>JBEHWO010000078.1:0-20139 GCA_040217695.1 Vulcanimicrobiota bacterium | reverse complement strand
CCAAGGGAAAAGGATTTTGTTCCGGGCAGATAATGGAAGAGTGGTTTTTTCTCTACAGGATCTATGTGTATGGAAGAAGCTCTGGAATAAACAAGGCTCCTGAGTATACCATTTCTGTTTTCTCTTGTTTTACAGGTGCCTCTCTTATTATTTTTAATAGAACATTCATTCGGACATAGTGTGCAGAGAACTTTTTGTTTTTCTTTTTTTTCGTAGTACATTGCCTCTGTAATAAAAAGATTTTCATTCCCTGCCAGAATACCTGTCGGTGGAGAAGCCAGAAGACATGCCCCGCTTCCGCAGAGCATATACTTTATAAGTTCTCTTCTGTTGAGTTTTTTCATAATTAGATTTCCTCAAAAAGTAATGAGTGATGAGCAGTGGAGGGACAGGATTATGTCCACTCACTGTTCACCACTCACTGCTCACTTATTTAATAATAATTTTACCGTCAATTATATCCTGCTTTATTGCATCCAGTTTTTTAAACTGATCTGATGTAAGCAGATCCTGAGAATATTTGAATTCTGTAAGACTTACTCCGTTCTCTTTCAGACCCATTACGATTGTCCCTGCTTTGAATTTCTTATCCATATAGTCTTTGACTATAACAAATAAAGCATTGTCGACTCGTTTCATCATACTGGTTATTACATTTCCCGGAGCTATATAATCCTGGTCTGCATCAACACCTATACAATATTTATTTTTTATCCTTGCAGTTTCTATGACTCCGAGACCTGAACCACCTGCTGCGGCAAATATGACATCAATATCATTATCATACATGTCTTTTGCAATTTTTTTCCCCAGGTCAGGTGAGGAAAACGCTTCTTCACTTTCTCCGATATATTTTGTCTCTACGTCAATATCAGGTTTTATATATTTTGCTCCATCTTCATAACCTTTTTTGAATTTGTCTATTATATCACTCTTCATACCACCTATAAAACCTATTTTCCCTGTTTTACTTACCATAGCTGCACTGCATCCGACGAGAAAAGAACCTTCATCTTCTCTGAATATAACAGATGTTACATTGGGGAGATCTACTGAAGCATCTATGATTGCAAAGCTAACATCGGGATGTTCCCCGGCAACTTCTTTCAGAGCTTCTTCCTGAAAAAAACCAATTCCTATTATTAATTTTACTCCCTGGCTTATAAAATCTTCATAACAGTTTTTTAATACATCAACTTTCATCGGTTCTTTCGTTAAAACATTTACTCCGTCTATATTCTGATTAATCTTTGCCAGTCCTTCTGTGGCAGTCCATTCAAAGGATAAGTCCCCGGAACCGCCTACAGGCATAACTATACCTATAGTAACATTATCTTTTTCATTGCAAAAAGCTACATCTGGAATTAACGTTATGAGAAGTAAAATAATTACTATAGATATTATAATTTTATTACAAAAATACAAATTAAAACACTTCCTTTCCTGTTATTCCATAACTTCGTCAAGCTTATGTCCGTCATAGGGACAGAATTGAAAACCCTCTATATGAAATATATTTCCGCATTTTGCACATCTTAAAGCCATTCCTTCATGGTGAAATGTTATAACTTTGATATTTTGAGTTTCCACACTCATTTCTCCGAAGGCAGTTCTTCCGCGCCATAACAGTTTTGCAGGTATTTCTACATGTATACTGTGGCCGTCTGTCAGGTGAAATACTGTATTAACATAGGGATTTGATGCATATAAATCTGAAGCAGAAGTTGTTTTCCCTGTGACTTCAACACTTTTGACCTTCCCAAAAGGTACCAATATTTCACTGGCTCCGCGCTTCCCGTGAAATTCCTGAAATTTTTCAATACCCATGCCGCATGTCACATCATACATAAGAGTTTTTTGATTTTTTACATCTATAATAGTAACTGCAAAGGTATTCAATTTGGGATTTCCCGTGTCTGCAGAAGGTGGTCCCTGGTTTGTTGCCTTTTTCTCGGCAGAAAGGGACATGTAAGATATGAATGATATGAATAATAATGTTAACAGGCATAAAGATAACAATCTTTTCATCGTTTAATGTTCATCCTTTCTTGGTTGACTTAAAAATAGTGACGCTTTACGCGTGCATTACATATGTCTAATCTTCATGGAAAATTTGAGCGCTGAAAATAGAAATTACAGAATTTTTATCTTCCCAGGCATTTCTATTCATTCCTGCTTTTCTGGATATCTGTTCAAGAAATGTTTTTCTATCCCATCCGTACTCTGTTGCTACCTGAGGGAGAAGTACTCCTCTGTAATAACCATTTTTTATATAGAGCCCATGAGTTCCTACCTGGATTTCTTCTATATTTTTAATCGGTCTTAAAGGAGTCATTACTGAAATTTCTATTTCAATGTCTCCCAGTTCTGCCTCTTTTACAGGAGAGAAACGCGAGTCATTTACTGCAGCATTTACTGCATTATCCATCACTGCCTCATAGAGAGGTTCTATTCCTTCAATATATCCTATACAACCTCTCAATTCGCCATGTTCCGTTAAGGTTACAAACACCCCCCTTTTTTCTTTAAGTATTTCAGTAATAGTATAATTACCGGTGTCAGGTTTTTTACCTGTTGAAAGATAGGTTTTCAGAGTATCTCTGGCAAGTTTTAATAGAGTTTGTTCTTCTTCGGAGCTTAATTTTGCCGGTTCTTCATGTTTTTCACTCATAAATACTATAGAAGCATAGCTGACAGAATTTTTATAATCTCCCGTAATCTCACCTGAAGTGGAATATTTTAGAAGTGTTCCTTTTGTTTCTGTTCCCATTATAGACATCAGCAAACTTACGGGGGAATAACCGCAAATAGTATCTCCGTTACCGGATATGTATTTTAAAAAGCCATGGACATCCTTTTTTAAGATAAAATTGATGGCTCCTTCATCCAGTTTCTTGAGATTTTCAGGTATATTTTTTTTAAAAGGTACGTAACCATAATTCTGCCCGTAATGAGTAAAATCAGAACTGGCTATTACTATGGTATTACTATCAACATACCTTTTCATTACTTCAGCTACCTTCTTATAATCTCCCTCCTTTAGATTTCCTACCATTACTGGTATTATTTTAAAGTTTTCTGCAATTCTTTGCAGAAAAGGCAATTGAATCTCAATGGAATGTTCCTTCTTTTCTCCTTCTTCATCTGTAGTAAAAAGATTTTCTTTCAGAAGTTCATTGCAGATAGTCGTGTCTACAGGAATTTTCCCGAGAGGTGTGCTGTAATGGGTATAAGCAGATACGGCAAGTCCTTCGAGATAACTCTGATGGCATGTGCCCAGGATGATTACTCTTTTAACATCAACCGTTTTTAGTGCCCTATATCCGAAAGCTGCTACAGAACCGGAATACTCATAACCGGCATGGGGAACTATTAAACCATAAGGTAATGAAAATTTTTCTTCTGCCCTTGCTTTTGTTAGAAAATCATCTACCTGATCTTTTAATTCTCCTTCAGAACCTTTATACCATGACCCTGCAAGAAGCGAAGGTCTTACTTTTTCCGTCTTATCTCCTATTTCTTCTGATGTCATAGTTCCTTTGACGCCTGTGAAAAAACAACTGGTTAGGAGAATAGATAAAATTAAGATGCTAAACATGGGAATTACCCCTGGAAAGAAAGGATTTTTATTCATAAAAATCACCTCTGAGAGGGTCGTTACAGAGAAATAGAGATAAATTATTTAGATAAACTGCCTCTACTTAATTTTCATCTAAAGCCTTATTTTACGCCATTAAAAATGAAAATTCCTATACTTTTAAATTAATTCCAGATAAAAAATTCTATAGAAAAATAAAAAATCCTCTGTATTTTTCAAGTTGATATTTTGCTTAAAAGATAATACAATAGGAACAGTGAGTAGTGAGTGGAGTTTATAGTTTATGGATTTTAAACCGGGTAAAATTTTAAAAAAGAGATATGTTCTTGAAGCTCTTCTAGGAAAAGGCGGGATGGGCAAGGTATATCTTGCCGTATCTATTAAACACCCCGACCTGAGATTTGCCATTAAAGAATTACTCGATGTATTTCCTTCTATGGAAGAAAGAGCTTTTGCCCTGGAAGCACTTGATAAAGAGTGTAACATACTTTCAAGTATACGCCACCCGAGACTGCCGAGAATTGTAGAAAAATTCAGCCAGGATGAAAGAGAATACCTGGTAATGGAGTTCATTGAAGGTGAGACTCTTGAAGATAGATTGAAAGCAAATAATAACCCTCTTGATGAACAGGATGTAATTCTTATAGGGATTCAACTGGCAGAAGTGCTTCATTTCCTCCATACCGCTCCTGAGTATCCTATTATTTACAGAGATTTGAAACCTTCCAATATAATTCTTCAGCCCGGCCCTGATATTAATATTAAACTTGTAGATTTTGGAGTGGCAAGATTTTATAAACCCGATAAAAGCAGTGATACGGTAAGGTTTGGCTCTCCCGGTTATGCCGCACCGGAACAGTACAGGAAAGAAAAACAATCTATCCCCAAGTCGGATGTGTATGCCCTTGGAGTTATAATGTATCAGCTTCTGACTCTTTATGATCCTACTGTTACTCCTTTTAAATTCAAGCCCTTACGTTCTCTTAATCCCTCTGTTTCGGAAGAACTGGAATGGATAATAGGGAAAGCTATAGAACTTGATCCGGCCAAGAGATATCATGATATGGAATTTTTCTCTGAAGAATTAAAGGAATATTATAGAGATAAATTTGGCCCTCTGGAAGAAGATTATCGTCTTGATATTTTCCGTAATAACCATATGACGTACCTGCCAAATCTCAGAGTGAGCAATCTTGCGATAGCCTCTCTTGTTACGGGAATATTGAGTATTTATGCATGTCAGTGTTTTCCTGTGTTTTTTCCATGCCCCATTATAGCCCTTGTAACAGGTAATATGGCAAGAAAGAGCATGAAAATCAGAGAAACAGTTAATCCCAATGAGAATTATTTAATTATGGGCGGTATGATAACAGGTGTTATAGGGCTGGTTTTTCAGCTCATATATTTACTTATTATATTATTTCCCTATCTCTGGAGGTGAATTTATGGATAAAGAAGAGAAAAAAATCTATCGTGGGCCCAGACCTTATGAAGATGAAATATTTGATTTGAAGAATAAAGGTGTAAGATCTATTGTTAATCTTCAGAGAGAAGATACGTCCGGAAAAGAATTTATAGAGAGCCTTGGTATGAAGTTTTTTCATATTCCTGTAACAGATCATACTGCTCCTACTGTAGAGCAGATAGAGGAATTTATTTCCATCGCAGATAATGAAGAAAATCTCCCTCTCTATGTTCACTGTCTGGCAGGACTTGAAAGAACGGGGACTATGGTGGCATGTTACAGAATATATACAGGCTGGAACTGTGAAGATGCCATAGCCTATAATTATTATGAAACAAGATGGCCCCTGATGGAATGTCAGAAGGAAGTAGTAAGAGAATATGCCAGAAGAAGAAAATTTTAGGGTTTACTATTTTTGAATATTTTGCCTCTTTTACTTTTTCTTAAAAAAATATATATGCTGTAAAATTAAAAAAAATATTTACATTTAAAAGATTTTATGGTATGCTTTAACATAGGGTTACTCTGAATATGGAGGTAATCTGTATGAAAAATCTGTTTTTTAAAATTGCTCCTCGAGGATTTGCTCTTATAACAGCTCTCTGGGTGATTGTAGTCATGATAATATTATCTACGGCACTCATTGCTACTTCAACAAATACACTGTTCCTGGCAGGTAATTATAAGATAAGGAAACAGGTGACTACTCTTGCCGAATGTGGCATAAATGAAGCCATGGCACATCTGATAAATGATAAAATATGGGGTAAAAGTTCTTCCGTTTCTTTACCTGATGCAGATACTCCTGACCCGTTAAAAAATTTACCTGAAAAGAGTAATTATTATTTAACCTTTGATACAACAAGAAAATACTTTTCTGTCAATAATCTTACCGGTTCTTTGCCTGTAACCGGATATAGAGGCAGAACAGTTCCCCCTTATACGGCAAATTTGATCTGTGTTGCTACTTCAGGAGGAATGACAAGGATTGTTGATGTTTTTATACAGCCTGCAAATGATACTAAATGTGCTATACTGGCTCAAAATAAGCTTTTATTAAATTTGAAGGGAACTCTTAATTTTTTCAGTGAAAATTCAGGCAATCCTCTGATGCATTCCAATGCAGATGCGAATGACATTATCACTGATAGTTTAATGACAGGGTTTGCCGGTAGATCCAGGAGAACCGGTATGACCGTTACCTCATCTGTTTCACAGATTGACATACCGGCCCTGGTAGTCCCTGCAGATGCTGACGCTTCAGGTGAAAAACCCTGTGTAATGCCGAGAGGTACCTATACAAAACTGAACGAGACCAGCTATAGTTTTCATGATGAATATAATGTTACTCCTGATATGACTGTTGGCAATGGTACTTTACCCGGTGTGAGTGTGAAAAACGGACAACTGGTTATCTCTAAAAACCAGATATCAAGCGGTACTGTAACGGTTAAGGGTGACCTGGATTTTGAATCGGGAGCATATCTGCAACTGACAAATGATAACAGTTATGGTACATGGGGCGGTAATGAAACTGCTGCTCTCGGAAGTCTGACTATGAGCGGTACCATAACAGGTAATGGAAGTGTAGTCGCAGAAAGAGATGTAACATTTGATGTTACACAGTTTTCTTCTTCCTCTGATCCCAGGTCAAAGATAAATATTTTCGCAGGAAATACTGTTACAATGATATCTAAATCCGATAAACCTGCAGAATTTTCCGGCATGATCTATGCAGGTAAACTGGTAGCCAGTGAGATAACAGACAGTGCAGGTAATCCCAAAGATCTTACATTATACGGCGGTGTATTCGTGAAACAGAATACACTGGATCCTTTAACCGGCAATTCAGTATCTGTAATTCCTACTCCTGTTCCTACTGCAACTCCGACTCCTGTTCCTACTCCCACTCCGCTTTACAGTAATGACCCGGATAATGGCGGCGGTTCACCGGTAGTAATAATGAAATCCGCCAAAATGATGATGGCAAAATCAGTATCTTTTGAAATAGAAGCGGCACCTGTAATCACGGATGGTGATATTGTAATAGAAAATGTTGACAATTTGAATATAATCTATGATGAAGATTATCTGAATGTAATAAATGCAAAACAGAGTTACAGCAATTACAACATTGCTTCCTGGACCGAATATAGTGAATAACCTTTTGTTTACAAAGAGGTAACTATGTTAAAATTAAAAAAACTTCCCTGTATTAAAGGGGGTTTTTCTTTATCTGAACTTGTGATTGCTCTGTTTCTCCTTTCTGTTGCATTACTTGCAATAGCAGCAGTTTTCTTCAGCGGAACGACTGCCATTAAAAAAGGTTCCCTCACATCTCAGGCCACAGATATAGCTTATAATGAAAAGGTGTATCTTGAAACATGTGATTTTAATACACTTGTTGACGGATTACCTGTTAACACTACATGTGTTCCGGGAAATAATTTTTTTTCCACAAGATATCCTGTGAAGGTAGGAAAATTTCAGGTAACATGTCCGGAAAGTTTTTATCGTTCTGCCGGTAATTTGAAATTACTTTATATTAAGGTTAAAGTCTCAAACATACCGGACGTTTCGACATCTTCTTCCGCCAGAAACACCGTATCGGTAAGTCTGGATGTAATAGTATCAAGTAATACAAATTAATTCTCAGGAAAGCAGGTCGGAAGATCGTGAAATGTAAAAAAGGCGTGACCTTACTTGAGATAGTTATAGCTTCATTCATACTTCTGATGATTGTTTATGCGATTTATGATATATTTACCCATGGACTTCTTATGTGGAGACATGGTTCTAAGAAGATGGAAAATGAACAGAAAGCCATCGTAGTATCGAACAGGCTCTTTTACGAACTGAAGCTTTCTCCTGCCAGCAGTCTTACTACCTTTACCTGTGATGGTTCTTCTGTTAATAATTTAAATCGTGTTGATACCTCAACGGTACTGGAACATGACAGTAATGCCAATAACGGTATATCTTTCCGTTCTCCCATTGATCCCAATACAGGTGATATTGTATTTGATAACTGGATGGGTAAACTCAGGTGGCAGACATATAATATATATTATACAAAGCCTGATCCTGTGGACAACAGGAAGAAAAATTTTTATAGCAGAGAATTATCCCTTGGAAGTAAAAGAGGAGAAGTAAATTCAACGCCTCTGGAATTATTTGTACCTGATGTTGGAGGTTCTTTTCAAATAGTCGATTATGTAAATGGAACCTTTCCGTCTTCTGATCTTTCGTCTGAAAGAACTGTGTGCCGTGATGTTGTTAAAGCCCTTTTCCGCCGTAATAGTTACAGAGAAGTCGAGTTTTTTATAGAAATAGGACAGCAGGATTTTACATCCAACGGTAACAACAGAATAAATATTATACTCAAGAACTGAGACGGGGATTTATATGAGAATGGTAACGCGTAACGCGTAACGCGTGACGGGAGGAACACATTCTCATACTTCGTTATGACCGACTCACGACTCGCGATACTATTTTGTTAAAATTACTTCAGTAGCCTGTTATATTTTTTTTACTACAGGTCCCTGCGGCGTATCTGATACAACATAACCTTTTTCCGTTATTTTTTTTCTGAGTTCATCGGAGAGAGCCCAGTTCTTATTTTTTCTTGCATTCTGCCTTTCTTCTACGAGTTTTTCTACTTCTTCATCTACCGGTTCTATGTTTTTACTTTCTTCTTTGATTTTCTCTATACCAAGGGCAAGAATTGTATCAAAATCAAGGAGAAGTTCCATTTTCTGGTTATTTCCCAGTGTATCATCTTTTATGACCGACCACATTACGGCAAGCCCCCGTGGCGTATTGAAATCATCATTCAGTGCTTCTTTAAAATTCTCTATATAAGAAGGAATTTTTTCTGATCCCATGTCAGAGGGAGAACCTTTTATTTCAATTACTTTTTCTTTTAAATGAGCCATACCGTTTCCTGCTCCGGAAAGTCCTTCCCAGGTAAATGTAACAGGTTTTCTGTAGTGGGAATTTAAGAGGAAATACCTGTAATCCATCGGATCTATACCCTTATCTATAACACGTTGAAGGGTAATAAAACCTTCTCCTGATTTTGCCATTTTCTCTTTACCCATAACAAGAAATTCATTGTGGAGCCAGTATTTTACAAAATCTTTTCCTGTAGCAGTTTCTGCCTGGGCTATTTCATTTGTATGATGAACAGGTATGTGATCTATACCTCCAGTGTGAATATCAAAGGTTTCTCCCAGATAATGCATGGACATTGCAGAACATTCTATATGCCAGCCGGGGAAACCTGTACCCCATGGGCTATCCCATTCCATAGCCCTTTTTTTATCTTTCGGGGAAAATTTCCACAGGGCGAAATCTGTAGGATTTTTTTTGCCTGCTGCCATCTCAACCCTTCTTCCTGCCATGAGTCCTTCTATATCCAGCTGTGCCAGTTTGCCATAATCTTTCAGACGTGAGGTGTCAAAATAGACTCCGTCTTCTATTGTATAGGAATAGCCTTTTTCTTCTATTTTTTTTATCAGGTCAATCTGTTCTTTTATATGATCTGTTGCTTTAGAATAAACATCAGGAGGCAATATATTGAGTAAAGCTATATCTTTTTTAAAAGATTCTGTATAAAAATTCGCTATTTCCCATACCGTTTTCTTTTCCCGGGAAGCACCTTTCTCCATTTTATCTTCTCCGGAATCTTCATCTGATGTAAGATGACCCACATCTGTTATATTCATAACATGTTTTACTTTATATCCGTTATATAGAAGAGTTCTTTTCAATATATCCGAGAAAACGTATGCTCTCAGGTTTCCTATATGGGCATAATTATATACTGTAGGGCCACAGCTATAAAATCTTACTTCCTGTCCACATGGCACAAATTCCTCTTTTTTTCTTGTGAGAGTATTATATAGAACAAGCATTTCTTTACTTAATTTCCTTATCTTTTATAATTTTTTGAAAATTTTATCTGCAAAATATTACTTGCTTTTCCTTAAATTTATATATCTATGGAGATACCTTATCTTTCAGAATATTTTTGAAAATTTTATCTGCAAAATATTACTTGCTTTTCCTTAAATTTATATATCTATGGAGATATCTTATCTTTCAGAATATTTTTGAAAATTTTATCTGCAAAATATTACTTGCTTTTCCTTAAATTTATATATCTATGGAGATACCTTATCTTTCAGAATATTTCTGAAAATTTTATCTGTAAAATATTACTTGCTTTTCCTTAAATTTATATTGTCTATGGCAACACCTATATAATTTGCTATCAGTTCTGCCATGGTGAGTTCATTGTCGCTGAAACTTCGTTTTTCCTTTCCATGACATTTTATTTGAAGCACTCCTGTAACATTGCCCAGATATAACACAGGTATTTCCATAAAGGAACAGTATATTTCCCCTCTTGCCTTTTCCTTTAATTTAAGTGATACAGGAGATGTGAGATCCAGAATGCCTGTTTCTACTACAGGTTTTTTTGTCTCCACAGTCTGACTTGTTATGGGAAAAATATCCAGAGCATAGGACTGACCTATTTTATATTCCGATATGCCTTCCACACTTGACTTTTCAGCAAGGATTTTAATATGTTTACCTTTTTTTTCTAACATAGACAGACAGCAGTATGTGGCAGAATACTGGTTGAGTATATTCTGAAGGAGTTTATCCGTAGCTTCTTCTTCTGTTTTACTGCTTACAAAAACATCTATTATACCTGTAAGGAGTTCAAGCTTTTTGCCTGTGAGGTCAAGTTCTTCTTCTGCATTGAATTTTTCCACGTAAAGTCTTCTTTTTTCCACTGCTCTGTAGATTGTATTGATTATATCCGTATAAACGATAGGTTTGTTTATATAGTCATAGGCACCCATTTCGAGAGCCTGAATGGCTAGATTTTCATTTTCCTGATCTGCTATAAGGATAAAAGGTAATTCGTCATCCATTTCCTGAACAGTTTCAAGAACCTGAAATCCGTCTTCTTCTCTTAAAAAAAGCTCTACAAGAACTGCATCATAATATTCTGTTTCCAGCATTTTTGATACCTCACTGCAGTTAATGGCAGTGCTTACTTCATAACCTTCTTCTTCAAGAAGTCTTTTCATAGCATATGCAATGTCTTCTTCATCATCAACAATTAATATGTTGCCCATAATTGCCTCCTATTATTAACAGATTAAGGTTTTTTTTATATTCTCTACAGTGTAAAAAAATCCTCCGTCAAAAGGTTTATAAAAAAATAAGGAGCGCGAATAAACAGGACTTACGTAAAAAAATAAAAGAAATCCTTCCATCGCGAGCGAAGCGAAGCAATCCCGCTGGTAGAAACCACTGAGTTAAGCATAAATAATACATATATGCTTATCTCAGTACCGTAACAGATAAATTAGTAACCAAAATCTTATATATCGTGACGCGTCACGCGTTACGCGTGACGCGTTACGGGAGCAGAAACTTTATATAAGCACATGATACGTAATTTTTTGGATACTCTTTTACCTGGTGTGGTACTCAGTATATTATAAACCTGTGAAGAAGTTATGAAGAAGATGTGAATATTATTTAATGTCTGAAAAAGATTAATACCATTTCGCTATCAATTTTAATATTATAAATCTCCTGGCTTTGCCTGCCTGTTGCTCCTCCGAAAAAAATCTAAACTGGAACAGGCATATTTGTTAGAGCTTACATCATGCTACTTTGCATTATATTTTATTTAAATAGACTTGTGCCGCCGTGATATTTTTTTCTCCGGAGCACCAGTCAGTCAAAGCACTATAGTTGATAGCCAAATGGTATAAGTAGCTATTTACCTGTTGCGAGTATGTAGAGAAACGTTAGGACAAAACTTTTTAAAATACTCTAAATGAAAATTACTGACCTGAGCATAAGCATTTAATAAAAGTCTTCCTCCCGTCACGCGTTACGCGTTACGCGTTACGAGAGCAAATATGTATTATTTATGCTTACCACAGTAATTAAATGTCTCAGGTTTTGGGTTTCTGGTTCTGGATCTTCGTAACCCATCACCTGACACAATCATCAATTAATAGATTTATGAAATCAATTATAATTTCCAGCAAAAGTAAATCTACCTGTCGTAAAAAAACACTATCATTGTTAAATTTTATCTGGCATGATATAATTTAAAAATATAAGAAATTTCATTTTTAACGGCATAAAATAAAGCTTTATATGAAATTTAATTACTGTGGTGACCATAAATAATACATAACTGCTCTTGTGACGGGTAACTGGAGGAAAACCTTTATTACAGGTTTATGCTCAGGTCAGTAAAATCAGTTTATCTGAATAATTTAATTAAATTTTTTGTTACGGGGAGGGAAAATATCTTATGGAAGAGCTCCTGATTGATAAAGAAATATTTCGGAGACAGAGGGACAGCCTTTTTAAAATACTTAAAATATTGATAGAAGCTATTGAAGACAGAGATAAATACTGGAAGGGGCACTCTATAAGAGTAACACGAAGAGCCATGAAAACTGCAAGAATCCTGGGGCTTTCAGAAGATAAGATACAGCTTCTGGAATGGGCGGGATATCTTCATGATATAGGTACGGCAACTACAAAACAGTCTCTTCTTCATAAAACGGAAAAACTTGTGGAAGAAGAAAATGAACAGCTAAAAGCCATGCCCCTGAAAGCCCATGAATTGCTTTCCCCTATGAATGACCTCAAAGAGGTTGCCAGGATAATTTTGCATAAGTCGGAAAAATTTGACGGCACAGGACATCCTTCAGGACTTAAAGGAGATGATATACCTGTTGAGTCGAAGATTCTGAATATTTCGGAAGCCTATGACAGTCTTACAAACAGCAGACCGTACAGATCCGGCTTTTCTCACAGAGAAGCTCTGAGGATTATAGAAGAGGGAAGAGGTACTAAATATGATCCTCTCATAGTAGAGACTTTTCTGGATACTTTTAAAGATGAAGAGAAGAATACAGATGATAGACCACAGGTATTTACTGAAGAAAAAAAGAAGATTTCTAAATCTTATGATGTTAAATCTGCCCCTGCTGTAGCAGGTGACACTGACATTACCATATACGGTTTCGGTGTCCCCGGAGTTTTTCTGAAAGGTGAATTTATAGAGGATAGTGAATGGAAAACAAAAAAAGTAAAATTACTTTTTCTCTATTTAATTTTTCAATGGAGCCATAAAGTGCCGGAAGATAAAATTATAGATATGTTCTGGCCTGATAGCCCTGTAGATAAAGCAAGGCAGAACCTTTATAATGCAGTCCATCATGTAAGAAAAATATTGTCAAAAAGACTTGCTATACTTCCCAAGGGAATCATTCATATCCATCATTCCACCTATCAAATCAATACAGAGCTTTCCTGCTGGTATGATGTAAACGAGTTCGAGAAACTTTATAATTCAGGCATGATAAAAGGTGAACAGGGATATGTTGATAAGAGTATATCTGACTTCAGAGAAGCAGTTGAACTTTACAGAGGAAGATTTCTTGAGACTTACTATGATGACTGGGCAATACAGTACGGTTATGAATTTCAGGAAAAATTTGTTTATATGTTAAAAGAGATTTCCCGGAATTATATGGAAAAGGGAAATTATCAACAGGCCATAAATTATGCCCAGAAAGTATTAAAGGAAGACCCATGTGATCAGGAAGCTTACTGTTTAATAATGGAGAGTTATTTCATTCAGGGAAAATCAGAACAGGTAGTCAGGCAGTATCTCCTATGCTCTCAGACATTACAGGAAGAGGTCGATATAAAGCCATCAAGAAAGGTTACGGAAATTTATTTGAAGGCCAGGGGAGAATAGAAGCGTAACGCATAACGCGTAACGCGTGACAGGTTTTGTTCACTTTTTGAAATTCTATAACAATAGAGTAAGTTAAAGTATAGAAATTTTCATTTTTATATGGAGTAAAAAAAGCTTTACATAAAAATTAATTAGAGGCAGTTTATCTAAATAATTTATAAAAAGTTAACAATAATTTAACAAAATATTATTTATTTTTTCTTCCTTTAGGTCTATAATTTAAACTAATAGAATATTATCTATCTCTGAGGAGAGTGAAATTATGAAAATAGATAAAACGATGTCCCAGCAGATGACAGGCACTTCAGGGCCGGTAAAAAAACAGGTTTCCGAAGAAAATAAAGGGCCTTCCGATTCGTTTACACCCGGCGGAAGAACAGATGATTTAAATATAATGGCTCCGCCTATGAAAGATGTAAAATATATCCTTACTTCTTCTGATGATGTTCTGACGAGACAGGACTACGACCCGAATGGCAGCAAATATACATTTATGTTTGATACGGGCGGACATGACAATATAAAGGATATACAACTGAAAGGATCTTTTAATCCTGAGACAGGTAAATTCGATGCCGCCTGGAACAAGAATAAAGGTATACCAATGTATGACGACGGCACTCATGGTGATAAAAAGGCCGGTGACGGTATCTATACAGCCAGTGTGGAACTGGACCGGAACAGTGAAGTAAAACAATTTGCCTGGGGTGTTACGGGAGACATTTATGACAAAAACGGTAAAAAAGCTGTTGATGATAAATGGCTTATGACAGAAAATGGGCCCAGAGCATTTGCAGTAGACGGTCCTTTTACAAAACAGGTTTATCGCCTTACAACACATCATATTATGGGAGTTCATAAGATGGGGGAAGACGGTATATCTTTCCTGACATGGTCCCCCGAGGTAGGTAAAGGCGATCTGCAGGATTATAAAGTCTATGTAGATATATTCAATAAAGATGGAAAACTGGAATCTTCCACACCTATGATGAAAGATCCCATAACAGGTAACTGGAATTTACAGAAAGAGACAGGATGGAAAGAACTGGAAGGAAAGGGATACTGCTATTCGGTAAGGGATAATGAAGGAAAACCACTTAAAAAAGGTGGTAAAACAGATGTTACTTACAGTGATCCCTATTCAAGATTCCTTCAGGGACAGCAGAGAGGTGTGGAGAGAATATTCGTAGATCCCGTACTCGGTATAGAAACAGGATGGTACGATGATTCCGGTAAGGGTGGAGTTAATTATGCAGACAACCCTCAGTGGGGACGCTTTACTGTAGATAACAGACCAGATTCTGATAAAGTACAGCTTGTTCTTATGGACGAAAATGGTAAACAGCTTACCAGAAAAGAACTTTTAGACAGACTTGGAGAACCGAAGCTTCTTAAATATGAAGAAGCAGGTGCCGGTGATAAAAGAGACGTAGATACCCTTTTAAGATGGGGTGTTGATACGGACGGCAAGGTAACAGATTATAAATGGACAGACGGCGTAAAAGAAGACGGCACAATAGATATGAAAAAGGTCGGAGATGCCTGGGTATCTACTGTGAATAATTTTGATAAACTTAAAGGTCTTAAATATGAATTCAGAGTATATGAAGGTGGCAGACTGGTCGGAGATAAAGACGGAAAAGGATATCTTACCGAAACAGAGAGGAAAAATACACCCTTTAACGATCATTACAGCAATGTTATAAGTGACAGACCCGGCGCAGAAAGACTTTCTATCATAAAGGAATCCAGTTATAAATTCCAGCACAGCAATGCTCCGAGAAAGAATGAAGATCCGAAAAAGGTTGTTATATATGAAGCCCATGTAGGAAGTTTTATGGGATCAAAAGATAATGCCAATCCTTCCAATTTCAAGGATATGATGGCCAACCTGGATTATATTGAAAATCTCGGTGCCAATACAATAGAACTTATGCCGACAAATGAATTCGGAGGCAAACGTGACTGGGGTTATACACCTGATTATTATTTTGCAGGCGCAGAAGCCTACGGATTTGAAATGCCTGTAAAAGAAGCTTTAGAGAAAGGTCTTGTCACGGCAGAGCAGGCAAAAGACAAAGAATCTGTATGGGTCAACGGTACAGATGCCATAAAGGTATTTGTAGATGAAGCCCATAAGAGAGGTTTCAATGTCTTTGCCGATGTCGTATACAATCATGTATCAGGTAAAGCAGATGCAGATAATCCTCTTAATATGATAGACGGAGATAAAAATTCCTTTTTCAAATGGTTTGGTAAATACACCAGTGAGTCTCCATGGGGTGCAAAACCTGCATACAGCGCAGATGAAGTAAAACAGTTCTTTACCAATAATGCAGTACAGCAGATTGATGAACTGGGTTATGACGGTATCAGATTTGATTTCATGCAGGTGCTTCATGATTCAGGTTCAACCGGTGAAAAATGGGAAGGTATGCAGACAATCAGGAAATTTAATAAAGCTATTGATAGTGTAAGTCCCGGTGCTGTTACCATAGCAGAAGATTTTACCAATAACTGGCTCGTCGCAGCAGATTATGATAAGAGTGAATGGCAGGGAGAATCCGACTGGAGAATGGAGAAACAGGGCATGGGATTTAACGGTGTATGGAATGACAGGTTCCATGATGATCTCATAGGTGCTCTTGAAGGATCTGCCAGTATGGATAAACTTATGGAAGCATTGACCGGTCATGTAGGAGTGGCAGACTCTACCAATGCAGTTATATATGCTCACAGTCATGATGAGGTAGGTAATTCCGGTCAGTGGGCAGCAAGACTGGCAGCTCACAGCCAGGAAACTAAAGATGTGGAAAAGCCTTATCCTAGAGCCATGGCAAGAACAGCTGCAGCACTTACCCTTACCGGAGCAGGAACTCCGATGATTTTCCAGGGTGAAGAATTCCTTGATAATGCCGATTATAAACATGGTATTACCTCTACCTGGGGAAATGATCTCAGGTGGTTGAATTTTGATATGAACCCTGCAAAACTGGCATCTATTAAGAGTGCAGCAGAAAATCCTTCATTACTCAAAGGTTTGAGTAATGAAGACAGGGATTTTGTACAGAAATATGCAAAAATGAGTCCCGAACAGAAGTCGGAAGCAGAGAACCTTGCCAATAAGAGGGGCCATTTTAACTGGTATAAAGATCTGATTGCCCTGAGAAATAACAGTGAAGCTTTCACGTCAGGTTCTCAGATAAACAGAATTTTCACACATAATGGCGACAGGGTCATGGCCTATGAAAGAAAAGGCGGTAATGAGGATTATGTAGTGGTTTCCAATTTCAGCGATCAGAACCGTCATGGATATAAAGTAAATCTTCCTCCCGGAAAATGGCAGGAAGTTATGAACAGCGATGCAGGTATATATGGGGGAGAGAATCTCGGTAACGGAGGTTCTGTCGTAGACGGAAACAGCGGCCTTTCGTTGCCCAAGGGCGGAACAGTAATATTTAAACGGGTTGGCTAGGTTTTTTAGATAGTAGATTTTAAGAGGTGAGGGTAATACCTCACCTCTTATTGTTAGTCACTATAACAAGCAACGTGTGGTTATTCTACTCACTGCTCACTTTTTATTATCTCCCTGGTTCTGGAAGAAAAATTCCATTTCTCCTACTTCCTGTCCTCCGTTTAATTTTTCAGTTATTTTAAAAGCGTCAAAAGCGGAAAATCCGCATAAAAGCAATAGAGGAAGTGCGGAAATTCCTCCTGTGACACAGCTTGCACATATAAGCAGGAGGGATGCTACAAGCAAAAGGGCTCCTTTGGTTATCTGTCCTATTAATATCTGCCCCAGCCCCGGTATTAAACCACTGGCAACTGCCATCCAGAGAGGCTCTTTTTTACCTGAAGGCTGTATATATTTTTTAGGTGTTGCAGATGAAGGAGCATAGCTCGGTGTAACACTGCTTTCCGGTACTTTAGTAGTAGAAGATTCATACAGTGGTGATGCACAGGTTGTACAAAATCTGTTTTCTTCATCATTGGAACTTCCACATTTCGGACAATCCATTTGTAAAACCTCCTTGTAAATGATGTTTCGTGACGCGTGACGCGTGACGCGTAACGCGTAACGCGAGGATTATTTATGAATTGTTATTTTATAATTCTATAGTATTATATAAAATTCCTTTCACTGAAGTAGAAATTCGATTTTATCTATGGTAAAATGATTTTATTACATGCTTATGGTCAGGTCATTAATTATGAGTTGTTATAAAACTGATTATAAATGGTCGTGATGCTTCATGCGTTACGATCTTCAATAAATGGAGGAAACCAATGAAATATCTCATCGTTAACGCCGATGATTATAATTTGACAGAAGATGTTTCCCGTGGCATCATAGAAGCTTCCCGTAAAGGGATTGTTACAAGTACTACTGTTATGGTAAATATACCGGGGTTTGATAAAACTGTAAATTTACTTTTAAATTCATCCGTATCTGCAGGGATACACTTCAATCTTACCTTTGGAGAACCGTTGTGTAATGATGTGCCTGCTCTTGTAAATAAAGAAGGAAGATTTAACAGGAGATTTGAGATAGAACCGGAACACATATCCCAGGTTGTAAAAGAGATAAATGCTCAATATAATAGATTTCTTGACTCCGGTATAAAGCCATCTCATTTTGATTCTCACCATCATGTTCATACAAAACCTGAATTGAAAAAAATATTTTTTGATTTTGCCTGTGAAAAAAATCTTCCCATGAGATCCCGTTCGGGACTTCATAAAGATGAAACTACTGCACATAATATAAAAACACCTGATTATTTTTATGAAAATTTTTACGGTGCTCAGGCCAATCTGACTACAATGGAATATATTTTGAAAAATTTAAAAAATGGTGTAAGTGAGATAATGTGTCATCCAGGATATAACAGTGAGTCCCTTGAAGAAATTTCGTCATATACTGATAATAGAGATAAAGAATTAAACATATTGACAGAACCTGAAATGTTAAAGTTAATCGATTATCTTGGTATTAAACTTACAGGCTATAATAAGTTCTAATTTATATGGTCTTGATATTATAAATATGTGAGAGTGTAAGAAAGTTTGTGTAAACCTCCTAAATATGTCAGAAATAAATAAAATAAATGAAAAAAAATCTATAATTTCCTTGATAGTTAGTTTAATATGCTCAATTATTACTATAATTGTACTTTTGTATTTAATATCAATAAGCTTTCATACTGCAGATCTATCAGATAAAATAAAAGATATCTACGTATTTCCTATTTATACATTTGCCCCTGAACCATGTGAAAGAATTTTATTTATTTCAGGTATGATCATGTTTCCTGTCTGTCAGCTTCTCTGGTATTTATTTTTTTTAAAATTACCTTTTCTAAATAATCAGCATGCCAATAATATAAATATAATATATAAATCTTTAATATTTTTTTGTTTCTTTATTATGTCTATCTTATTTATTTTTTCAATTATAAATACCCATGATGTTGCTATTATGTTTTATATGCAAGGGAAGGTTATTTTATTTGGCGTACTATCTTTGCTGTGTTCTTATTTATTTGTATATACTAATATTAATACTCTGTGGGTATATCGTGTTTTGAATATTCTCTCTTATGTCTTTATCTTTATCACTATGTTATTCTGTTTATTTACTATTTATAATTTTAGTGATGACTACCCTTTTATTATGCATTTCGAATCAATTTTTTATCCAATCTTAGAAGTTTCCCAGGGAAAAGAAGGACTTGTTGATTTTGTTCCACTTTATGGTTTATATCCTCATTTTTTACAACCTTTTTTTAAAATTATAGGATATACCATTTTTAATTTCTCTTTTCTTATGGGATTCTTACTTTTTTTATCATTTTTTATTCTTTACATATTTCTAAATGAAATAACCAGGAGCCGTCTTATTGCTGTTCTGGGATTTTTTACTTTACTCTGGTATAATTATTTTTATGGTAAGTATTTACTCCTTAGACTTTTAAATCTTTCCGATCCTTATTTTCAATATCACCCTGTAAGATTTTTATTTCCCTGTTTATATATATATCTTACCTGGAAATATTTCAATAAAAAAAATATTTATCTTTATTATTCTTTATTTATTATCTGTCCTGTAGCATGTCTCTGGAATTTTGATACAGGAATTGTGGTTTCTTTATCTTATATGTTCATACTCATATATCAGGAACTATGTGAACATAACTTAATTTTAGCAGGGAAAAAAATAGCCTGGCATTTAATATCTGGCTTTTCATTTTTTATAAC
>JBEHWO010000077.1:0-20318 GCA_040217695.1 Vulcanimicrobiota bacterium | reverse complement strand
CTCTTTTAAATTCTTCAACCAGTCATCAAGATTATGTCCAAAGGAATGGTGTATAAGAAGAATTTGATTTTTATCAGGTTCGTAATATTTATAAGATATAAGTTTATCTTTTAATTCATCTGCTATATGTTCGACATATATTCTGGATATATAGCCTGCATTTCGTAATAATTTTTGAATGAAAAACATACTGTTGGTAACTGCGTCACCATAAGCACTTCCGGAATGAAATTGATCTATTGCTGCAGGTTTCATAATCTAAAGGTACCTTTATTAATGCTTAACAGCTATTACTGAATAATCCTGTTCCATATTAAATCTGAAAAGAATGTTTTTCAGTCCATCTTCTTTAATAATATAATCGTAATCAATAAGGTTTAACGGATTTGCTTTTTTTATTTCAAGAGCAGTAAATCCGCGGGCTTCCAGCAGAAATTTTAATGTATGAGGAGGGAGCGGATTTATGTGAGTCGGATCGGTATAAAAACTGCATGCTCCGACAATTATATTCTCCGGATTGGGTGTTTCAAATATTACCAGTCCTCCCGGCTTTAAAATCCTTAACGTTTCATCAAAAAGAGATATTAATATCTTTAAAGGTAAATGTTCTACTATATGAAACCCTGTGATTACATCAAAACTGTTTGAATTTTGAGATTTTACATATTCTATTGCATCTGCTTCTTCTACATCAAGGCCCCTTTTCAGGCATTCCTGTACCATAATCCTGTTTACATCCAGACCTTTTGCAATATAGCCATTTTCCCTCAGTAGTTCCAACCATTCTCCTCTGCCACAACCAATATCAAGGATAGAAGCTGTTCCGCCTTTTACCTGTTCCATATAAGGCAGATATATTTTCTGCCTGTTTTTAATGTCATCTCTTGTACCTCTGAACCGATCTTCAAAAGATACATACATGGCATCAAGAATATGGTCTTCTTCTGCAAGCATATTCTGAATTTGTGTTCTGTTTATCGTTTCCGGGAGCCTTTTTCTTGCTTCTTCAAGCAGAAGCATTAACCGTCTCTGCTGGTCAAGAATATTTAATTTATTGTCTCTGATTTGATTTGCAATATTTTTTATTTCCCTCGTAATTTCTTCGATAGAATTACTGTCAGCTTTTGTATTTATTATGTTTTTCACTTCATTGAGGGCACCGGCATCTGCCTTGGTATTCATTATGTTTTTTATTTCATTGAGAACATCGGCATCTGCCTTTCTATTCAAGATCTCTCTTATTTCTTCTTCATTTTCTTTTATTTTTTCTATCTCGCCGGCACAGGTGTTAGACATAAACGTCTTTTTTATTTCTTCTACAGTATTTGTATCTGCTTTAGAATATAAAATATCTCTTATTGCCTCTATCTCATAGCCGCTGGCTTTATTATTTAATATATGCTTTATTTTATCCACTATATTTCTGTCTATATTGTAACTCAGCTCTTTAATAGTATTATGTTCAGTTTTAATTAAATGGTTAATCTGTGTTTCACTTTCAGCAGCTAAAGTATTTATTGAGTTTGTCAATTCAGTGTGTATTTCAGTTATAGAGTCGTTAATCCTCTGAATATATCTGAAGATTCTCGGAAGTCTTATAATCAGAGACAGAATCTCTAACATTCTTCCCAGTAAAGGAATGTTAAATATTTCATTAAAGAAATGTCTTTTACCAAGACCAAGTATGGTGACGTTTTTTTCTATCCCTTCCCGGGAGTATCTTAATTCTTCAATTACTCTGATTTTACTTGCTGTTCCACTCTGCAGAAGATATAAATATCTGTTGATTTCTTCTATGGAAGGTTCTTTTTTTAAGATAGCGCTGAAAGAATATTTAATAAAATCTTCGTAATTATATTTCAAAAAATCAGAAAGTATGTATTCATCTTTAAATGTATAGTCTTCTTTCGTTTTAAAACCGGTTAAATATATTAAGTCTGGCGATGATGACAGGTTATCTAATTGATTAAGAATTACAATATTATTTTTTTTACCTTCTTCAGAACAGGCTAAATCATATATTATATCTTTTTTACTTAATATACCGGATTTTAAATTTGTAAGATAATGTGAAAATCCTTCATTGTCAGGATCTCTTCTCAGGATTTTTCTATAGGCATGATTAATAAATTCTCCATCATTATTTTCCTGAAAATCCGACATCGTATACAGTGTTATACCTGTGTCATGGAGGACGCCATTATTTCCGGCAGATTCTATATTATGTTTCCTTCTACGGACCTCTTCTTTAACTTTCTTCATTATTTCATCAATGCTTACTTCCGAAGAAGCAGACAAAATATTTTTTTCCATTATATTTCTCCTCTATGTAGATAATACATTATATGGGAAAAAAAATAGTTTATATGTATTTTTTATTATAACTTTATATGAAGTCCGGCCTGAATTTTAACTGTTTAAACACGCTCTGTTCTTTGCTTCCCTCTTTTTCACATTCTTTAATTTCAAGTTCCGGTAATATTCGGCAATAACCGCTAAATCTGAAATCATGGGAAGGTATGACTTTAAATATTACTGCCTGATTTATCCAGTCATAACACTCATTTACATGAGCTTCATCTGTGTGGGCAGCAACAGTGAGACTGTATATATTAACTCCCAGGTTTAAAGGCAGACAATATATTACCTCATAAGTTTTATCTTCCTTGAACATACCTGTTGTTACATTCATAATAAATGTGTTGGTGCCGAATATATCATTCCCGAGCCTGTCTCTTATTAAAATACCAAACGTAGGGTTCTCGATATCTTCATTTGCATGGATTTGAATTTTTATCTTTACCTTTTCACCGGAAATGAAAACATCTGTATCCATATCTTTTTCGTTACATATCATGATGTCTTCTATTCTCAGTTTGTTATTTCCCGCTCTCTTTCTAAGTTTTTCCTTTTTATATGAATTAATCTTATAATTATGTTCTTCCTGGATATTTTTCAGCCCCAGAAGAGCATTATAACAATCAAATACCTTATCCGGTAAGCCTTCATCTATTATCTGACCTCTGTCAAGTAAATAAGCCTGACTGCAAAGAGTTTTAACCGCTCCCGCGTCGTGAGATACAAAGATAAGTGTTTTACCTGTTTCTTTAAATCTCCTTATTCTGTTTATACATTTAACCTGAAATGCCGCGTCTCCTACGGCCAGAGCTTCATCTACTATAAGTATCTCCGGGTCTACATTAATGGCTACGGCAAAACCAAGTCTTATATACATCCCGCTCGAATAGGTTTTTACCGGTTGTTTGATGAAATCTCCTATATCTGCAAAAGAAATTATCTCTTCAAGTTTCTTATCTATCTCCTCTTTTCTGTAACCCATAATAGTACCGTTAAAATATATATTCTCAATGCCGGTAAACTCCGGATTAAATCCGGAACCAAGTTCCAGAAGGGCTGAGATATTTCCGCTGATTTTAACATCTCCCGTACTGGGCGTCAATATACCTGTTATTATTTTCAGAAGTGTTGATTTTCCTGAGCCGTTTTTCCCTATTATCCCTACCGTCGCCCCTTTTTTAACTTCAAAATTTATATCTCTGAGAGCGTAGAACTCGCTGTGATATTTTTTCTTGAAAGGATGAAGGGCTTCTTTGAGCCTGTCTAAAGGATTATTATAGAGTCTATATATTTTTGAGAGATTTGCTATTTTTATTGCCGCAGGTTCTTTGACGCTATCTGTCCGGTTAGTTAACAGATCTGACATGTTCTCAATCCATTCATGGGAATATGTTAAAAAGTTTTAGATGTACAGGATACTGAGCTGTAGTGCCGGGAGCGATACTTGCTGTATACAGTGGTTTATTCATGGTGTTATTATATCAGGAAAGATTATCTGCTGCAACCTGATCACGGATTAAATGGATTATACGGATTGCACGGAGAACGCATGTCTGTGTAACGACCATGACCTGTTCGGTCACAACGAAGTATGAGAATTTGTTCCTCCCGTCACGCATTACGCATTACGCGTTACGATTCTCATATAAATCCACATTTAATCTTTTTGAAGTGTTTTGAATACTTGAGATACTTTTACTTTTAATTGTTTAAAATTTTCATTTCTTCCGATAATTTTTCTGATTCTTTCTTCTGCCATTCCTGTTTCGTAAAGAAAACATATCTCCAGTATGAAGAGGAGTAAATATATACACAGAGTCAGATCTTTCTCTTCAATTATCTCTTTTTTTGTTTCCAGATAATGAGTATAATAATCTCTTGTGTTTTTAACTTTTTTGATGAAATTTTTATATCCTTCTTCGGAAAATACTAACTCCAGGGCAAATTTATAGTCATGCCAGATGCCTTCAAGCCTGTCTTTTAATGTAGGCTGATAGGAGAGATTTAAATTATCTCTGAATTTCTGCTTTAATTCTTCAGGATTTATATCGAATTTCTCCTGAATTTCTTCATCTGCCATGTTTTTTAAGAAAAATTTTATAATCTTTTTTAATTTCTGCCTGGGAATAACTTCATAATCTTTCGTTTTCCTGTGATATGCTTCAATAGCCTGCATAAGACTCAGAAATTGAAAATTCTGATACATTGGCACCTGTCTGACTGCAAAATAAAGTTCATAAGAAGGTTTTATGTTATCTGACATCTTATCCGTCCAGTTACATAAATAATTGCCGAAATTGTCAGACACGTCATGAAAGGAAAAAAGCATGTTATTATATAAAAATTGTTTTGATGTATCGAATTTTTTCAGCGGTACGGGATAGATTATTTCCACGTTATCGAAGCCGTTCGTTTCGTCTTTACTGCCTCTTATGCTGACAGGGTATATGATTGCTCCTGTGGCAAGACTCAGAAAATTCTGTATATAAGAGATAAATTCTTTGATTTTTTCTACGGTAAATAATTCATGAAAATCCAGTTTTAAACTGTTACTCTGTTCAAGGGTGATTTTTTTTGTCATCTGACATGGAGCCGACAGGTTGAATTTTATGGTTATATTGAATTTTTCCGTTTTATAAACAGGTTCTGACGGTGGATGTATATAGGTCACATCCAGAGCCCTGAATCTCTGGCCTTTTATCTCTCTGTCTATTACGGCAGATCTGAATCCTATAAGATTTATCCATTCCTCCAGATAACTGGTTCTTACTGTTATTGACTTAAACAGTATATCTTCTTTTTTATCGAAATGAACATTTGTAATAATATATGCTACCGAGTAGGTCGATGATGTAAAAGCGGGAGAATTTATATTGAAAATGCATTCATGACATTTATATAACGTTACTATTTTCCCGAAAATTTCTCCCACGATTATATCTTCATCATGAAAGTCTTTTCTTCCGGGCGAATTATAAAAAGATCCTGTAAGCTCGAGTATTGCCCCTTCAACAGGATTGAATTTCAGAGCCCCTGCAATATGTTTATCTTTATGGCCGGGAATCCACCAGATACCGTTCCACTCAAATTCCTGCATAACTATAATATTCTTTCTGAAGACAGGTGGTTCATGATGTGTAATAATCGTGACGCGTGACGCGTCACGCGTTACGCGTAAGTTCCACGACTCACGACTCACGCTTCACTTTTCACTTTTCACTCTTCACTCTATTCATGTTCTCCCCTTACATCAAACTCCAGTTCCCATTTCCCTTTACCGTCTCTTTCCACAAACCACAGTTCCAGAGTCCCTACTTCTGTTACATGAGACTGAAGTTTTACAGGTATAAGTTTGCCTTCTTCTCCTTCGAGTTCTACATTAATATTGCTTACTTCCTGTATGTCTTTATCTTCCCAGTCTTCAACCATGTCTCCTATCAGATCTTCTTTTCTTACGGAAGATGAAAGAAAACGAAAT
This sequence comes from Vulcanimicrobiota bacterium, assembly GCA_040217695.1. Classification (GTDB taxonomy): domain Bacteria; phylum Vulcanimicrobiota; class SpSt-956; order SpSt-956; family JAKJGF01; genus CALARM01. The sequence goes on along the minus strand of JBEHWO010000077.1, from coordinate 14,482 downwards.
TCTACATTTTCTCCTACTGCGAGGCCGAAATCCTGGCCCGGCACATCCATGCTTGTTCCTTCTTCCATACCGCATGGCGCCACACAGAGAGCTTTTATCGGAACTGGTAAACCCGGTATGGCTGGCATGGAAGACTGAAGTCCTATGTAATAGGTGCCTGCCGTGCCGCCTCTTATCCTGATACCGTCCCCTTTTCTTACCATGCCGTAATAGGAAGCTCCGAAGGCAACGGCAAGATCGAGATCTGTCGATTGAAGCAGTTTTACAGGAGAACTTCCTTCTCCTTCAAGCCATGAATTGATACAACCGAGCAGTCTCTGCTGAAGTATTTCCGAATTGAAGACTCCTCCGTTAAACAGAACTGCCGTCGGGTGGGCAAAAGTCTGTTTTTCTTTCCTGAGTGCCGGATAATCTTTAAGGGATTTTACATGGGCGCTTAAAAACCTTGCAAGATGTTTTGTAATTGCAGGTTCCTGTGCATAGGGAAGCCCCATCTCACGAAGACCTGTAGCTGTTTTGCTTTTCGGATGTTCGGACGGTGAGATAATAGGGAAAAATCCTTCGAGCAGTATTTTTTCCAGGTCACTTCTCTTCAATTCGGTTTTTATGGAGCCTCCTATTAATTTACTTCCCCTTCCCGGTATAACGACAGGGCACGATTCCATTTTTTCTTTTTGAAGTAATTTTTCTTTTGCAGATCTGCATTCATGACTTAATACCTGGAACTGCCATGAGTCAATACCGGTGCCTTCTTTTTTCAAATTTTCCCTTACAGATGCAGCGAGAGCAAGATCCATGTTGTCTCCGCCGAGAAGTATGTGATCTCCGACAGCTATTCTTTCCAGTGAGAGTTCTCCTTCTGTTTCACCCACTGCTATAAGGCTGAAGTCGGTAGTACCGCCTCCTATGTCGCAGACAAGTATTAAATCTCCTACTTCTACCTGTTCACGCCAGTCGTCTCCCATTTCGGAAAGCCATGAATAAAAAGCCGCCTGCGGTTCTTCCAGTAATGTTACATTGAGTCCCGTTCCTTTTGCCGCTTCTACCGTCAGGTCTCTTGCAACCGGGTCGAAGGAAGCAGGCACGGTAAGAAGTATTTCCTGTTTTTCAAATGTACTTTCCGGGCCTTCAGAGGCAAATTCTTTATTCCATGCATCTTTAATATGTTTTAAATACATGGTCGATGCTTCTACGGGAGAATATTTTTTTACATCTTCCGGGCTTTTCCATGGAAGAACCTTTGCATGTCTGTCTATATCAGGGTTGCAGAGCCATGATTTTACGGATGAAATCATTCTCTGAGGAATTTTTCCTCCATGATTTCTTGCAAATTCTCCTACCGAATAACCCATATCTTTTTCCCAGGGGAGAGCCAGACTTCCTGCCGGTAATTCCACTTCTCCCGGAATATAGAGAAAAGAGGGAAGAACTGCCCTCAGTTCCACCGTCCCCGGTTGAACAACCTGCGGTATTTCAAAGAGTACATTGTCTCCGTATTCTTCATCTCCTCCGGGGAGTTTCATGTATGCAACGGCACAGTTTGTAGTGCCTAGATCTATGCCTATTATATATTTAGAGTTTTCCATTTTTTTACCTCCTTAAAATTGTGACGCGTGACGCGTGACGCGTGACGCGTGATCGTCCGGACACAGAGGTTCGCCTTTGCTAAATTTCCACCTCTGCCGGTTCTATTATAGAGCCGTCGTCACCTTCAGGCAGAGGCGGCAGCTTTGTCTTTAAAACCTTCCATCCATGATGGCGAAGAGTGCCTTTAAAGGGGGGAGAACCTGTCACATTACCTGTCAGTCTTATTTCCGACGGGTTAAATCCTTTCTCTATCGTTACAGGTTTCCCTTCTTCTTCCTTTAAAACCTCTTCTATGGTTATATAATTATTAAGAGCTTTGTTGCATTTTTCATGAATTGTTCTTACCACTGCTCCTATCTGACTGTCATTACAGGAATCTATTTTCTCCTGAAGAAAATCTATAAATCTTGCATCTCTCTGAAGTATGGCAAGTATTCTTGTGTCTTCAAGCCTGTCTTCCCCTATCTGAGGTACTGGTTTTTCAAAAAATTTACTGACATGTTCCGAAAATTTTGCATTCATGAATATCTGAAAAAAACATTTGAATGCAAGTATAAATTTATTCACTGTTTTGCCTCCTTTAACCGGTGACGCATGATGCGTGATGAGTATTCTGCTGCATGAGTTTTTGTTTGAAAAAATGGGAATTAACAATTAAATGGTATTATATAACAGACATTCTGTCAGGTCAAATAATTGCAGAAAATATTTTCGATCTTTAATGCAACGGGTGTGATTCACAAATTATTTCATATAACTGCCATGACTGGTTCGGTCACAACGAAATATGAGAATGTGTTCCTCCCGTCACGCATTACGCGTTACGCGTTACGATTCTCATAATAAACTTCAAACAGGATAAACAAATAAGCAGTAAGCTTTTTATAAACTTACTGCTTATTTTACTCAATTATCAGAGCTATATACTCAGTGGTTTTGTTATAGCCCAGTTATGAGTATGTCCGTTCGTGGTAGACGAGGTTACTGTTTCAGTATTCCCATTATTAATGCTATTTATCTGTACCTGTGTCATAAATACGTTATGAGTATGGCCGTTTGTAGTACCGCTCGTATAAGTAACACCTGCAGAAGGAGGATTACTGAGATCTACCATTTTTATAGTCAGCTCATGAGTATGACTGTCTGTTACTCCGGACGTTATGGCGAACGTCTTCATTATTGCCCAGTTGTGTGTGTGACCGTTTGCACTGGAAGAAGTGACTGTAACCGTATTGCCATTATTGATATCGAGAAGCTGTGTTGTCGTAAGTGTTATGGCATGATTGTGGCCGTCAGTTGTAGTACTTGTATAAGTTACATTAACAGGGAGAGGACTTTCCAGATCTGAAAGTTTAACTGTAATATTATGGGTATGACTTGCTACAATAGATGATGTAACAACAAATGTTCCCGGCGTAGGTGTTGAAGTAGGCGTAAGTGTCGGGGTGGGAGTATTTGTAGGCCCAGGAGTATTTGTCGGAGTCGGTGTTTTTGTAGGGCCCGTAGTGCCTGTTGCCGTCGGTGTGTATGTCGGTGTCGGAACGATTATTACTGTCTTGTCATCTCCACACCCTATTAATGATAACATAACGGAAAGAATGAGAAAGATTGAAATGAATAATACTTTTGAATTTAACATAAAATCTCCTTTCTTGTTGAAAATTCACAGGGAAGTTCTATGGAAATTTCTAAAATCCTCTGTTTTTTATATAAAAAAAGCTTTTTTTATCTCATGGGCAGTTTTTTTTCAACACCGCACATCCTGAGATAAATATATAACTGACCTCTGTGATGGAGAAGATGGGATAGAACAAAATTCAGATGAAAAATCATATGATCCGTACCAAAAGGAGTTTTTATCTCTCTTAAAAGAAAATCAGACGGTCTGTCTTTTAATACATTCATAGTGTTTTCATGGGTTTTTTTCGCATATTCATACAGGTCATCTACAGTTTTAAAATCTTCAGCCCTGCTGTTTCTCTGACCGAAATCTTCCATTGTTATTTCGTCTTTTTCAGCCAGTAACCTTACGAACAGGTTTTCCGCACCGTAAATGTGGTGTACCAGTTCTCTTACAGTGAAACTCTTCTCTGCAGGTTTAAAGTCCAGTTTGTCTGCCGGTATCTCACGTATCAGTTCCAGTGTGATATTTTGAACTGTGTCCCAGTTCGTAAAGAAATGTTTTATAAAATCCATTTGTAGTTCCTCCTCTGACGGAATTTATTATAGTTAGTTTCATAACTATCCATAAATAATGACCTCGTAATGCGTAAAGCGTAATGCGTGATGCGCAGGGATTAAACCCGTCACGCGTTACGCATTACGTGTCACGACGACTTAAATTCTAATAAGTTATGAAATACACTATATATGTAAGCTATTTAAAATTTCATTAAAATTCTTTAAATCCTTTTCAAAAAAAATTTTTTTTATGAAACTTTTTGCATTTTTCTCAGGTAATGTTATTATGAATAGAAATATATTTGCAATAATAATCCATCGATAGTCCTTCCATTGTCGGTCATAGAAAGTATTTATATGAAAATGATGAAGTCTTATGCTTCAATGTTTGTTAATTTTCATATCTGGTTGTGACCGATTCGGTGATGTCTGTTATTATGGAATATTGCAAATCAGTTAAATTTATCAGGAGGTTTCATATGATTAAATTCACCTTTTTATTCTTCGCTTCTTTTATGTTCTTTATGATCTATTCAACCCGGTTCAGTCTGGCAGAAGAAATTCTTTCGCCGGAGACAAAACTTATTCCCAGAGAAATACTTTTCGGAAACCCTGAAAAAGCATCGCCGAAAATTTCACCTGACGGACACCACATAGCCTATCTTGCACCTGTAAACAAAATATTGAATATATGGGTTAAAACCATGGGGGCAGAAGATGACAGAGTGGTAACAGATGATAAAAAAAGAAGTATTCTGAGCTATTTCTGGGCTTTTGACAGCAGGCATATTTTATACATCCAGGATACGGCAGGTAATGAAAATTTTAATCTTTATTCTGTAGATCTTAAAACAGGAGAAATAAAAAATCTGACTCCTTTTGAAGATGTTCAGGTAAGAATTATGGCGGTAGATAAACATTTCCCAGATGAAATACTGATAACCATGAATAAAGAAAACAAAGAACTTCATGATGTATACAGGCTTACTCTATCTACGGGTAAACTTGATATGGTTGTGAAAAATCCCGGCCATGTGACACGATGGGTCGAAGATGCCGATTTCAATGTCCGTGTGGCCGAACAAAATAATGATGACGGAAGTGCTGACATTCTGTTAAGAAAAGATGAACATTCTCCATGGGAAAAAATATTTTCCTGGAATGCCGAAGATAACTCTATGAGCGGTGTGAAAGGTTTCTCGAAAGACGGAGAATATCTCTATCTGACAGACAGCAGAGATTATAATGCAGCCCGTCTTGTGAAATTAAATATAAAAACAGGCAAAACAGAAGTAATGGCTGAAGATCCTGAATATGATGTAAACCGTCTCCTGATAGATCAGGATACCTGTGAAATACAGGCTCTGTCTTTTTATAAAGCCAGGGAGGAATGGGTTGTTCTGGATGAACAGATAAAACCTGATTTTGAAGCAATTAAAAAACTTCATACCGGTGATTTTTCTATAGGTTCAAGAGATAGCAATGACAGAATATGGATAGTATCTTTTGTCAATGATACAGAGCCTGTCTTATATTATATATATGATCGTACCACAAAAAAAGGCACCTTTCTTTTTGACACTCAACCTGCCCTGAAGTCCTACACTCTGGCCCCTCTGGAACCAGTATCTTTTATGTCACGGGACGGCCTGGCCATTCATGGTTATATTACTTTTCCTCCGGGAAAGGAAAGAAAAAATTTGCCTCTTGTATTATCTGTTCATGGAGGGCCCAGGCACCGTGATAAATGGGGTTATATTCCTGAATCACAGTGGTTTGCAAACCGCGGCTATGCGTGTCTTAAGATTAATTTTCGCGGCTCTACGGGATATGGAAAGGATTTTTTACATAAAGGTGACAGGCAGTGGGGGAATAATATGCATAATGACCTGGTAGACGGTGTAAACTGGGCAATAAAAGAAGGGATTGTCAGTCCGGAAAAGATTGCCATATACGGCGGTTCTTACGGAGGTTATGCCGCTCTTGCAGGTGCAACCTTTACGCCGGATCTTTTCTGCTGTGCCGTAGATATGTTCGGCCCCGGTAATCTTATAACACTTGCAAAATCTATGCCTCCTTACTGGAAGCCGGCAAGGGCTCAGATGGTTCAGATGATGGGAGATCCTGATAAAGAAGAAGATTTTCTGAAATCCCGTTCACCTCTGTTCAGTGTGGAAAATATCAAAATCCCCATGCTGATTGCCCAGGGTGCAAATGATCCGAGAGTCAAACAGGCAGAGTCAGAGCAGATTGTGGAAGCAATGAAAAAAAGAGGCATATATTATGAATATGTCCTCTTTCCCGATGAAGGACATGGATTTTTAAAAGAAGAAAACAGACTTAAATTTTATGAGATTGCAGAGAAATTTCTGGCGAGATATTTAGGCGGACGGTGCGAGTAGTTTCTTACGGATAAGAATATGTATCGGAGATAGTGATAGCATGAGTAACTGTCATGAAAAAAACTGTGATATGGCAGAAGAAGACGAAAAACTTGCAGGTAAATCACTGAAAGGTGATAAAAAATCCTTTGAAATACTTGTCAATCGTTACAGCAAACCTGTTATGTCACTGATTTACAGAATGACAGGAGATTATGACGGGAGTCTCGATCTTGCCCAGGAGACTTTTTTGAAATCATGGAAATACCTGAAATCTTACAGGGAAGGAATGAAATTTTCTTCCTGGCTTTTTAAGATTGCCGTTAATCTGGCAAAAGATTATAAGGTAAAATATAACAGAAATCTGGACTGTCAGGAGTCTGTAGAACAGGGGGCATATAAGGAAGATCCTGAAGGCGGATTATATATAAAATCTCTTCTTGAGAAACTGGAAGAACCATATAAAACTGCAATTATCCTGAGATTTATGAATGATCTCACCTATGGTGAAATTTCGGAAATAATGTCTGTGTCGCCTGAACAGGTGAAAAACTATATATTCAGAGGAAGAAAATCTCTGATTAAGCTGGCCAGAGAGGAGGATTTTTATGAAGTGTCCCTTTGAAGATAAACTTGTTTTATATCTTGAAAAAGAACTTTCAGATAAGGAAATAGATGACTTTGAACATCATCTTGAAGAATGCAGTATCTGTAAAGAAGATATGAAAATTTTTGAGAACATAGATAAAGATTTTGACTGTAAGATTTCTGTTCCTGATGATTTTACCGGACATGTTATGAATAGAATTGATGAGCAAACATCAATCATTAATATAATAGTTTCTGCCGGTATTTCAGTCTTTTTCCTCGTTGTTTTCTTTTACTGCGGATACTCGAACCCTCTGCCTGTAATCGGAAATATTGTGGTAAGACTGTTTTTTGTGCTAAAAGACATGCCTCTTATGGAGCTTTTCTTTGCATGTCTGAAACAGAATATGATATTTTTAATATTTTATTCTGCTCTTTTAATGGTTTTTATTACTTTTTTTACTGCCAGAAAAAAAGGTATTTTTCTTAAAAATTATGGTCAGTTTCATAACTATTTATAAATAATTACCCGGTAATGCGTTATGTGCAGGGATTAAACCCGTCACGCGTTACGCGTTACGCGTCACGACTACTTAAATTCTTATAAATTATATGAAAGGAGAAGTCTATGAAAAAAATATGTTTCTCTTCACTTATTATCCTGTTTTTAATAGTCTCTTTTTCTTTAAAAATCTTTTCTCAGATGAATTCTTCGGAAGACAGTTCTTCAGAGGAGAGAGAAAATTCCCTTGTCAGGATCTTCGGTGCCGGAAATACTGAGAGCGGCAAAATTACAAATGATGTAGTTCTCATATGCTCTGAAGGAACCGTGAGGGGGACCGTGACAAGCGACTGTGTTGTTATTTTCGGAAAAGTCCATCTGAAAAGAGGTTCTGAAATACAGGGAGATCTTGTGGCTATTTGCAGTTCTATTGAGAGAGACAGAGGTGTGACGGTAAAAGGGGATACCGTAAATATTGCTTCCTATGAAATGTCGGCTGTTCCGTCTTTTATAATGAGTGTTTTCAGCAGCTGGGATATAGTTCTGGCTCTGATAATACTGCTCTTCTTCCGTAATTATGTCAGAGGTCTTACCGATAGATTTGTGTCCAACCCTGCTTCTTCGTTTATTGCAGGATTTCTCTGGTTAATAGGTTTCATACCACTTATCATATTACTTGCCGTAAGTATTATAGGAATTTTATTTATTCCTCTTGTTCCTCTTCTGTATTTTCTGGGGTTTTCCTTCGGTTTTGCTGTTCTGGGCCATATGATTGGAGATAAAATTGCTTCTGTTACGGGAAAAGAATGTAAAGAACCTGCCAGGTCCGTTATAGGTCTTTTCCTGGTATTGATAATATTCAAATTGATAGCTTTATTTCCTGTTCTCGGAGGACTTACCGTAGAGGTTATAAAAATGCTTGTAAGAACCTTCGGACTGGGATTGTTTATAATGACTTTATGGGAAGCATCGAAGAGGAAATCTTTCAGGAGTGGTAAGAAGTGAGAAGTGAAAAGTGAGATGTGAAAAGTGAAAAGAGAAAAGTGAAAAGTGAAAAGTGAGAAGTGAAAAGTGAGATGTGAGTAATGTCCTGAGAGTTATTACATAAATTTCCTTGAGTTGACGCCTGTGGGGCGCACGGCCGTGCGCCCTTACGGGATAACGGTTTTTAAAAGATTCTGAAAAAGTATATTATACTTTGTTGTATAAATAATTGCATCACTGAAGAATTTCAGTGGCCAGTCCCTGGAGAAAAGAAATTCGTCCTGAAAGCCTGTAAGTAAATACTGACCTGAGCATAAGCATTTAATAAAGGTTCTTCCTCCCGTCACGCGTGACGCGTTACGCGTCACGAGAGCATATATTTATTATTTATGCTCACCTCAGTAAGTAAGAGTTCAATATGATAAATCCGGAAGAACGAAATTATGAGTAAGAGGATTATTTGTTTTCGGAAGGGGCTGGCTACTGAAATTCCCAATGTATTTATCTATGCAAAGGAGTATAACTATAATCTATAAAAAATCCTTTCATAAGGTATCAGTTTTAGAAAAAGAATAAAATATTTTATGAGAGGATTTTTCTTTTCTCAGGCGAATGTCCGATGAATTATCCGGTGACCGGAGTATGAATTTTTTTAACATCCCATCACTGGTCGCTGGAAGCATTCTACAATTAATAATCGTAATGCGTAAAGCATAATGCCTGATGCGCGATTAAACCCGTCACGGGTCACGCGTTACGCGTCACCTTCACTTATTCAGGAGGCTATAATTCATATGGAAAGACGAATCATTCAGGTAGAAGAAAAAGTCCCCTTTTTACAGGGATTACCTTTAAGTTTTCAACATTTGTTTGCCATGTTCGGTGCCTCTGTGCTGGTACCTTTTCTTTTCAATCAGGCGGCAAGAACTGCCTCCGGCAATCCTGACCTTGTAATAATTGACCCTGCACTGGTTTTACTTATGAACGGCATAGGCACTTTAATTTATCTCTTTGTATGCAAAGGTAAAGCACCGGCTTTTCTTGGATCCAGTTTTGCCTTTATAGGACCTGCTACTGCAGTGATTTTGAGTTCTCCGGATTATCAGGAAAATTTCGCAAAAGCCCTGGGAGGATTTATAGTATCAGGTTTGATCTTTATGACAGTAGCCGGTATTATCGGACGGGCAGGAACTAAATGGATTAATGTGATCCTTCCCCCGGCCGCCATGGGGCCTGTTGTTGCACTTATAGGCCTTGAACTTGCAAGAACAGCGGCAGACATGTCAGGTCTTTTACCTGACAAATCCGGTGTGTACAATAATTATGCCATTATAGTATCTATGTTTACTCTGTCTATGGTTATTTTCGGCTCTATTCTCTTCAGAGGTTTTATGGCCATTATCCCTGTGCTTATTGCTGTTTTATCCGGTTACGGGCTTTCCGCGCTATTAAATATATATCACCCGGGACTTGTCAATTATTCTGCCATAACAGAGAAAAGCTGGTTTTTTATTCCGAAAATGGTTCTCCCTGTTTTTGATGTAAATGCCATACTCATAATAATTCCTGCTGCCCTTGTCGTAATGTCGGAACATATAGGACATCTTTTTGTAACCGGCCAGATTGTAGGAAGGGATCTTGTAAAAGATCCAGGTCTTCACAGATCTCTCTTCAGTGACGGCATTTCGACTGCTTTATCAGGATGTGCCGGTTCCGTTCCTACCACTACTTACGGGGAAAATATGGGAGTAATGGCCATTACGGGGGTTTACAGCGTATGGGTTATAGGAGGGGCGGCAGTTATTTCGATTATTATGGCTTTCTTCGGTAAACTTTCCGCTGCCATTTCAAGTATTCCCATTCCGGTTATGGGGGGAGTAAGTTTACTTTTATTCGGCGTAATCGCCGCATCCGGCATAAGAATGCTTGTAGAAGCTCATGTAGATTACAGTAAAACAAGAAATTTGACTCTTACTGCCATAGTATTTATTGCCGGTATAAGCGGAGTGACCATCAAAATCGGAGAAGTCGGTCTTACAGGTATGGCTCTCGCCACTGTTACAGGTATGGTATTGAGCCTCATATTTTATGTTCTTGATAAATTACATCTGACAAATGAAATCGAAAAAAAGTAAAAATTATACACAGGGAAAAAACATATGACGGATATTTAACTGAAACACCCGGGTAAGACAGCTAAATCTATTTTTTATCTTTTGTTTCCTGTCCGAGATGTTTTTGCATCAGACGTAAATAGAAATACTCCTGCATCATTCGATCATCAGGAAATTCATTCATTGCTTTTTCCCATAACATCTGTTTTGTTTCACCTGACAGTACTTTATCTACAGGGTTATTACTTATTTCTTTAAGTTTCATAAGTAAAAATCTCCTCTTGAAGTCATCGCAGTTATTCTCCCTCTCTCCCGGCAAAGTAGCCGGCTTTCATATTATAACATAAAAAATGTCATGATTAAATAGGGTGAAAAAATTTATTTTAAGTGTACATGATTTATTTTATCGAAAGGTGAGCCGTGAAGAATGATTTCTCTGTTACCGAGGTGAGCATGAATAATACATAACTGCTCTCATGACGCGTAACGCGTGACTGGAGGAAGACTTTTATTACATGCTTATGCTCATGTCAGTAAATGCTTATGCTCCGGTCAATAACTCTTCATCTTTCACCCATGGCAGATGATTTAAATCTACATTTCCTCCCGATAATATTATACCCGCTTTTTTACCTTTAATATCTACTTTTTTCTCCATTATAGCGGCAAAAGGCACCGATGATGACGGCTCTACAATGATTTTCATTCTTTCCCATATGAGTTTCATCGATGAAATAATGGATTCTTCACTGACTGTAACTATATTATGAACATGCTGTTTTATTATACGGAACGTGTTTTCTCCAAGGGATGTAAGAAGACCGTCTGCAACAGACAGAGGGGTATTGGGAGGATAGATTACGGAATCTCGAAATGAGCGGAAAGCATCATCTGCCAGGGCAGGTTCTGTTCCTGTTACTGTCGTGGAGGGTGACAGATAATGAGTGCATAAGGCAGTGCCGCTTAAAAGACCTCCTCCTCCTACAGGAGTCATAATGATATCCAGCCTGCCGGTTTCTTTTAAAAATTCAAGTGCTGCCGTGGCCTGTCCTTCTATGACTTTCATATTATTATAGGGGTGAATAAATACTGCTGCTGTATCTTCTATGACTTTTCCCAGTGTTTTTTCTCTGTCTTTCAGTGTGGGTTTACATAAAATGACATTTGCTCCGTAGTTTTTTACTGCTTCTATTTTGACTTTTTTAGAGTTTTCAGGCATTACTACCCATGCCGGAATTCCTCTGTTTCTGGCGGCAAGGGCAAGGGCCTGGGCATGGTTGCCTGATGAATGGGTTGCGACTCCCTGTTTTACTTCTTCTTCCGATAGAGAAAAAACAGCATTTGTTGCCCCTCTGATTTTAAAAGCACCGATTTTTTGAAAATTTTCACATTTAAAATAAATTTCTCCTCCGAACATGTCATTGAATGTTTTACATGTAAATACAGGAGTTTTATGAATAAAGGGTTTTATTCTTTTTGCTCCTTCTTTAATAGAATTGAGATCAGGTATGATAAAAGTTTCCATTAAAATGTACCTCCTGTTATTAAATTATCTGTTGCCTTACTTATTACCACACCAGGTAAAAGAGTATCCAAAAAATTACGTATCATGTGCTTATATAAAGTTTCTGCTCCCGTAACGCGTTACGCGTCACGATATATAAGATTTTGGTTACTAATTTATCTGTTACGGTACTTACTGACCTGAGCATAAGCAATTAATATTTTAATATGTTATAAACCATATTAGATAAGGTTTTCTGGCTTTTCACTATTCACTACTCACTTCAGTAGATACCACCTGAACGATGAAAATCCTTTTATTGTAAAATTACGCATTTGCGAATAAAGTGTTTGACAAAGAATTGACGGGAATTTATAATAAGTTACGGGGTGATAAAATTGGATAAAAAAGAAGTAATTATAAAAAAATATACAAACAGAAGGCTTTATAATACGGAAGAAAGCAGGTATATGAAACTTGACGAGATAGCCGCCATCATTCGTGGCGGCTGTGATATAAAGGTTATAGACAGCGGTACCGATGAAGATATAACAAAACAGATACTGGCACAGATAATACTGGAAGAAGAAAAAAACAAAAAAGACCTGCTTCCTTCGTCTCTTCTGTATCAGATAATCAGATCCAATCAGGAATTTACAAAGGATTTTTTTGAGAATTATCTTACAATGGCCATGGAATCCTATTTTTCTTACAGGAATGTTATGGAAAAAAGATTGAAAGAAATGACCGACATAAGCAAACTGCCTTTTGAAATGGGAGATATTTTTATGAAATCCTTCGGCTTTATGGGAAGCAGCCATAAAGATAATAAATAATTTTTATAGATTTTGATACGGGTTTTACTTATTCTTACAGTGAAAAATATTTTCTGTGAATGAAAAAGAATTGTAAATTTCACGATCAGGTTCACCTGCGGATTTTATTAAAATCAGAAAAATATGTTTCATTAATTATTGTTTAATCTATTAATATGTGATAATATTGTGAAACTAAATAGATTGTAAAAGTTAACAATTTATTAACATAAATGTGATTCAAGTCTTGGATATTTATGATATATTATTATTCAGCTAGATATTTCGTCTGTATCCTCGCGCCACGCGTCACGATATAGAAAAATGAGGTGATTTAATTGAAGATAGAGGGAGCCGATAAACCGCTTATCCAGTATTTTACAAAAGCCAGGGGCGGAGAACTAAAGGAGCGGACCGGTGATAAGGTTGATTTTGGTAATATAAAAGGAGATAACTTTGTTGCCGACCTTATCCATATGAAACAGATGGCTGCAAATTCTGTAACTAAAGCATTTATTATGCCCGGAAATGCTTCGGCCGGAGTGGTGGCAAGAAATGAAACGCCTGTAGTTATTGTTCATGGCACAGGCTTCGGTGAAGAATCCATTTCAGCTTATAAGGATGCAGCTCTTCAGACCGGCCATCCTGCGGAACTGACCACTTATACCACCATTAAAGAAGGAGAACCGATGGAACAGTCCGGTCAGCTGGTATCCAGGAATATAAATAATGCCAGAATGGAAGTATCCAGAAAACATCTTGAAGAATTATCGTTATGTAAAGATGATCCGGAAGCACTGAAGGAATATTTCGGAATGTCTTCCGATTTTTACGGACGCCATGATGAAAGAGTGGATAGAGTAGTTTCTCTTATGCCGGGTGTTATTGATAAAATGGAAGATCTTCTTGAGAACGATAAAGACGAATTACTTAAAACCTTCAGCGGCAGGACTAAAGAAATAGAAAAATCTCTTGCAGAACAGGTAAGGAAAGCCGGATACAGCGATAAAAAAGTTGCTGCCAGAGTGGCCGGAGAAATTATGGATGTTATAGCGCCGAAAGCAGTACTTGTAGGACACAGTATGGGAGGTTTTGTATCTTATACTCTTGCTCTTAATCCGAAAGCAGGAGATAAAAGTGATTTTACCTATGATGGCGCAAACGGAGTATCAACAGTAATAACCCTTTCTTCACCTGTAGGGAAGGGAGTAAACAAAACTCTTCCCAGCGGCCTTGCCAATTATGCTTATACTCTTTTAGAAAAGAATGTCCTGGACCCTATGGAAACATTCCCGGGAATGCAGTTTTCTATGGTTAATCCTTTTTTCAATATGTGGTACAGTTATAACAAAGAACTTACAAAAGAAATGTATAAAAATAGCGCTTTAATTGGTTCTGTTTATATGAATCCCATTATTCACCTTATGACGCCCGGATATGAACAGATTACAGAAGGTTCTGACTTTATAAAGAAATATGTAGATAATAAAAAAGTGCCTGACGGGGTAACGGTAATTGCGATTTCCAACAGAGATGACGGTGTGTCGGAACAGGATCGTTCTATGGTAGATGAAAAACAACCAAATGCACATAATCTGGATGCAGAAATTACCATAAAACCTGAAGAACTGAAAAGCCCCAAATCTACAGTTCCTACACTTGCACATATGAAAATGGCTCTTTATCCCTTTGAACATGGAGAAGAATTCAGAAAAGAAGTAATGGAAGATCCGAAACATATAACCAGAATTCTTGATCCGTCAAATTACGATGGTGTAAGATGGAAGTGTCTTTCTGTATTAAAAGAAGATTTAGAGAAAGACCCT
>JBEHWO010000076.1:0-20535 GCA_040217695.1 Vulcanimicrobiota bacterium | reverse complement strand
GACCAGAGTACCCCGGTGACGGCTGCCAGAGCAAACTCTAAACAATAACCCCGCACCCCTCCACCCTCAACTATCAACTCTTTTCACTTTTCACTACTCACTACTCACTGTTCACTCATCAGAAACGTCCTCTTATCCATATATAATTGCTCTTTAATAAAAATATCATATATAATATAATCAGAAAAAATTTCAAAAAGAGGTGAAAAAAATGAGTAAAAAAATAATATTATTATTCCTTATATCAACTCTTTTACTGGTTTCCAGTATGGTTTTACTCAACAGTAAAAAATCTCTTGCTCTTACAGGCAACGATGATGTGGAACAGATGTCAAGACTGACAAAATCTCTCAATCTTATCAACGGCCTCTACCTTACGGATGAACAGATGAAAAAACTCATACCATTACAGAAAAAATCAGGAGAACTTGAAGAAAAATTCCTCTCAGACAGAGAAGAATTGAATTCCCTTATATCGGAAATATTGCCTGCAGTAAACAGAGAACTTTCATCAAATGTGGATCTGAAAGAAAACACAAAGAAAACACTTCATGAAAGAGCGGAAAAACTGAGAGAGAGAGAAGATAAATACAAAGAAGATATGATGGTTCTTGTGAATCAGGCAAAAAAGATACTGAATGAAAACCAGCTTGTTATAGCAGGCAGATACAAACCATGTCTTGTACCTCAGATAAGCAAAGAAGGTTTTATAGGACAGACAGGAGACAGTAACGGTCTCAGTCAAAAACTTGATAAAATAAGAGCTGCCTCCGATGAAATATATGAAAAAAGAAAAGATAGACTCATCGATAAAATAGAAGAAAAACTTAAAAGAGAATTCTCCTCTGAAGAAACAGCAAAAAAACTTAAAGAAATAGAAAATATAATAGAACAGGCAAGGGCTATGAACGATAAGGATTATGAAATAAAAAGAGACGGCCTTGTCGAAAAACTTCAGGAGATAGGAACGAAAAAGATTGAAGAAACGACTGACAGACAGAGTGTTGTAATAGGAAGATTTCTGCTCAACCCGGCTCTCTGCAAGGTATTTGAAGAGAAACTGAGGTAAAGGTAATTTTAAAGATTATTTTGTCTACAAAGGCAATAAATTGCTGATATGAAAAAGTGCAAAAGTATACTTTTACAGATTTTAAAAACTGTAAAAAAATAATCTATTCAATTTTCAGGTGTCAGGTGTTGGGTCAGGAAGATTAAAACCCAACACCCGGAACCTGTTTAACTATAAAGCCGGTAAAAATAAGAAAATTATGGAAAAGTGCAAAGGTATAATCAGTATGATGAGAAATTTGGTATATTCTTCTGGGCTTCTTCCACAAGATTACTTCTAAACTTAATTACATCTTTGAAAAACTCAGGAAAAAGTTTTTCATAGTATTCTTCACTATTCTTATCATTTTTTTTCCCCTCATAAAGTCCCGGATATTTTTTCTTAAAAAAACCGTCTACGCTTTCAGCAGCAGATGAAACGTAAGAGAAGACCTCCAGCCTTTCACGAGCGCCGTAACTGGCACCTTCATGGCGAAGCTCTTCGCGAAGATCATCGCAATACCCGGAGAATACCTTTACTGCATCCTTTTTTAATTGATCCAACGTGCTTAAGCATTGCTCTCTGGGAGATAATTCCCTGTCGTCGCCGGCCCAGTATATTTCGGATTTTTTAAGATGATCCAATTCGACTCTGCCTTTATCATAATTTTGACTGAGCTCTTTTCTGTCAGTTTCATTTGTAGAACATTTAGTAATGTTGCTATCCAGGGCCATTCCTGCTGCAAGACCCAGCAGCAATCCTCCTCCACTTAACAGAGCCATTCCTCCTGTCATACCTTGTCCCAGAGCTAAAGCCAGAGGAACTACGCAAACACAGGCCCCTACTCCGGCGGCACCTATAAGAGTGTTTGTTGCCATGTCAATCCTATGTATATGTTTTAGTTCTTTCTTCAGGTCTTTAAGCTCCTTTTTCAATTCTATTTCTCTTGATTTAATATAAAGGTTATCTTCTATGGGAACAGAATAGCCATTCAGGGAGACAGAATCTGGCTTAATAACTTTAATATCCGGAAATTCATCCTTTGTTTCCTTTGAAATAGGGTCGGAAGTTTTGTTTGCATAATAAGGTGCTTGAGAGGGTTTATTTTGATTTACAAGATTTAAAATTTTCATATTCTTCTCCTCCTTACTCTTTTTTAATATAAACTTACTCTGTTATATTAAAATTATAATAAAATTTAACTAAAGTAAATATAATATAAAAAACTTAAAAAAAACTTAAAAAAAACTTAAAAAAAATTAAAAAAAAATTTAAGATACTCTTCCGTGATTACTTTGATTCAGAAAAAATGCCTGAATTCCTAAGTTTTATCAATTAAAAAAACTGAATATTTCAAGGTTAATTAATAATCAAAGTATTAGCGGAACAGCATCCTCTTTTAATACGGCATATATTTTCCTTCAGAACCCGGCCAGGGACAGGTGTGTGTGCCATATTTTGGGGATACCAATTTACCTGTTGCGGTACCGAGTTGAGCATAAATAATAAATATATGCTCTCGTGACGCGTAAGGCGTAACGCATGACGGGAGGAAAAGGTTTATTACTGAGGTGAGCATAAATAATAAATATATGCTCTCGTGACGCGTAACGCGTCACGCGTGACGGGAGGAAGAACCTTTATTAAATGCTTATGCTCAGGTCAGTAAATACTTATGCTCAGGTCAGTAAGTTAACGCATGTGCCATTTCGCCGGGTTCTATAAGCTTTTTCGTAAAATCACAGTAGCTCCCCGTTTTCAAAAGAATGACAAAGGTTTATTGATATTTTTATTAAAAACATGGGATTGCGTTTAAAAATGACAGGTGATTTTATATACAATGGGAAAAGAAATTTATCACAGAATATTCAGAGTGAAAAGTTATTCCCTCTTCACCCTTCATGATTCTCATATAAATTAATAGATTTACAAAATTAAGTGCAATTTCCAGTAAAAGTTAATCTACCTGTCATAAAAAAACACTATCTTTAACCTTTTACTTTTCAAGCCTCTATGGTATAATAGCAAAAAATTTCAAAGTGGAGATATCACAATGGAAGTAAAAGCAATAATTTTTGATTGTGACGGAGTTCTTGTAGATTCTGAACCCTTTAGCTGTGCAGTATGGAAACCTGTTCTTGCAAAAAGAGGGGTGAATATAGAAGATGATTTTAAATTAATCGTAGGAAAAAATTCATCTGATGCAATAAAATTCTTTTTCGACAAATATTCCTTTACCGGAAATATAGATGCAATAGCTATGGAAAAAGAAGAAGAGTATTATAATTTTGCAAGAGGTAAACTAAAAACCTTTCCCGGTACGGTGGAATTTATAGAAAAAGCTCTCGAATTAAACCTGGCCATATGTGTGGCATCATCGGGAACACCGGAAAAAATTGCTTTTAATCTTTCAGAAAGTGGACTCAAAGGTTACTTTAAGACTATAATATCATGTGAAGATATAAAAAGAGGAAAACCTGAGCCGGATATATTCCTTGCTTCAGCGGGAAGACTCGGTGTAAAACCTGGAAACTGTATAGTAGTGGAAGATTCTCTCTATGGCATAACAGCGGCCAAAAGAGCATCTATGTACTGTATAGGACTTACTACAAGCTTTCCCGCCGAAAAATTGACAGAAGCAGATATGATTGCAGACACTTTATCAGAAGTTTCTCTTGAAGAGTTGTGCAAAATATCTATTGTTTACTGACCTGAGCATAAGTATGTAATAAAATGCATCTTCCCGTGACGCGTAACGCGTAACGCGTCACGAGAATCGTATCAGGAGTTACGCATTTTGTCATTGCGAGGAGCGGAGCGACGAAGCAATCCCGACAGTTTCTGTTGTAATAATGGGATTGCTTCGCTTCGCTCGCAATGACAGATTCTTCTGTGTTTTTTGCGTAAGTCCTGTCGTATATATTATCTATGGTCACTGCATTTAATAAAATAACTGTAATCCATGTTCACACGCATCACGCATTACGACTTCATTTAAAGGGAGGTTTTATAAAATGACAAAGATTCTCTATGGTAAACCTATTGCAAACAAAATAACAGAAGAAATAAAAGAAAAAACTACAGATTTTGTAAAGAAAACCGGCATAAAACCATGTCTTGCAGTCATACTGGCAGGAAACAACCCTGCATCAAGAGTATATGTGGACAGAAAGAAAAAAGCCTGTGCGAAAGCAGGAATGGATTCCCGGGAATTCCTCTTCCCCGAAGACTGCAATGAAGAAGATTTATTAAAGACAATAGAAGATCTTAACAGAGATGAAAAAATTCATGGTATTTTAGTTCAATTACCTCTGCCGTCACATATTTCAGAAGAAAAAATAATAGAAGCAGTAAATCCTTTAAAAGACGTAGACTGTCTTCATCCAATAAATACAGGAAAACTCTTCAGTGAAAATCCTGTTGTATTTCCATGCACCCCTTATGGCATATATATAATGCTTAAAGAAAGCGGTATAGAAGTAACAGGTAAACATGTTGTAATAATAGGGAGAAGTAAAATTGTAGGTAAACCTATGGCCGACATACTTCTTCGAAAAGAAATCGGTGCAACAGTGACAGTATGTCATTCAAAAACTAAAAATCTGGAACATCATACACTCCAGGCAGATATAATCATTGCTGCCATCGGGAAACCGGAGTTTATAAAAGCTTCCATGGTAAAAGAAGGAGCAGCAGTAGTGGATGTAGGGATAAACAGGCTTCCTGACAGTAATACCAAATCAGGCACAAGACTGGTTGGAGATGTGGCATTTGAGGAAGTATCAAAGAAAGCTTCTGCCATAACCCCTGTTCCCGGAGGTGTTGGCCCCATGACTATAGCAATGCTTTTACGTAATACCATCTCTGCTGCAGAGAAGATTGTATCGTGATGCGTGATGCGTGACGGGAAGAAAATGTTTATTGCATGCTTGGAGGTTGTAAAAAAATAACCTTATCATATGTGTAATCGTGACGCGTGACGCGTGACGCGTGACGCGAGGACAATAACCATAGTTTGACGAGTTATTTTCTTACAGTCCCTTATGCTCAGGTCAGTAATACCATTACACATACATTACAGGTAGTTCCACCATTCACTTTTTCTTTCGGTCCAGAACCGATCTTACCATAGAAGTGAGTCCTTCTATGGAAAAAGGTTTCTCTATAAAGTCTACATTTTTATCTAAAATACTCTGATTGTTGATAATATTATCCGTATAGCCGGACATAAACAGCACGGCAGTCTCCCTGTGACTTTCCAGCAGCCTTGCATAAAGTTCTTTTCCGTTCATACCGGGCATAATGACATCAGTCAGCAGAAGGTCTATAGTACCACTGCGGTTTTCAATCATTTCCATCGCCCGCTCACCGCTTGAAGCCACAATAACCTGATAACCGTTCTGTTCCAGCATAGCTCTGGCAATATCTCTTACCACGTCGTCGTCTTCTACAAGGAGCACAGTTTCAGCTCCGCGATAGGTCAGAATAATATCAGGGCTTTGCTCATTTTCAGCTCTCATTGTATCCGAAGAGGGAAGAAAAATCTTGAAACATGTACCGCTTCCCGGTTCACTGTAAACCCAGATATTTCCCTGATGCTGCTTTACAATGCCATAAACCGTGGCCAGGCCGAGACCTGTGCCGGCTTCACCTTTTGTGGAAAAGAAAGGCTCAAATATTCTTTTCTTTGTTTCTTCGTCCATACCGCATCCTGTATCACTGACAATCAGAAGGCCGTAACTGCCGGGCTTTGCATCAGGACGTCCCATACAGGCTGTTTCATCCAGTTCCATATGAGATACCTTGATAGACATAACCCCTCCGCCCGGCATGGCATCCTGGGCATTAACGGCAAGATTCATAAGAATCTGCTCTACCTGTCCTGTGTCAGCCATTACGGAACATGGAGCGGAAGGAGGAGAGATTACAAGCTGAATATTTTCGCGAATAGTTCTTCTGAGCAATTTTTCCATAGCGGAAACTATTTGCCCCAGATCTACGGATTTGACCTGAAGTGCCTGTCTTCTGCTGAAAGCAAGTAACTGCCTTGTCAGATCCCTGGCTTTTTTTGCCGCATCCACAATCTGTTTAAGCTGTCCAGATCTCTCGTCACTGGGATGAATGCTGTATCTGAGCAGTTCTGCATAGCACAGTATGGGAGTAAGGAGATTGTTAAAATCATGAGCCACACCTCCGGCCAGACGCCCGATAGACTCCATTTTTTGAGCCTGACGGAGCTGTTCTTCCAGTTGTTCCCTCTCCTCTTTTAACTGCCCTGATTCAGTCATATCTATAAGAACACCTATGTATTTTATTACATTGCCTTTGTTATCAAAAAGAGGATAACCTGTATCCTGTATCATTATATAATGTCCGTTCTTATGAAGAAAACGATATTCAGCATTAAAAACAGAACCTGTTTCTCTTGCAGAGGTCCATTGATTGAAAATTTTTTCTTTTTCATCAGGATGAATCAGATTTTGCCATTCTGCCGAAGCAACAGGATTATTCTCAGGTTCATAACCAAGGGTACTTTTTAAACTTCCGCCACAGACAATTTCATCTGTTAATAAATCATAATCATAAATCACATTTCCCGCCGAAAGAGCCAGCAGTTCATAACGATTCTTCCACTCTTCCGTTTCTCTTTCAGCCTTCCTTCTTAGAGTTATATCATGTGTATTTATAAGTATTCCTTTTATGCCGGGACTGTTCATAAGATTAACGGCAGTAGATTCCAGGTCAATCCAGTGCCCCGAGGCATGTCTGAATCTATATTCAAAATTACATGGCACATTATAATGGCTGAGATTATTCACAAGTAATTCCCTGAACATCTGCTGTTCATCCGGATGGAAAAATATAAAGTTATCTTTGCCCTCAAGTTCAGATGGTTTGTATCCTGCTATCAATTCTATAGAGGGACTTACATAATTAATTATTCCTTTTTCATCAATAATGGTAACTATATCAATGGAATTCTGAACAAGGAAACGATATCTTTCTTCGCTTTCCCGTAAAGATTTTTCCGCTCTGCTGGCTTTAAGAATCTTCCACATACCGTCAATCATAAAGGTTAACTGACGTACATCATCTTCTATATACGGATCTTTCTTGTTTCCAACTCCTGCAACAATAACTATTTTATCTCCGTCAAAAATGGGTACGTTCATGTGGCTAATTATAGAAACATGACCTTCAGGACAACCTTTTTTCCATGGGTTTCCCGCCATATAATCATTTGTTATAACTGCTTTCCGCTGTCTCACAGCTTCTCCCCATAACCCGGTAGTTTCCAGAGAATATTCTAAAGGTTTATCTGAAATCAAACATTGCTCCATAACATTTTTAGAACAGGAATAAACAGAGAGGACTGTTTCGTCTTCATTCATAAAAGCAAGATAACCGATTTTACTTCCTGTTAACTCAATAGCCTTTTCAAGAACAAAATCCATAAGAACCTTCTCATCATTCCCTGTTATCCTGGACATTTCAAGGAGAGCCGATATACGGGCTTCATTCATTTTCAGAAGTTCATCTTTCTGTTTTTGTTCTGTAATATCAGTGAGCAAACCATTAAAAATCACCTGTTCACCTGTCTGTTTGGGGTGGGACACACCACGGAACCACAATTCTCCTCCTCCAGGTTTACGGAATTTCCCTTCAAAAATCCAGCTACATTTTTCCTTGATTGATTTCATTGTAGAAGATATAAATGATTCTCTATATTCCTGAGTGACACATTCAGTAAATCTCTGAAAAGCATCTTCCAGAGGAATATTTTTAAAACCAAATATTTCTTCCGCACGTTCATTAACATAAGAAAGGCCCGTAGTACCATCAGGATTGACATAGAACCTGTAAACGACTCCGGGAATATTATCTGCAATATCCCTGAGTTGCTCTTCGTTTTTTCTGAGTATCTCTTCCATCTGCTTTTTTGCAGACACTTCCTGTTCCAGTACAGAAGCATGGTCTTTAAGTTTTTGAAATAGAAGAGAATTTCTGAAGGCAATAGAAATTTCCAAAGATAAAATCTCAAGAAAATCTGCCTCTTTCTCAAAATCCCGCGGTAATTCCGATGCAAGACCAAGTATTCCTATGACCTCTTTTTCATTCATAAGAGGGAGAGCAGCAAAAGAAGAAAGACCGAATTTTTTACATTCTTCCCATGTACATCTTGAATCAACAGATATGTCAGTACAATAGACAGGTTTCGCCTGACTGGCTGCCAGACCGCAGATACATTCACCGACTATGTGTGTAGGGAAGAGATCTTCGGTAAATCTGGAATTACATGGCCCGGAGGCCTGTAAATGTAAATGTTCGTCTTTTTTAAGAAAAAAAAGAACCACATCGGGAGACAGTGCTTCCACAACAGCATCAATGGCAATATCAATGACCTGTTCAGGCAGAATACCGGTATTGAGCAACCTGCCGGATTTATTGAGAAGTGCCATTTCATGAAGTTTTTGTTTAAGTTGTTCTTCCTCCATTTTTATATCCCATCTTTTCAAAAACTTATTGAGGTAAGCATAAATAATACATATACTCTCGTGACGTATAACGCGTGACGGAAAAAAGACTTTTATTACATTGCTTATGCTCAAGGTCAGTAAAATATTTTATTCGTACAGCCCTGTATGAGAATATTATAACAGATTGGAGAGAATAAAGAAACCGATGGATTGCATAAAAAAAATGACAGATAATTGTGGATGAAAGCAGAAAATATCCATAAATGCACTAAGACCTCTTCAGGGTTCCCGGAGATTTCTTCCCATACCCTTCTGAGGTCTTAGCTTGAAACGAATACCATAAAACAACCTTCCATGCCTATTAATCTCTTTCAGGTTCAGACATCGCAGTCTTATTACCCAGTAAATTCTCTACTTGTTCCCCATTCTCAGGCACTAGCCCGGGTAGAATTACTCGTAATAGCTTTTCCCATGTCTACCTATTCAGGTTAATAGGACTTTCCTGTTATTATGTTAAACACCCTCTGCACATTTATTATTATATATAAGTTTATTCATTTTGTCAATTATATTTTTGAAAATTTTTAAAAAATTTTTAATAAAAGCACTAAAACCCCGTCAGGACAGGACTTAATTATCCTTTCAGAGGTTTTAGTTTTACGAAATATAAACATACATTTACATGCTCATACCTTCAGACAGACAGGATTAAGAATGAGAGCATATTTCCCTTCCCGGTATGATCGATTTTCTCATATGACTCAACCACATCACTGCTATCCGAATAGAGCTAAAAAGGTTTTACTCACTAATTGACAGACTTTTTTGGAACCCTGCTCGCATTTATTATTATAAATAAGTTGATATACTTTGTCAAGTATATAATTAAAATTTTCTCAAAAATATGCCGGGTTTATAAATGCGAAATTTTCAGAGCCAGGTTTTTCATTAATTTTTTAAATTTAACAATACTATAATAGTTTATAAATACTGTTTATGCTTATAATGTCTTATCCCTGTGGATATTATATTACGTAAAAAAGTAAAAATATCTCATGGAACTGATGTATAAAGTCAATTCAAGGAGAAAATGTTTGATATCGAATGAGTCATATAAGTAAAAGTTGACGAAAATGCCAGTATTTTAACGATGGGACGAATTTCATGACAAAGGTGGAAAATTCATTCGCTTCGCATCACGCGTCACACGTCACGCGTCACGATTCTAAATATGATATAGTTATTTTTTTCACACCCCCTTATTCAGAATAAGGGAATGAAATCTTAAAAGATGTTCCTCTGGTTCTGTCAATATCTATACGTCCGTGAAGCTGCTCTATTAAATTAACTACCAGTTCCATACCCAGAGTAGATATATTTTCAAGACTGAAACTTTCAGGCAAACCGGCACCATTATCACTGACTGTGAGCACAACTCTCCTGCCGTCTTCCTGATAAAACTCTACGATTATTTTTCCTTCCATGGCATCAGGGAAGGCATATTTCAGGGCATTTGAGATGAGTTCATTTATAATAAGACCGCATGGTATGGCCTGTTTTATATTCAGAATAATATCTTCGGAGTTTATATTCAGAATGATATGAGACGAATTAACTTTATAAGTATTCAAAAGATGAGAGGAAAGATCTTTAATATATTTTGAAAAATCAATTCTGGAAAAATTCTTTGATTGATAAAGCTTCTCATGAACCATAGCTATTGACTTAATCCTGCTTCTGCTTTCATTAAATATATTCAATATAGATTTATCTTTAATGGAACTGGCCTGGAGCAGTAAAAGACTTGAAATTACCTGTAAATTATTTTTCACGCGATGGTGAACTTCCTGTAAGAGCGTTTCCTTTTCATGGAGCAGCGTTATCAATTCCTTCGTTCTTTCATCTACCATTTCTTCAAGATGGGCCCGATAATTTATCAGTTCTTCTTCTGCCCGCCTGAGTTCAGTCATATTTAAATTCGTCTCTATAGCGCCTGTAACATAACCATTTTCATCCAGAACAGGACTGGCTATTACAAGCCAGCATTTTTCATCTTTCAGTGCAAAGTCCAATCTCTGAGGTTTACCTGTCTCAATAGATTTCAGAACAGGACAGTTATGGCATGGTCTGTTTCTCATATAAAAAACTTCATAACAATATTTACCCAGTAAATCTTCCGGAGTCAGATTAAATTCATCATAAACAGCCCTGTTTACCCATCTGATCTTTAAATCTCTGTCATGAAAGAATACCAGCTCAGAGAGAGATTCAAGGATAGTTGACTTTTCTCTCTCCGACTCCTGCAGAGCTTTTTCTATTTTTTTTCTTTCACTTATATCCGTGTCGGTACCTGCTATTCTGAGAGGATTTCCTTCATCATTTCTGGCCACTATTTTGCCTCTGTCTGAAATCCATTTCCATTCACCCGATCTGGTTAAAACCCTGTATTCTCTTTCATAGCTATCTGTAAGGCCTTTTATATGTTCATCCAGGATTCTTACAGCTTCAGGAATATCTTCGGAATGGATCAGTTTACCCCAGGAACTGACATGGGAATAAAGTTCGTCGCTACTGTATCCGAGCATATCCAGAAGACTCTGGCTGTATTTGACATGTCCTGTAACAATATTCCAGTCCCAGAATCCCTGATTACTTCCCTCCAAAACCATGAGTAAACGTTCCTCACTTTCTCTTATATTCTTATCCATATTCTGCCTTTCCAGAAAATTCAGGAAAATTTCTCCCAGCAGTTTAAAGAGAGTAATATCTTCTTCTTTAAATATTTTTGTTCTCCTTATAGTAGAAACACCGAATATTCCTATAAGAGATCTGTTCAGATGCAGAGGAATAATCAGCAATGATTGAATACCCAGAGAGGCCAGTATTTTTCTCTCCTCTTCACTCTCCTGTGAGCCTTCATACATATGAGTAAAGCAGACTGTTTCAAAATTATTTAACCTTTTTAACAGACCTGAAAAGGGAACCGTTGAAGATCCCAGGAAGTATTCTATAAGCGGATTCATATCTTCGGCACACCAGTCATAGACATATTCAATGCCTGACAGATCATCGGAAAAAAGGCATATATAACAGTGGTCAGAGCCGACAAATTGACCTATAGCCTCTAAAGCCCAGTATATATCTCTATGGTAATCAGATGTTTTTATATTAATAAAATGGCTTGATATAGTTGCCACAAGGTTTTCTATTTCAAATCTATGCTGCAACAGTTCATTTGCCTGAAATTTAACCAGAGCCATAGAGATAACCGAAGCAATTTCTTCAAAAAATTTTATAATTTCATCGGTAAAACAGCCGGGTCTTCTATCATTGAATTGCAGAAGGCCTGCTATTTCACTGTTAATATATAAAGGGATAAGAGCAAAGGATTCATAAGCGGTTCTGTTGTAATGAATGATAATATCTTTCTTTATTGTTTCCATGGCACAGGTCAGATATTTTGTATTACTGTTTATCCAGAAACTCCCTCTTTCTTTTAAAAATTGCAGAACCTGTCCTGTTTTTTCGGGAGAAATATTTTTATATATACAGTCGGTACAGGTCTTAAGACCTGAAGTTCTAACAACTTCATCGCATCTGTCTGCAGAGATAAAATCGCCGAAAAATTCATCATGGACAGAACAATGTAAATATTCGCCTTTCTTCAGGCACAGAGCCACCACATCAAATCCAGTAAATTCTTTCATCAACAAAAGTATATTACTGATTACATCCGACTTCTTATTGAAATGATTTGACATAGTCAGTATTTCTGTCACAAGCAACTGCCTGGCTTCAGCCTTCTTTCGGCAGGTAATATCATATCCGTAAAGACGTAAGGAACGGTTCTGCTGAACATAATGAATCAACTGTTCGTACCAGTAATTACCTGTTTTTAATTCTCGAAATATCGGTGCTGTTTCTCCTTTCCGAAATTTATCAGATATATTTTCCAGCCCTGAAAGCCATGGATGATTAAATTCTTTTATTTCCAGATCGGGGAAGAGATTTCTAGCAGCTTGGTTGACATATTGAACATGGCCGGTCAGGCCTATCTCAACAACAGGAAACGGCATAAATTCAGGGAAAGAAGCAAGGTATGTAATCTCGTTCCATGGCTCTTCAGGGAGATGAAAAATCTTAGTTCCAATAAAAGTTTCATTGATATTTTCACAGTACTCCATAATTTATAATCCTCATCTTACAGAACAATGATATGAAATATTCCTGTCGTAATTTAATGCCTGCTGTATCATTTCTTCCAGACTGGCAACAGTAAAAGGTTTAAAAAGCATATCTTTTATGCCGAGAGCATTGATTTTTTCCAGGGGAAGGCTATCATTATAGCCGGTACAGAGTATTACAGGTATATCAGGTCTGATTTTCAACATCTTTTCGGCAAGTTCTGTACCTCTCATATAAGGCATAGTGTAATCTGTTATGACAAGATCAAAATTCTCCGGCGTCAGCTGAAAAAGTTCAAAAGCCTCTTTACTGCTACTGGTAGCCGTAACAGCATACCCGTTATAACTCATTACCTTTTTAACAAGACAGACTATGTCCTCTTCGTCATCTACAAACAATATATTACCTCTGGTAAAGGATACAGGACATGGTTCTTTTATGTCTTCTTTAGCTGTTTCTTTTGCAACAGAAGGTATTAATATATGGAATTCAGTACCCTTACCGGGCCAGGTCTCCGTATAAATTGTTCCTCCATGGCTCTTCACAATACCATGAACAGTTGAAAGCCCGAGACCTGTACCTTCTCCGTATGGTTTGGTAGTAAAGAAGGGATCGAAAATTTTATCCATAATATCATAGGGAATCCCCGTGCCTGTATCTTTTACAGTCAGGTGCAGATAATGACCTGCTTCCAGACCGTGATGGATCTTTTCCTTTATGTCTGTTTTCTCGAGGCTTATTTCCAGTATACCTCCTCTGTCTCTCATGGCATAGGCAGCATTTGTACCAAGATTCATTAATATCTGATGCATCTGTACCGGGGCCCCCAGCATAGTGGCAGATGAAATATCTGTCTTTTGTATAATTTCAATAGTGGAAGGTAAAGTAGCACAGAGGAGTTTAACCACCTCTTTAATTATTAATTTGAAATCGAAAATTTCTTTCACCTGTTCACTCTGCCTGCTGAAGGTAAGTATCTGTTTCACCAGATCTCTTGCCCTGCATCCTGCTTTCAGAATTTTTCCCAGGTCATACCTCAATTCCGTATTTCCGTTACAATGGGATGAAAGACATATTTCTGTGAAACCAATTATAGAGGCAAGTATATTATTGAAATCATGGGCAATACCACCGGCAAGAGTTCCTATAGCCTCGAGCTTCTGAGCCTGCCTGAGCTGTTTTTCTATCATAAGAATTTCTTCTTCGGCTTTTTTCCTTTCCGTAATATCTACAAGAGAAATTACAGTTCCTCCTTTTTTACCTGCAAGGGGTGTTACATTTAATAAAAACCATATATTCCTGTCATTGAGTTTATATTCATATTCACAGGAAAAACACTGAAGAGAGCCGTCTACTACCCTGGAAATACCCTCCAGAACACCGGTTTTCTTTCTGGAGAGTTTTTCCGTTTCCCTCTGCCATATGAGCATATAATCTTTACCTATATCCGAAGGAACAGGGCCGGAAGAGGAATCCCTCTCTCTGTAGAAATTTTCCCATGCTTCGTTTACGGAAGTAATTATTCCATTTCTATCCAGAACGGCTAACCTGGCCGTCATAGAATTTATTACAGCCTTATTTAATTCTTCCTGTGATTGCTCCAGAGCCTGAAGCATTTCATTTATAGATTTTGCAAGACATGTCAGCTCGTCATGATAGCCATTAATAAAAATCCTTTCGCTCAGATTGCTTGTCTTTCCTATAACGTTCATCCTGTAACTGAGATTGATTAACCGGGATAATATGAGTTTATCCAGAAGCAATAACGTAATAAAGCTCACAGTCAGGCCCGTAAAAAGAAAATAAAGAAGAATGTATATTATACTTCTCTTCCCCTGTCTGTATATCTTCCTTTCTACATTCACTTTCAATAAAAGAACAGGCTTCCCATATATGTCTTTCAGGAAACTATAAGCACATACTGTTTTTTCATTCAACGGCTGAACTATAAAGTTTTTTTTCTCATATAACAGTTTTGTCGCTTCTCCTGACATTACCGGATAATTAATGGAATACAAATCGAGAGACAGATGAAGATCTTTTCCTATTTTTTCAATCAATCTCTCATTTAAATAGCAACCCATGATGAGGGTGCCCATTATTGGACCTTTAAACTGACTTGTAATTACAGGTCGTGAGTCAATAATCACAGGACCTTCTCCAAGAAGAATAAGCCCTTCAATTTTGCTGTCCCTGTCTTTATGTTCCGTAAGAATCCTGTTATCAGAAAGAATATTTTTAAAAAAATTATCTTCCTCATCTATATATTTTTTATTTTCCAGATCAAAATATTTTCCATAGATAAAACGGCCGGAAGCATCCGTATAAATCATAAGATTAATATTATGTTCAATAAAGATTTTATCCAGAAGATTTACATTGATATAATGTTCATTTCTATCCTGAACAAACCTGTAAGTATCATCCCATGCCGACCAGTCGAGAGTCAATTTATCCAGAACAGAATTTTCATGTTCTATAGCATTTAGAGCTCTTGCCAGATGTTGCTCCGTATATTCTTTTTCCAGACCGGAAAAATTCTCCAGAAAAAGATGTTCTAATATAACATATAAAATCGCCAGCAAGATCATAAATGTTATGAATATGATTAAAAAGGTTTTTTTATGTAAACTCATGATCTACAACTCCCCTTCTCTCTTATTCAATTTAATCTACTGAGATGAGCATAAAATATATACTCTCGCAACGCGTAACGGGAGGAAAACCTTTATTACATGCTTATACTCAGGTCAGTATCTCTCATAATATGAAGATCAAAAAGTATTAAACCTTACATATTCACAATCTTCATTGTCAATCGTATCCAGTTCGAGTAATCTTGCCGGCTGTAGTTTTGCGGATTTCTTTTTACCGTTACCTCCGTCTCCCCTGGCATGTTTTATAACATAAGGCTGTTCTGATTTACCGGGAGAATCAACTTTAAAAAAGGATATAATCTCCTGCAGTTGAACGGCCTGATGTGACAATTCTTCTGCAGTAGAGGCCAGTTCTTCAGAAACGCCTGAATTTTGCTGTATTACCAGATCCAGTTGCTGAATAGCCCTGTTTATCTGTTCGGAACCTGTACTCTGTTCATTGCTTGCGCAGCTTATTTCCTGAACAAGTTCTGCAGTTTTCTGTATATCAGGAACCATTCTATCAAGCATTTCTCCGGCTTTTTCTGCAATTCCTACACTTGTAGTGGAGAGTTCACTGATCTCCTGTGCTGCCACCTGACTTCTCTCTGCAAGTTTCCTTACCTCTGCCGCAACGACAGCAAATCCTTTCCCGTGTTCTCCGGCTCTTGCCGCTTCAATAGCCGCATTCAGTGCCAGCATATTTGTCTGTCTTGCTATTTCTTCTATAATAGCAATCTTCCCTGCTATTTTTCTCATAGCTTCCACTGTTTCCATTACAGATTTCCCGCCTTCTTTTGCATCTTCCGATGCTTTAAGGGCAATCTTTTCCGTCTGATGTGCATTATCGGCATTCTGTTTTATATTTGCCGCCATCTGTTCCATAGAAGAAGATACCTCTTCGGCAGATGCCGCCTGTTCCGTATTGCCCTGGGATAACTGCTCGGAAGTATCGTTCATCTCACGGCTCCCTCTCGCCACATTATCCGATGCAGAAGTCAACCTGCCGACAAAATCCCTGAGGTTCCCAACCATTTGCCGGAGTGATATCATAAGGCTATCCTGTTCCGAAGCTGCTCTGGCTTCTATCATAAGATTACCTCCCGATATCTCACCTGTAATAGAGGCGATCTCATTTAAATAGGCAACCATTCGTTTCAGAGCCATCATGAGCTTATCATGGGCCGATCGTTCCTGAACATGCACATTCAGGTTACCGCATGAAATTTCTTCTGCAATATGTGTAATATTGTTCAGATTATCTATAAGAACATTCAGATTGTTCTTAATTTTATTGAAATCTCCCTTATAATTATCTGTAATCTTTTCAGGTATATTACCTTTACTTATACTTTCAACATAGTCTGCAGACATGTTCAAAGGGTTTATGACAGAATCAAGAGTATCATTTATGCCTTTCACAATCTTTCGGAAATCTCCGTTAAATCTTGCCACATCACCTCTTGCTGCCAGCCTGCCTTCTACTGCTGCCAGAGTAAGCTTATCCACTTCATTTATCAGAGACATAATACAGGCCACCATTCCTTTTAATGAATGCATAAGCTTATCCTGCTCTGACCTTTCCCTGATTTCTATATTTAAATTACCGTCTGAAATTTTTTCTGCTATAACAGTTATGCCATTCAGTGCTTCTATAAGCTGATTTATATTATTTTTAATTACATTGAAATCTCCGTTATAGGAAGCTGTGATCTTTTCCGGCATATTCCCCCTGCTTATTCTGTCAATATAATCTGCCGCCACATTGAGGGGAGTTATGATTAAATCCAGAGACTCATTAAAACCTCTGAGGATTTTACGATATACGCCTTCGAGTTTATCTGCATGTGCCCTTACATTCAAGTTACCCTCCTTACCGGCATTTATTAAAACACCTGTTTCCGACACGAGACCTGATATGGCATCAATACAGTTATTCAGATTATTTTTGATTTCATTAAAATCTCCCTGATAGGAATCGGTAATCTTAGGAGGAGTATCTCCTTTTGAAATTCTGTCTATATACTCTGCTGCCACATTAAGAGGCCCTATAACCGCATCAAGAAGACCGTTTATACCTTCTACAATGGTTCTGAATTCGAAATTAATCTTTTCAGGTTCTCCCCGGATATCCAGTTTACCGGACATTGCAGCTTCAATAAGCCTTTTTGTTTCATTCTGTAAACTCCTGATTATGCCTGTTATATTATGAACAATCAAAAGACCGAATAATAGAGTCAGTATTATGGCAACAAAAGCAACAGTTATGGCAATTAATTTTATCTGATTTAATCCGTCCAGAAATTCTTCATGATAGGCACTGCAACCTATAACCCAGTTCCATTCAGGGAAATAGGAACAGGCAGCAATTTTCATTCTTGCGCTCTTCTCACCTTTATTCTGCCATGGATAATAAACAGTGTAAATTTCTCCCGGTTTTAATCCTGATGTTGTATTGATCATATCCTGGATAAATAACTTTCCCGACGAATCTTTTGCATTCCATACACTTTCTCCATCCCTTGTTCTTCCGGCAGATAAAATATATTTTCCCCTGTTCTCTCCGCTGCTGCCGTCCAGAATAAAAACATATCCCGTTTTCCCTATAACAAGTTTTGAGAGGCTGTCAAGCAAAATCTTCTGATATATCTGCTCATCCTTCCTGGATTTGTTCCCGATACAGCTATATACATTTTTTACTTCCTCTGAAATAATAACAATCTGTTTTTCCAGATTGATTTCAATCTGTTTTATAATTTCCTTTCTGGCAGTATTATAACTGAATAAACCGAGCAAAATTATAGGCACTACAGCCAGAATAACGAAAAACATCAGTTTCCATTTAATACTTATTTTATCTATTATTTTCATAACCCTACCCCTCTCTCTAAATAGTTCTTTCTGAAGGTCTCCGCAGAGCCCATTCAGCATATCAGCTATGCATATTCTGTAAGTTTACTGTGGTGAGCATAAATAATGCATTATAAACTTTCGTGACGCGTAACGCGTGACGCGTGACGGGAGGAAGACTTTTATTACATGCTTGTGCTCAGGTAAGTAAATATGAAATCCAACTGATATGCTGACTGCTGCAGCCGAATGCTTAAAAATAATCATAACCGTGCCATCATGTATTGCCCATCCCCCCTCTTGTAAAATTTTAAAAGAAGTTAACAAAAAGTTATGGTAAACAAAATCAATATAACAATATCATAAGGCAGGATAAATGCCAGATTACATGAAAACAATAATAATATCAGGAAAAAGAATATAACGGTTTAGAATATCAGGCCAAACAGTAGAAATAAAATAAAATAAAGTCAGAAAAGAAGATTTTTCGCGGATATAACAATGTAACATAGTGACATTATGTAACATGACACATTGTCATATTATATTGCATAAATTACTGAACTGAGCATAAGTATGTAATAACGTTTTCCTCCCGTAACGCGTCACGCATTACGCGTTACGGGAGATTATATGGATTATCTATGGTCGCACCGGCAGTTAAATATCATATTCTTTAATTTTTCTGTAAATAGTCTGGCGGCTCATGCCAAGAAATCTGGCGGTATCTGTCTTATTCCATCGGAACCTTTCCAGGGCGGAAATAATTATCTGTTTTTCATTTTCTATTTTATCAGAGGCAGGTAAAAAGAATGGTTCCCTCAGGTCAGATGGCAGTTCATCTACAGTTATAACAGAGTTACGACAGAGGATAAAAGCATGTTCGACAGTATGTTCAAGCTCTCTGATATTTCCAGGCCACGAATACTCCAAAAAAATTCTCTGAACACCGGATGAAATGCCGGTTATATTCCTTTTAAATTTTTTATTCAATTTTTGAATAAAAAATTCTGTCAGTAAAATTATATCTTCTCTTCTTTCTCTGAGTGGCGGCAATTTAATTTCCACCACTTTCAGACGATAATAAAGATCTTCCCGGAACTGGCCGGTTCTGACCTTTTCCCTCAGATCCTCATTGGTAGCCGCTATAACCCTTACATCTATTTTAATGGTTTCAGTTCCTCCTACCTTTTCAAACTCCCTTTCCTGAAGAACTCTGAGGAGATGAAGCTGCATATTGGAAGATATATTACCTATTTCATCCAGAAAAATTGTGCCTCCATCAGCTTTCTGAAAACGTCCTATTTTATCTTTCATGGCTCCGGTAAAGGCACCTTTTACATGTCCGAAGAGTTCACTTTCAAGCAAACTCTCCGAGAGGGCTGTGCAGTTCAGTTTTACAAGAGGTTTATTTCTGCGTATACCTTTATAATGGAGGGCTTCCGCTACAAGTTCTTTTCCTGTTCCGCTCTCTCCCGTTATCAGTACGGTGCTCTGAACTTCAGAAAGTATTTCAATGAGATCGTAGATTTTTTGTATTTCTTTACTTTTCCCTATTATATTGTAAAAACTTCTTCTTCCCTCAAGTTCTTTTTCAAGAACATCTATATGTGTTTTATCTCTTATGACCAGAACCGCTCCCGAAAACAATCCCTTTTCGTCTATAAGGGGAACTGAACTGATAGAAAACACTTTTTTAAGAGAGTTATTCTGTTCACATTCAAAGCGATCTATTTTTACAGACTGTTTTCTTTTTATAGTTTCTTCGAGTATTTCAATACATTTATCACAGCTATTTTTTCTGAAAATCCTGAATGGTCTGCCTGTATCTTTTCCGGAAAAACCGCAGGTATTCTTGATGGCAGGGTTTAAATGAATTATATTCAAATCCCTGTCTACAGAAATAACCCCCTCTTCAAGACTCCTGAAAATGGCTTCAAGATTCAGGCGATACGTTTCCTTTTCCTCTTCCAGAGCTTTTTCTTTTAATTTCTGTTCCACCTTATGTTTATAAATTGCTATCTCTATATTAATATGGAGCAATCGTTCATCAAAAGGTTTTATCATATATCCGAAAGGGGCTGTAAGTTTTGCTCTCTGAAAAATCTGCTCGTCTTCATAGGCTGTAATATATACTACAGGTATATTGTAAAGGCCGGTTAATGTTTCAGCTGTTTCTATACCATCAAGCAGTCCCTCCAGCTTGATATCCATAAGAACCAGATCCGGCTTTATTTCACATGCTTTACCTATGGCCTCTTCTCCCGAGATAGCTATACCTGTTACTGTATATCCCAGATCTGAAAGCATTTTTCTTATAGCCATAGCCGAAATTTTT
>JBEHWO010000075.1:0-20727 GCA_040217695.1 Vulcanimicrobiota bacterium | reverse complement strand
TGTACGTCCTCTCATTCTGAGAAATGCTCCTACAATAGAAGTAAAGGATGCAGCCATAGAAAACGGTATGGTTACTCTCCAGGAAGACGGATTGCGTAAAGTTCTGGAAGGAACGACTACAATAGAAGAATGTCTGAGAGTGGTTTATGTGGGAGAGGAAATGTAAAAAGCCGTAACGCGTAACGCGTTACTGGCAAAGTTATTATATAGTATTTACTTTTTAAAAAAATAACTTAAAATATATATATGAGCAGTTATGAATTATTTAGATAACATGCTTCTACATAATTTTCATATAAAGCTTATTTTACGGTATTAAAAAGGAGGAAATATATATGTCATTTATGGAATCACTCGGGAAAATGATAAAAGATACGGTTCAGGATATGGGGAAAGAATTAAAAAGTCTGGGAGGAGAATTTAAAGGCTTTGGAAGTGATCTGACAAATATTCCCGGAGAAGTATTGAATGTAGGAAATCATGTAAAAGATCTGTCAGGAGAAATTGTTGAGATCGGAGGCGAAGCCTGTAAAGAAACAGGTAAGGTCTGTTCGGAAATAAAAAAAGATGCCAAAGATATGTTAAAGTAAAAGAATAACAGGTTATTGATAAAGGAGTGTCAGATTATGTTCTGTCTCTTATCACTGATAGATATGCCGGGAGCAGGGGAATGGCTTTTAATTCTTATTGTAGCACTTATTATCTTCGGCCCCGGGAAGCTTCCTGAAGTCGGAAGAGGATTCGGCAGAGCTATAAGAGAATTCAAAAGAGCTTCCCGCGGGTGGTCGGAACAGATAAACGCTGCTATAGAAGAAAAAAGTCCTTACATAGAGAAAGGAGAAAATCCTTATATTCAGGAATTCGAAATAAATGACGAATTGATTGAAAAATTAAAAAATAAGATCAATGATGACAGAAAAATGGAAATTTTAATATCTTTGAAAAAAAGCAGATTATCAAAAGAAGGTATGCCTGATTTTTTAAAAACGTTAAATTTTTCAGAAGAAGAAATTAATATGATAATAAGCGAAAGTGAGAGTAACTAATGGGTTGTCAAGAAACAACCCAATCATATTTACGTCTATATCGTGACGCGTAACGCGTAACGCGTGACGCGAGGATGATAACCGTTCTAACAATTTGCCAGGGTTATTTTCTTACAGTCCCTAATTGAATATTTTCTTTGAAATACATAAAGATCTGCCAAGGGAGGGGCCGGGAGGCAATGAATACACGAGAAAAGCTTTTTTTATGCTGGCCGATTTACCTTCTGAACCGTATATACTGGATATTGGCTGCGGCCCGGGCATGCATACAATAGAACTTGCTAAAACAAGTAAGGGACACATTACGGCACTGGATAATCACGAACCGTTTCTTGAAGTGCTTAACAGGAATATAGAATTAGAATCGTGACGCTTAACGCGTTAAGCGAGAATACTATAAGTCAGAATCTCTTAATAACTTACTCCTTCTTTCTGAGCTTCTTTTTTCAGAGTATCTGTCATTATAGAGTCGAGGTTATTGACCTGTTCCACCTGTTTTGCCGGTGCTCCTCCCGGTGCCGAAGGGGATGACCCTGTTACAGAAGATGAAAAGGGTGATGAACTGCCATAGTCAGACGAAGTATCATATTCTTTTGCCTTTCCCTCTCCTGCCATATCCCTTCCTCCCTTTCTCCACTCATCACTGTCTGTATATTTATCATCCACTACATAATTTTTACTTCCCTGGCTTAACCTTACCTGTTTCTTTCCTGTCACATCTTCATAGACATATTTATAGGTGAGATATTCAAATGTGCCGTTTGTAGCAGAAGACACTTCCTGGAAGAACTGATTTCCGTCTTCCTGCATACCGCTGCAGCTTACAGTATTTATCATTATGCCTTTCTCGGAAGCGAGAGCCAGTTCTTTTTTATAATCGTAATCCTGTCCGTAATCTCTGTGAGGGCTTGCATCTCCTATGATAAATATTATTTTTCTCACTTTTTTTGAAGTATCCCATTTCATTCCTTCCACTGACACTTTGAGTGCTTCATAAATATTTTCTTCATAGTCTCCGCCGCCTGATGCTTTGAGGGAATTTATTACTTCCTGAGTATCCTGAATATTATTAGAAAAATCATATTTTTTTGTTACATATTCGTCTTCCCTGTCTTTATAGGCTACAACTCCGAAACGAACTCTGGGAGCAGGATTTCCCTTTTTAATCTCATCAACCATTTTCAGAAGCTGTTCCCTGATAACTTCAATTTCGTCTCCCATGCTTCCGGTAGTATCAACACAGAATACCACGTCCATTCTGGGGCCGTTGCCTTTTACAGGTGCAGAAGTCGGTTTTACTACAATAACAGGGGGATTAATATGATGCTGCGCCGGAGGTTCTACTATGTGGACAGGATTGAAGCTTACAGGAGAAACATGTGGTTTTTCTCTTTTTCCTGTGGCATTATAGACAATGAAAGCAACAATCATTACTATTATAACAGCGAATATAGCAGGTAATTTATTTTTTCCTTTTTTATCATCTGCTTCCGCCGGCTGTTCCGGTATAAGCTGTTTACGGCATTTAGCACAGAAGTTGGCAGCAGAGGAATTAGGCTGTCCGCAATCAGGACAGTCAACCAGTTTGAGTATATAGGTACCCGTTGTTTCATCTAATTGAAGCTGACTGCCACAGGCATGGCAGAGTAAATTCCTGTCTATTTTATCACTGTCTCCGCAGTTGGGGCATTTTCTTTCCTGCATGTTAACGACCTCCTCTTAATTTCTTTCTCTCATAGACGCGAATATAAAATATTTATTCCCTATTTTTTTATTTTTTATAATTTATTAATAATAGAAGCGTTATATGCGGCACCGAATCCGTTATCTATATTCACCACACTGACTCCGCTCGCACAGCTGTTAAGCATGGACAGCAGAGCAGAAAGTCCTCCGAAATTAGCTCCGTAACCGACACTTGTAGGCACAGCTATAATCGGTTTATTTACAAGTCCTCCCACAACACTTGCAAGAGCTCCTTCCATTCCGGCAACAACGATAATAACCTTTGCCCCTCTGATAATATCCATTTTTGAAAAAAGTCTGTGAATTCCGGCAACACCTACATCAACAATCTTCTCCACTCTGTTTCCGAGAATAAGTGCTGTTTCAGCAGCTTCCTCTACTACCGGCAGGTCAGAAGTTCCTGCAGAAATAATGGCAATATAACTTTCCGTTAATTTTTCTTCTCTTTTTCTGATAGTAATAATTCTCCCCGGGTGATTGTATGAGGCTTCGTTGCATATCTCTTTTACGGCGAAATACATCTCTTCACTGGCTCTGGTAGCCACGATATTGCTGTCTTTCGTCATCATGAACCGGACAATACTCTTTACCTGTTCCACTGTTTTCCCGGCACAATAAATTACTTCCGGATATCCGACCCTTATCTCCCTGTGGCTGTCAATATTGGCAAAGCCAAGATCACTGTATGGTAAATCTTCTATTTTCTTCATGGCTTCTTCTATTTCAATTTCACTGTTTTTCACAGCTTCAAACAGTTTTATCATATCTTCTTTATTCATAATTTTCCCCTTTATCTGTCAGAAGTGGTTTCTCGTGACGCGTGACGAGTGACGGGAGGTTGTTATACAGTCAGGTCTTTAATAGCATCATTCATACTGCCTGTTCTGTATCCTTTCATATCCAGAGCTACATAAGTAAAACCGATCTTTTTTAATTCATTGTACACAGGTTCCATCAAATCTTCCAGAAAGAAGCGCTTCAGCTCACCTGCTCCCGATTCAATCCTTGCCAGATCGCCATGATGACGGACTCTTATCTGATTAAATCCCAGGTCTAATAGAAATTGTTCCGCCCTGTCAACCATTTCCAGTTTTTCAGATGTAATCTTATGTCCGTAAGGGAACCTTGACGCAAGACATGCAAAAGCCTGCCTGTTCCATGTCGGGAGTCCCATTTCCTTTGATAAAAATCTTATATCTTCTTTGCTCATGTCTGCTTCTTTCAAAGGGCTTACAATTTCAAGTTCCTTAAGGGCTTTCATACCGGGTCTGTAATCTCCCGTATCATCTGTATTGGAGCCGTCGGCAACATATGTAATCCCATGTTGTCGGGCCACTTCTTTTATCTTCTTAAAGAGCTCAAGTTTGCAGAAATAACACCTGTCTACCGGATTCTCGGCAAAACCATCAATTTCCAGTTCCTCCGAAACTATAACGATATGTTTCACTCCAAGACTTATGGCAAAATTCTCTGCCTGAAGGAATTCCCTTTCAGGATATGTAGAAGACCTTGCAGTGACGGCTATCACTTCATCTCCCAGTACATCTGCTGAAACTTTCAGAAGAAAGGTACTGTCCACACCGCCGGAAAAAGCAACTGCAAGAGTTCCCATATTATTTATATGTTCAATCATTTTATTTAACTTTTCATGTATATCCATATATTTCCACCTTGATATTTTATATGAGAATCGTAACGCGTAACGCGTGACGGGAGGAACAATTTCTCATACCTGGTTGTGACCGAACCGGTCATGGTTGTTAGTTTAGAATTACTGAGGTGAGCATAAATAATACATATATGCTCTCGTGACGCGTAACGGGCAGTTTCACTCTTCACTCTTCACTTTTCACGCCTCACGCTTCACGACTCACCCTTCACGCTTCCCATATAAATCCCTGTCCATCATTTTATAAATTTCTCTGTAAACATGGGCAATAGGTACATTATTTTCTCTGGCCAGTCTCTTACAATCTTCATATTCTGCCTTATATTTAACTATTTTCCCATCATAATAAGAATTCTTTATCTTTACATCGCCATATATGGTTTTTACAGTTGAAAAAGCTCTCTTAAGCATAATTTTTTCAACTTTAATTTTTCTGATTCCGATAGAAGTTGTTTCTCTGAACATAATATCCAGCACATCTTGTTCCCTGGTTTTATCGGTCAGTATACTTAACTTTATTGCATGTCTCCCTTTTTTCATAATAATAGGTGTTGTAAATACATCAAGGGCTCCTGCTTCAAAAAGACGTTCCTCAACAAAGCTGTAAAACTCGGGGTTCATGTCATCTATATTCGCTTCAATAATATATTGTTCTTCAATAGAGTCTCTGTCTTTTTTCTCTCCCACATAAACTCTTAACACATTCGGAATATCCAGTTCTCTGTTTCCCAGGCCGTAACCGATTCTTTCTATTGAAAAATCCATTATATCAGTAAATTCCAATACATTTTCCGCTAAAATAGCTGCCCCGGTAGGTGTTGTTGTCTCAAAAGGTACAATACCTGACCTGACCGGTATATGTTTTAAAATTTCCACTGTAGCAGGAGCAGGAACAGGTATTACTCCATGAGCACATGTTACGAAACCTCCTCCTACCTGAACAGTTGAAGCCATAACCCTGTCAACATTCAAATAATCCAGAGCAATTGCAGATCCTACAATATCTACAATTGAATCTACAGCACCAACCTCATGAAAGTGCACTTCTCTGGCAGGCTTTCCATGCACTCTGCCTTCTGCATCTGCTATTCTCTTAAACATGTTAATACTGGATTTTTTTACACGATCATTCAGAGTGCTTCTATTAATTATATTCTCAATATCCTTCAAGTTTCTGTGATGATGGTCCCGGTCGCCATGATGATTATGATGATGTTTATGCTCATTGTGCCTCTCATGATGGTTATGCTCTTCATTATGACCATGGCCTTCATGAGAATCATTATCACCATGTTCTTTATGTGTTAAAATCACATCTACTTTCGTTCCGCAGATTCCATGCTTCATACCTTTTGTTATATTTATTTTATACTCGCCGTCCAGTTGAAGCTTTGAAAGTTCTCTGATTAAATAATCGCCATCCACACCGGCATCTAACATTGCTCCTAAATGCATATCTCCGGATATGCCGCAGAAACAATCATAATATAAAATTTTCATTTCTCTCTCCTTGAATTACTTGAGTGGTGAGTCGTGAACAATCCTATTCTTTTCACTGCTCACCACTCACTACTCACTTATTGAATACTGCATTTACCTTTCTCAATTCCTCAACAATTGAAATACCCTGGGGGCAATGGGTTTCACACCTGCCGCACTCCACGCAATTCGAGGGTCTGTGCTCGGGAGGAACCAGCATATAATAAGTATCTATTTTACTAGCGACTG
Organism: Vulcanimicrobiota bacterium; assembly: GCA_040217695.1. Lineage (GTDB taxonomy): Bacteria > Vulcanimicrobiota > SpSt-956 > SpSt-956 > JAKJGF01 > CALARM01. The sequence goes on along the minus strand of JBEHWO010000075.1, from coordinate 14,538 downwards.
CTGCAAATTCTCTGCCATATATATGGTAATTATTATACATAGTAAAACAGGTCGATATATCTACTCCTGCAGGGCATGGCATACAGTATTCACATCCCGTACAGTTAACCTTTATTTTTTTATTAAAAACAGTTTTCACCTTTTCTACAGTATTCAAATCTTCAGCTGTTAACGAATTAGCTTCCCCTTCATTTGCCGATTTCAAATTCTCTTCCAACTGTTCCATACTATTCATACCGCTTAACAGGAGCGATACTTCAGGATGATTCCACACCCACTTTAAAGCAAGATCTGCCGGTGTTCTTTTTACAGAAGCCTGATTGATAATATCTTTTACCTCTTCAGGAACATTACCGGCAAGCTTACCTCCTCTCAAAGGTTCCATAACTACAATGCCAAGTCCCCTTTCAGAGGCATATTTTAATCCTTCTGTCCCTGCCTGATACTTATCGTCCATATAATTATACTGCATAAGACAGAATGACCAGTTATAATAATCCACCACTTCTTTAAATAAAGGGAGTTTATCGTGATATGAAAATCCTGCATATTTTATCCGTCCGTCTTTTATGGCCCGATCCAGACAATCATTAATACGTATTTCTTTCAATACAGACCACAGCTGACTCTTTATTGTATGGACAAGATAAAAATCTATACAATCCGTTTCAAGTCTTTCCAGTTGCTCATTTAAATACCTGTCAAAATCTTCCTGTGTATTTACAAGCCACGTAGGAAGCTTTGTTGCCACTTTTACTTTTTTCCTGTATCCGTCTTTCAATGCTTTCGCCACTAAAAGCTCACTGTTTCCTCCTGTTTCAAAACCGGTTCCATGATAGGGATATGCAGTATCTATATAATTTACCCCTTCATCAATGGCATGACGAATTAACTTTATAGCTTTTTCCTCATCAATATCACACATGGCTCCGCCGGGAATAACGGGGAGTCTCATACAACCAAACCCCAGAATAGAAACCATTTCATCTGCTTTTCCGAATTTTCTGTATAACATAAATAATCACCTCTTTTAGATAAAAATGTTGAGCAGTGAGTTGCGTGATGCGTGATAATCGTGACGCGTAACGCGTGACGCGTGGTTCGTGATGCGTGATGCGTATTCTATAGTCAGGGCGTTTAATAAAACGCCATACTTTCTCTTCACTTTTCACTTTTCACTCTTCACTTTTTACGACTCACGACTCACCACTCACCACTCACTATTACATAGCTCCTTCCAGAATCTTACGGCTCACGTCTGGCGTAACTTTTCCTGTTTCCGACAGGGCTATCATACCATGTTTTTCCAGTGCTTTAACAAGATCATCTATCTTATCTGCAGTAATACCATAATCGGACAGATGTGTCTTAATCCCGAGACTTTCAAAGAAATTACTGGTTTTACTGATGGCCAGGTCTATACGGCTGTTTTCGTCACCTTCCTTTATATTCCATACCCGTTCTGCATATTGGAGTAATCTTGCATGTTTTTGCTCTTTCAGTACAGTCAATAGAGATGGAAGTACAACAGCAAGAGTTTTTGCATGATCAATTCCAAACATGGCAGTTATTTCATGTCCTATCATATGGGTACTCCAGTCCTGTGGAACTCCTGCATTGAGAGCACCGCTCATAGCCATTGCGGCACACCAGACAAGATTTGCCCTGCTGTCATAATCCTGCGGTTCATCAATTGTTTTTCTCCCTATTTCAATCAATGTCTGTAAAATACCCTCTGCAGCACGTTCCTGAAATCTGTTTTCAACGGAGAATGTGCAATATACTTCCATAGTATGAATAAAGGTATCTACAACTCCGTTGGCAACCTGAGTGGCAGGAAGAGTATATGTCAGAGTGGGGTCTAAAACTGAAAACTTCGGAAATGCAAGGGGGCTTGTAACTGGATATTTACCATGATTATGGCTGATAACACCAAAGGTATTGATCTCAGAACCTGTAGCAGGTAATGTTACTACTGTTCCCAGAGGTATCGCTTTTTTGACAGGAACAGGGGTAAAACCGAAATGTAACAGTTCTTCCGCATTTTCACCTTCATACTCTGAAGCAAGAGCAATAAATTTAGTTCCGTCCATAACGGAGCCTCCGCCCACTGCAAGTAAGAAATCAATCTTTTCTTTTTTAACAACTTCAACCGCTTTCATCAGAGTTGTAAACTGCGGATTTGGTTCAATTCCGCCGAATTCAAAAACCTTACGATTTTTCAGACCTTCCAGAACTTTAGAAAGGGTACCGAATTTTTTAACACTTCCGCCGCCATACAGAACCAGTACTGTTGCATCTCCGGGAACAAGTTTATCAAGTTCGCCAAGACGATCTTTTCCGAAAACTACATGGGTAGGATTATAAAAATCAAAATCAAGCATATTATTTACCTCCATAAAGTATTTTTTAAAAACCTACTTGAAAAAATATATTCAATGATTTATAGTGATAGTAACACTTCGAGTTAACTCTAAGTCAAGAGGTTTTAAAAAATTTTTTCATATAATTTTAAAGGAGGTTTATTGTTGAATTACACAATCAAGGAAGCAGCAGAAAAATTTAATCTTACGGAATATACAATAAGATATTATGATAAAGAAGGTTTACTGCCATTTATTGAACGAAATAAATCAGGGATCAGGATATTCACGGATAGTGACATGGAGTGGCTTAATCTGATTTGCTGCTTAAAAAATACGGGAATGCAGATCAAACAGATCAAACAATATATCAACTGGTGCATGGAAGGTGAAGAAACATTAGAAATCAGAAGACAGATGTTTATTGAACATCGTAAAGAAGTTTTAAAAAAGATTGATGAATTAAAGAAAAATCTCAGTATGATTGACTATAAGATTAAATATTATGATACTGCCTGCAATGTCTGTGTAAAAGGGAATCAAATTTCTTTCGGCCCTTACAGAGAAGAACTGCGACATGCAAGCTAATATCAGGCGTTCATATGTCAGTATTAAATTAATGTCCAGGATTATAGTCGTGAAAAGTGAAGAATGAAAAGTGAAGAGTGAAAAGTGAAAAGTGAAAGAGTGAAACTGCCCATTACGCGTCACGATTATAACGCATCACGCATTACGCATCACGCATTACGCATCACGCATTACGCATCACGCATCACGATTATAGTTAAACGCTTCTAAAAATTAAAAACTCTTAATAATTCCTTAATATTCCTTTAATGTTTATGATGTAAAATTTAAAATAAAGAATTTGTATTTTTGTATTAAGGAGGAGATAATTTTCATGAAAAGAAACATTTACTCGAAGATATTTCTTGTTATTTCACTGACAATTATTACAGGAATAGTATTTTACGGAGGCCTTATATACGGCCAGGTAACAGCAAAGGAAAGCAGGCCTTTAGAACCTCCGGCAAGTCTTCTGAGTCTGGAAGAGAGTTTTAAATCTGTTTCTAAAAAGGTATCACCTGCCGTCGTGAATATAAACACGGAGAAGGTTATAAAAAGAAATAATAATTATGCTCCCATGATGGATGAAGAGTTTTTTAAAGGTACACCATTTGAAAACTTCTTCAAATTTTCTCAGCCCTTTAATCAGGAGCAAAAAATGACCAGTCTCGGGTCAGGTGTAATTGTAAGTCCTGACGGATATGTACTGACTAATGCCCATGTCATCATGGACGCAGATAAAGTAAATATTACAATGAACGACGGTACACAGTATAACAATGTAAAATTGATAGGTTATGATAAAGGCAGTGACATAGGTGTTTTAAAAATAGAAGCTAAAAAACCTCTGCCCTATGCAGTTACAGGTAATTCGGACGAACTGGAGGTAGGTTCATGGGTTCTGGCAATAGGAAATCCTTTCGGATTTAATTCATCTGTTACTGCCGGTATTGTAAGTGCCAAGGGAAGAGATCTGCCTGTAGAACAGGGGAATAATTACGGAGATTTTTCCAATCTCATTCAGACAGATGCTTCAATTAATCCCGGTAACAGCGGAGGAGCTCTTGTAAATCTCTACGGAGAAGTAGTCGGCATAAATACGGCCATAATAAGTCCTAACGGAGGCGGTTCCGTAGGGCTGGGATTTTCCATACCCATAAATAATGCAAACTATATAATGGATCAAATCATAAAAAATGGAAAAGTCATTCATGGCTGGCTTGGTATAAGTATGCAGAAATTGACTCCCGAGCTTGCAGGGAAATTCGGTACAGACAGAGGTATAATAGTAAGCGATGTATATCAGGACAGTCCTGCCTTCAGGACAGGCATTAAACCGGGCGATATAATCACCTCCATAGATAAAAAAGACATAACATCTCCCGCGGATATACAGAAGATTGTTTCTTATAAAAAACCGGGAGATAAAATTGAGATTAATATCATAAGAGCTAAAAAACCTCTTGCACTGAACGTTACAATAGAAGCCCGTCCGGGAGATGACACGGTAAGTTCTGTATCCCCAAATCAGCAGGGAGATAAGGATATAACAGGTACAACATGGAAAGGTATAGGTGTAAAAGAAATTACCCCTGACATGCGTGACAGATACGGTATATCGGAAGAATACGGAGTCATAGTAACTCAGGTTGAGCAGGGAAGTAAAGCCTCTTTGGCAGGTTTCCGCGGTGGGGAGATAATAAAGAAAATCAATGAGCGTGTAATAAAAAATTATGATGATTATAAACAGGCAATAAAAGAAGCAGGAGAAGAAGGTCAGGCAGTAATACTTGTTAAATCAGGACAGTACAGTATGTTTGTAGTTATATAGCATTATGAGAATCGTGACTCGTAACGCATGACGGGAGGAACAAATTCTCATTCCTCGTTGTGACCGCTCCGGTCATGCCTGTTAAATGAGTGAATGGTGAGTGGTGAATAGTGAGTGGAAATTACCATATTCTGCTCACTACTCACCACTAACTTCAGAAATACTCTAATAAACACCCGGTTGACCTTTACCGGATGCTGATTGATGACCGTTTTTTATCATATATATAATTTCTTTTCTGGTAAATGGTTTTTTTATCAAAGGTACGTCTATATCAAGCTCTCTTTTTATGTCATATTCATTTACATTTCCACTTACGAAAATAAATTTTATGTCAGGATAACATTTCATTATTTCTCTATAAAGCTCATACCCGTTCATTTCAGGCATTACGACATCTGCAAGAATGCAGTCAGGTCTGTCGGAAGATGCAATCTTCAATGCTTCCAGAGGACTTAATGTTGTTATAACATTAAAATTTTCTATCGTTAAAAATTCCTGTATCACATCCAGGATTAAAAAATCATCATCAACTACCAGGATTTTCAAATCTAATCCTCCTTTATTACAGTGATCAGTAACCGGTGAGCGGTATTTATATGAGAATAATAAAGTTTGCACCTTCACTGGATGCTGATTCTCATATTTGGTTGTGACCGCTCCGGTCATGTCTGTTAGAGATCAATATTGTTCACTTCATTCTAAATATTATTACAATAATAGCAGTCAGAACAGATAAAATAAGTAATAAAGACAACAATCCTTTCCCTGAAATCACATTAAAAAGCAACGACGGGGGCGGAGGAGACACGGGTTCAGCTTCTTCATTAAAGGTTGAAACAAGTGTCGTATAATCAAAAGATATATCTTTTCCGTCTCTTATGGAAGACAGATCATTGAGTATGTCCTCCGGCTTTTGATATCTCAGAGACGGGTCAAGTTCCAGAGCTTTTTGTAAAATTCTTTCCATATTTTTAGAAATAGAAGGATTTAAGTGTCTTACCGGTTCAAACTGAAAGGGTGTTATAGAAGGATCATGCTTTGTTAGAAGCTGGTAAATAGTTGCTCCGAGAGCATATATATCTGATCTGATATCAGATTTACCTTTGTACTGTTCCGGAGGCGCATAACCGATAGACCCGATTCTTACCGTATCACCTGTTTTCGAGGGATCTGACTCTCTGGCAATGGTAAAATCAATAAAATTAATCATACCTTCCGGTGTTAACATAATATTTGCCGGTTTAATATCTCTTATCAGTACCTGGTGGGGCTTCATACGGGAAAGATAGACAAGAACATCTGCCATCTGTATTGCCAGTTCAATTACCTGCTGTTCGGGAAATTCTGTTTCCTGTTTCTCCAGAATCTTTTTCAGGTTTTCTCCCGGCACATATTCTACTACAAGGAAATGTCTGTCTTTTTCCTGAAAATAATCATATCCTTTCGGTAATCCTTTATGATCCATCCTGTGCAGCAGTTCGTATTCCTTCTTAAAAAGAGTTACATTCTGCTCCAGAATTTCCTGATCTTTAGATTTATGAATAAGTTCTTTTACAACTACTTCTTCCTGCATGTCCGTATCAAAGGCAAGATATACATGGCACTGACCGCCTTTGCCGAGAAGTTTTATAATATTATATCTATTTTTAAGTGTTACGCCTAAAAGGGAAGAATTCATTTCAGTGACCAGTGACCGGTGACGATTGGCCGGCATGGGGATTTATAGGTCAATAGTTCACCGTTTCACGATTTCAATATCAGAAACGAAACTCTGACGTTTCAACATTCTGTTTCAATTTTATTATAGTTTTACCTGCATATACACCTCTTACAGAGGAAGTGGCATAGACAATACAATCAGGCCCCAGGATTGTACCGGGATTCAACACTGAATTGCAACCTGTCTGACACCTGTCACCGAGAATGGCTCCGAATTTTCTGAGTCCTGTCTGAAAACTCATGCCATTATGTTTTATTACTATACCGGAACTTGTATTTTTAAGGTTAGACAGTTTTGTGCCTGCTCCTAAATTTACATCTGTACCGAGTATGGAATCACCTACATAATTAAAATGAGGTGCTTTGGAACATGGAAGGAATAACGATCTTATTACCTCTGTGGCATGTCCTACAACACAGTTATCACCTATAAGAGCATAACCTCTTATATAGGCACCATGTCGTACATGACAGTTTCTGCCAATAATAGAAGGCCCTTTCACGAGCGCCCCTCTTTCAACGACAGTTCCTTCGCCTATATATACATTATCCTCTACAAAAGCTCCTTCTTCAACTGTTCCTTCTATGGCAGGCTTTACATTATTCTCTACATATCCCTTGATCCTGGTCAATATATCCCATACATAATCGGCATCATCATATCCGTCAAGTTTTTTATAAAAAATATCTTTCCATAAGAATTTATCAAGATTTGAAAACAAATACTCTGGTGTAAACATTTTATACCTCGCTGTTCACCGGTCACCGGTCATTGTTCAATTATTTTTTTCCATTTCAGTTATAATATCAGACATATGTCTTCTTATTAAAGTCTCATTTTCCTTTAAATTAATCAGATAATGAAGGAGAGGCAATATCTTCTCCTTGGTATTTTTCAATTTACCTGGAGGTATTTTTTCTTCTTCATCAAGAATATCAAAAGAATTTTTCTGGCCCCACATATGAAATTTCTCATCAAGAAAAATCGGTGCATGCCCTCCCCATATATCTATTATTTTCTTCTTTATTTCTTTTGCCATGTCCTGATATTTATCCTTTTCACTCTGATTGCCTATAAGGGAAAAGAATTTTGTCAGTTCCAGACATACCCAGTAAGAATAACCGAGAGATGACGGTATGGAAGGACTGCAGAAGAGAGCCTGTTGCAAATATCTCAGAGCATCTTCTTCTCTTTTCATGGCCTGCTGTCCCATAAGTATAAAACATCTTATTCTTTCCCATATTAAATCAGGCATTCTGCTTTTAAGTAACATCCATGCCTCTTCCAGAAATGTTGAAGCCATTTCTTCCTCTCCCAGTTCACCCGAGAGACCTGAAAGAGCATGGAGAACCCTCACTGTATATTGAGGGAAATCGGCTTTTCTGAAATACTTGAGGGCTTCTTTAAGAGCATCGAGACTTTCCCATAGAAAAACGCCCTGTTCCCTTAATACGGCAGCCCAGTTAAAAATTATCTGACCGTACAGGAGAGGGTCCTGTTCGCAATCTACAAGGGAAAGTGCTTCAAGCAGATGATCCGTCCTTTTTCCTTTTTCCAGTATGGCAAGTTTATTCAGGCATTTGGCAACACCTGAATTATCGGAAAGATTACGGAATATCTTCATGGCATTATGATAATTTGCTATTGCCCTGGGTATATTCTCCTGATATTCTCTGATTATAGCTTTTTGATAATAAATTCTTGCAAGTCTGAAGTATTTTTTCTCTATCTGTTCTATATCTTCTGCTTCAATCAATACTGCCAGTGCTTCAGAAAAATGACCTCTTAAAGAAAGGATAACAGAGAGATTAAATAATGCAACAGCTCTCTGAGCAAAAGGAGAATTTATACTTGAATCATCTATAAAATCTCTGAAATACTCATCTACAGTACGTAACTGCCATCTGCTTTCAGTGCTCATTTCCATAGTTTCATAAAGTATACCTAGCCTGAAAAGAGTAATTTTTTCTTCTTTTTCTAAAGGAAGAGAGAGAATACTCAGGAGTGCTTCCAGGATAGAATCTGTTGATTCATAGGTATTCCTTCTGTATAATTTCATAATGGCATTATAATGACTGGCAAAGAAATCTACAAAAAACTCCGAAGATATTTTCTCACTGTAAATAATTTTATGCCTCTCAACAGTCCCTGACAGTTCGTCGCCCGGTAATCTGTCAAATATATTTTTCTCCTCTCCCATAATATCATCAAAATTTCTTTCCTGAATCATGTTATAGAAAATCTGGATTTGATAATATAACCTGGATTCTAAAAGGACATTTTTCATAAAAATCAAAGGATTACTCGAACAGACTATTTTATCTGCCCTGCTCCCTGCCCTGTCCAGATAATCCAGAGATTTCATAAGCTCTTTCCCTGTAAGATATAACCGGCCTAACATTAACAAATCGATGAATTCTTCATTTAATTTGAGAGATTCATCAATTTTAAGGGCTTTCAGTGTATATTCTATACTTTTCAGAAGGTCACCTCTGTTAAACTCGGCCCATGCCAGGGCACGGCAGATCCTGCCTTCAAGAATCCTGTTATTAATATGAGTGCATAAAGAGAGGGCATGTAAAAATAATTCATATGCTTTTTCGTAATCATCTCTGATAAAATAAGCCATTCCCACTTCATAATAAATAAGAGCCTGATCTGCTTTGCTGGCAAATTTCTTTACAAAACGTATAATTTCCTGAATATAATAATTATAGTTTGCCTCATGATCACAGGGGGACAGCTCTCTCAAACCGTCTACAAGCTGGTTTATCACAAGGGGATTGTAAATTTTCTTTTTAATTTGCAGCAATTCGATTGAATAGGCAAGTCCCCTTCTGTACATTTCTTTTGCATAATAAATAGAAGAAATCTGCGTAAAAGCAATACTCAAATGAGAATGAGTCACAGTAAAGTGTTTTCTTGGAAAATCTTTCAGGACATTCGTATTCAATTTCTGTATAAAAGAAGGTATGCCGGAGGTAAAACAGACAACCCCCTTATCTGCACAATCTATATCTCTGTAATTCTGTGATAGTGTATCAAAAAGATATTCTTCTTCAGAAAGTTCCACTTCTTCAGGTTTAACCTTTAAATTCCTTGCAAAAAAACTCTGTACCGGTTCAGAGCTATCTTCTTCCTGAATCTGCCTTATCTGAAAAAGTAAAGAAAGCATACCTTTCTTACTGGCAAGCTTCTGAAGTAATTTCAGAGAAATATTAAAATAATCAAGGGCTTTTTCTTTAAGACCAAGGTTTAACAATATCTTTCCCGAATAAAAATGCAATTCGGAACAGGCCTGAAGTTTTTCTCTTTCCTTCCACAGTGAAACTGCTTCTAGAAAATATTTAAGTCCTTTATCAGGTTCATTGAAATATTGATATATGGTACCGAGATGAAATTTTGCATAGGCAACGGGAGAACTGACTTTATCCCTGTCCTGTTCACACAGTTTAACTACTTCCAGAAAATTCTTCAGTGCTTCTTCATAATTCTTCAGGTTTATATTTATGTAACCCATCCAGTTCAGTATCTGCACCTGGGATTTAATATCACCAAGATTTCTATAAATAGCAAGAGATTGTTTGAAATAATCAAGGGCTTCCCTTGATCTGTTTCTATGATATTCAATCTCTCCTATGGCACTTAAATTAAGGGCATAAAGGTCTTTTTTATCCAGTATATGACTCAAATCAATAGCTTTTTTATGATATTCTATAGCTTCTTCATATTTCTTCTGCGATTTATAGAGATAGGCAATAAGATTATATAGCTCACAGAGCTTATCATCACTTTTTTCTTTTTCATATATCTTTTCTGTTTCAAACAAAAGCTCTCTGGCCTGTGAAAAATCTGACTGTAGCTGTACAAGTTGAGATTTCAAAAGTAAAGATGATGTTTTAATACGGTTATCATCCATATAAGAAGATGCAATAATGGCAAGATCTGCCAGCTCTATGGAAAGAGGAACTTCACCTTCATCAAGTAATATCTTTGCATGTAAAATGATAAGTTCTATAAACTGCGGATTTAAATATTTACTGTGTTTTTTTATATATACAAGACGGGATAAATAATCGGAATAGGAAGAAAATTCGCGAAACATTTCTTCTGCTTCAAACATATAAATGCCATCCCCATCAGGATCGTAACGCGTAACGCGTAACGCGTAACGCGTAAAATCACTTATCTTTCCATTTATTAATATATAATACTTATAAAGCTGACTCCATGCAAAAAGTTTAACATAAATCGGAATAATTTGCAATATTTCAGAGATTATCAGATTGCATAATGGGTAATGCGTAATGGGTAATGCGTAATGGGTAATGCACAACAATATAACTGTTTATACATCAAGACACATTTAACACCAGCAGCCATGACCGGTTCGGCAAAGATGATAATATGGAATGAAAATTTATTAATTGTCTCTTTCCTCGCGTCACGCGTTACGCGTTACGCGTCACGATTAATATATTTGAGACATTTATTTAACTGCCATTCCATCTTTCTCCCGTCACGCTTCTTAAGAATCACTCCGTGAAAGGCCCGTCCTTTTCTCTGATATTTTCGCTCAAAATTGGTGCCTACCAGTTCACCTTCACCGGCTGCTTCGGGAGAAGAAAATGGAAGGCACAGAAACAGATCTTCCACTGAAGAAATATGCTTTTTTATCCATGCAAAATAATCGTCATGATCTGTCACAATTCTTATAAGGCCGCCCGGTTCCAGAATCCTGTGCAATTCCCTCAGATTATTCTCCTGAATAAATCTTCTTCTGTTATGTTTTCTTTTAGGCCAAGGATCAGGGAAATATATATGTATCTGCCGGAATGTTTCATCACATACATGGTTTTTTATAAAAGAAAGAGCTTCTATATTCAAAATTTTTATATTTTTCAAATCTTCACTACGGGCCAGGTCTGCTGCATAAAGAGAATACTGTTTCGCATATTCCAGGCCTATATAATTTACGGAAGAAACTGTCCCTGCCTGTCGAAGTAAAAATTCTCCTTTTCCCGTGCCTATCTCCAGTTCCAGGGGCAGGTCATATCTTTCCCCGCCGAACCAGTTTCTCAGATCAAGCTTCTCACCTTCGGGAAGATTATCAGTCGTCAAACATATATCGCCGGTATCAAGTGTTTTTTTATACAATCTCGGTCTCATAAATTATTTAGATAAACTGCCTTTCTATAATTTTCATCTAAAGCTTTAAATGAACATTCCCGTACGTTTATTGGCCGTGACGCGTAACGCGTAACGCGTGACGGGTTTATCCATGCACATCACACATTACGCATTACGAGATCATTATTTATGGACAGCTATGAAATTAACTGTTCAAACAGCCTTCAAATAACAATTATAGTCTCTTTTACTGAAACATACGAAATAAATTTTTTCTATTGAGTTATTTCTTGAAAGGAATTCTTTTGTTTCTTTCAGAGCTATTTTTACTGCCCTTTCTATGGGGAATCCATATGCACCTGTACTGATTGCAGGGAAAGCTATTGTTTTTATCATATATTCCTCTGCAAGAGCAAAAGAGCTTCTATAGCATCTGGCAAGTAATTCATCTTCATTTTCACCGCCGCCGCGCCATACAGGCCCCACTGTATGGATAACCCATTCGGCAGGGAGATTATAACCTTTTGTAATCTTCGCATGTCCCGTAGGACAGCCTCCCAGTTTTTTACATTCCTCAAGAAGTTCCGGCCCCGCCGAAGAATGTATGGCACCGTCAACACCGCCGCCTCCAAGGAGTGAAGTATTTGCAGCATTTACAATTGCATCAACATGCAATCCGGTAATATCGTCTTGAACGATTTCTATTCTGTTTGACATTAATAACACCTTCCCTTTAATAGACGTAACTCGTGACGCGTAACGCGTGACGCGATGCTCTGTTATGGACATCGCAACGTGTAAAGCTTAATGCGTGATAGTTAAGGATTACTGACCTGAGCATAAGCATTTAATAAGTGTCTTCCTCCCGTCACGCGTTACGCGTTACGCGTCACGAGAGAAGATATGTATTATTTATGCTCACCACAGTAATTAAATTACTATCATAACTGTTCAAACTAGAAAAGGATGTTACTGCTCTGAACATAAGCATAACAAACCGCTTCCTTACGCTACCCGTTACGCGATACACGTCACAAAAACATATTTCAGCTTTTATCTGACTGTTTCTTTCTTCCTCTGCTTTTCTTTTTCGGCTTATCTTCCAGATTACAGATCATACATATCTTCTGCCCCGGTTCCATAAAAACATTGCATACAGGACATGGTTTCCAGCCCTTCATTTCTTTCCATATCCTTATTTTAAAATCCTTTTCCATAACAGACTTCATCTGAGCCCTTAACTGTTCATCTTTAATAAACCTGACCTGTTCGTCTATAAGACAGACTGTATCAGGCAGGAGCTGTATCCTGCCCAGTTGAAACTCATCGGGGTATTTATATTTATTAAAATCCAGTGTAAGTTGTTCTACTTTTTCTTTTTTCTTACCGTCATCTGCTTTTTTTCCTATCTGGAATCTGATGTCTTTAACCAGTTCTTCCCCTGTGAGTTCGAGATATCCTCTCAATATCTGTTCTTTCATGAAACTCAGTTGCTGGGCCCAGGAAGAGCTGGAAACCATAACTTTTAAAATACCGTTTTCCAGCCTGTAAGGGTTTGTATGACATGCTATTTTAGGCCCCACTATAAAATTCCAGAAAGGAAAAATCATATTTTCTCTGGCTTTTGCTGCAATATTCGGATTATCAAAGGCACCATGTATTAAATCTTTAATTGAATAAACCAATCGTAATTTTCCCTTCCCTTATCTGAAAAAAAGATGCTTCCTTTGAAGCGAAATAATCTGTAACATGGTTTAATGTAATAAAAATCTGCCCTTTCCCTTTTATATAATTTAAAAGGCTGAAGCTTCTGTCATTATCCAGTTCTGACATAACATCATCAAGCAGCACTACAGGATGTTCCCCTGTTTCGTTGAAAAGAAGTTCTCTTTCTGCAAGTTTCAGAGCTATGGTCACAGTTCTCTGCTGTCCCTGAGAGCCAAAAGTTTTAAGAGGCTTTTCATTCACAAGGATCTTTATATCGTCTCTATGTGGTCCCACAGAAGTAGAACCATATCTGATGTCCACATGTCTCTGTGCCAGAAGATGGTTAAGAAAATTTTCTTCCAGAGGCATGGAATTATTTTCCTCTATGGCAGAAGAATAATCTAAAGAAAGATTTTCCCTGTTATTACTTATATCCCTGAGGATACTCCTGGCCAGTGTCTGAAGTTTCTTTATAATCTCAACCCTCATAGAAATCAGAAAAGAACCGTATCTGGCAAGCTGTTCATCCCAGACATGGAGTAATCTGCCTTTTTCTTCTTTATCTGTTGTAGATTTGAGCAGAGTATTTCTCTGTTCCAGAACTTTATAATAAAGACGGAGATTATCACAGTAAGAAGGCGATAACTGCGTAAGTTCCATATCAATAAAGCGCCTTCTCACACAGGGACTGCCTTTTATAATTTCTAGATCATCAGGAGAAAACATAACGGCATTTACCGTTCCAACCAGTTCTGTAGCAGTTCTGACATTTTTATTGTTAATTTTGATTATTTTTGAAGAGCTTCTGGCAGAATTCTTAGAGATAAGAACTTCTATATTTATTTTTTCTCCATGAATACATGTAATTTCTGCTGCTACTCTTGAAAAATTTTCTTCCCATTTTACAAGCTCTATTTCTTTTCCTGCACGAAAAGATTTACCTGTTGTAAACAAAAAGAGAGCCTCCAGCAGATTACTTTTTCCCTGAGCATTTGCTCCGAAAATGACATTCAATTCAGGATGAGGCTCCAGGTGTGCTTCTCTATAATTTCTAAAATGAATAAGAGTAAGCCTGTTGATGTACAAATATCTAATTCCTCACAAAAAATCAAAGAGTTAAAACCACTATCCCTATTTCTTCTTACTGACTTTTCTCCTCTTCTGTTTATTCCTCTTTTCTTCTATTTTGCGGGCCCTATCTTCCATTTCCCTTTGCA
>JBEHWO010000074.1:0-20738 GCA_040217695.1 Vulcanimicrobiota bacterium | reverse complement strand
GTAATTTCCCCAGACGTAACAGAATCATCAGCGGACTTTCCAGGGGAATACTGGTTGTACAGGCAAGGGAAAACAGCGGCACCTTTCATACCGTAAATGCTGCTCTGGAACAGGGACGTGAAGTATTTGCCATTCCCGGTTCCATAGATAAAGAACTCAGCAGAGGTACACACAGACTTATAAAGGAAGGTGCAAAACTTGTTGAAGATATAGGAGATATTACGGGAGAATTAATCCCTCTGGAAGGTTTATCTCCTGTAGAAAAGCCTCCCGAACCTGAACTCTCGGAAGATGAAAAAAAAATTTATTTATATATAACTATGGAAGGAACTCATATAGATGAAATAATAAGAAAAACTTCTATGGAAACAGGTAAAGTATCATCTGTTCTGAGCATACTTGAGTTAAAGAATCTTATCATAAGAAGAGAAGGAAATTTTTTCGTCAGAATATAGCGAAAATATCATCAGAAAATTTTGTCGAAAAATGTCGTCAGAAAATGTCGTCGAAAAATGTCGTCAGAAAATTGTGTTTAAAAAATAGATAAAGGTGAGATTACTCACTGAAAAATAGTTGGAGGAATTATGCAATCCCTGATTATAGTTGAGTCTCCGGCGAAAGCCAGAACATTAAAGAAATTTCTTGGTAGTAAATATACGGTAAAAGCATCTATGGGGCATGTCAGAGATCTACCTAAAAGTAAACTGGGTGTTGATGTGGATAATGATTTTACACCTCAGTATATAACTATAAAAGGTAAAGGAAAAATTATTAAGGAACTCAAGGCAGCTGTTCAGAAATCTGATCATGTTTATCTTGCTTCTGACCCTGACAGAGAAGGAGAAGCCATTGCATGGCATCTTATACAGTCATTAAATATAGATAAACCGCGTAGGATAGAACTCCATGAGATAACAAGACCGGCTCTTAAAGAAGCCCTTAAAAATTCTCACAGCTTGAACCTTGATAAGGTGTATGCCCAGCAGGCAAGGCGTATTCTTGACAGACTGGTAGGCTATAAAATAAGTCCTCTCCTGTGGAAAAAGGTTTCCAAAGGTTTGAGTGCCGGAAGGGTACAATCTGTAGCCATGAAACTTATATGTGACAGAGAGCAGGAAATACAGAATTTTGTTCCCGAAGAGTACTGGACAATTACGGCAGAGCTTCAAAAAACAGGTTTGAAGTCTACTTTTGAAGCAGTATTAAAAGAAAAAGCCGGCAAGAAGATAAAGATAAAAAGTGAAGAAGAAGCAAAGGAAATATTAAAAGAACTGGATAAATCAGACTTTACAGTTTCGGGAGTAACTGAAAAAGAACAGCAGAGAAATCCGCTGCCTCCTTTTATAACAAGTACTTTACAGCAGGAAGCTTCCCGTCGTCTTGGTTTCAGAGTATCAAAAACCATGAAGATTGCCCAGGAACTGTATGAAGGTCTTGATATAAAAGGTGAAACAGCAGGTCTTATAACGTACATGAGAACAGATTCTCCCAGGGTGTCAGATATTGCCATTGAAGAGGTAAGGAATTATATACAGAATCATTTTGGCGATAAATATCTACCGTCTAAAGCAAATATATTTAAATCCAGAAACAGAGCCCAGGATGCTCATGAAGCGATAAGACCTACTTCTGTCCTGAGAACCCCTGAGGAAGTAAAGGTTTTTCTGAGCAAAGATCAATATAATTTATATTCCCTTATATGGAAGAGATTTGTTGCGTCTCAGATGGAACCTGCATTGCTGAAGGTTATTACCGTAGATATAAAGTCAGGCAAATATACCTTCAGAGTAGCAGGCAGAAGTGTCATTTTTTCCGGTTTCCTTGAAGTTTATGATATTCAGCCCGGTGAAGATGAAGAAGTTTTGAGATCTGATTTGCCGAAGCTGGCTAAAGGGGATAAGTTAAAATTGATAAAACTTTTACCTGCCCAGTGTTTTACCCAGCCCCCTTCAAGATATTCAGAGGCAACACTTGTTAAAATACTGGAAGAAAAAGGTATAGGAAGGCCCAGTACCTATGTGCCTATTATAGAAACTATAAGGCAGAGAGGATATGTTACTGTTGAAAAGAAACGTTTTTATCCCACTGAACTGGGCATCAAGGTTACAGAACTTCTTGTAAAACATTTTCCTGATATAATAAATGAATCCTTTACTGCCAATATGGAAGATAAACTGGATGAAATCGAAGAAGGAAGCATGGAATGGGTAAAGCTTCTCTGTGATTTTTATCAGCCTTTTTTAAGTACTCTTGAGAAAGCTGACAACGAGATGGAAAAAGTGGAGCTTACAGTTCAATATACAGATGAAATGTGTAATAAATGCGGAAAACCGATGATAATAAAAAGAGGAAGATTCGGGCCTTTCATTGCCTGTTCAGGTTTTCCTGATTGTAAGAATACCATGCCCATAAGAAAAACTGTAGGAGTAAAATGCCCCCAGCCCGGCTGTGAGGGAGAGATAGTTGAGAAGTTTACCAAAAAGAGAAAAATATTTTATAGCTGCAGTTTATATCCTGAATGTACCTTCAGCAGCTGGTATAAACCTACAAATAATAAATGTCCTAAGAGTAATCATAATTTAGTAATAAAGAGACAGGCATCAGGTAAAATATTACTTGCCTGTATGGACCCTGAATGTGATTATCAGGAATGGCAGGAAGTCGGTAAATCGGGAAGTGAGTCGTGAATAGTAGGGGTGACACCCCCTGTGGTCGCCCGGTATCGGTGAAAACGGGCATCATGCGTCACGTAAATCACGCATCACGCGTCACGTAAATCACGCATTACGCGTCACACATTACGCGTCACGCGTCACGAATATAAAGGTTTTATTTATGAATTCATTGACAGTAATAGGCGGAGGTCTTGCAGGAAGTGAGGCTTCATGGCAGGCAGCAGAAAGAGGCATCAAAGTAAGGTTATTCGAAATGAGACCCGAACGGATGACTCCTGCTCACAGAACAGGAAAACTTGCCGAACTTGTATGCAGTAATTCTTTACGTTCTGATTCGATTGATACAGCTTCAGGGCTTTTGAAAGAAGAACTCAGAAGATTTAATTCTATTATAATGAAATGTGCCGATAATTCCAGGGTAGATGCGGGAAGTGCCCTCGCTGTAGACAGAGAGGTTTTTGCTTCACTGGTTGAGAAAGCTGTAGAGGGACATAAGAATATAACCGTTGAAAGAAAAGAACTTCATGAGATACCGGATGGAGTTGTTATTGTTGCTACAGGCCCTCTTACATCTCCTTCCATGGCGGAAGCAATCAAAAAACTACTTGGTGAAGAGCATCTTTATTTCTATGATGCAGTCGCACCTATAATAGCCGCAGAATCTATAGATTTTGAGAAAGTATTCAGAGCTTCCAGATATGATACGTCAGAAGGAGATTATTTAAATTGTCCCATGACAGAGGCCGAATACAGGAGGTTTTATATGGCTCTTATGGAAGCGGAGAAGATGCCCCTTCATGACTTTGAAGAAGAAAAATATTTTGAAGGATGTCTTCCTGTAGAAGAAATTGCCAGAAGAGGAGAAGACAGTCTGAGATTTGGCCCTTTAAAACCTGTAGGTCTTGTGAATCCGGCAAAACCTCAGGAAGAACCATTTGCAGTGCTTCAGTTAAGGGCAGAAAACAAAGAATTGACTATGTATAATATGGTAGGGTTTCAAACACGTCTTAAATGGGAAGAACAGAAAAAGGTTTTTCAATTGATTCCGGGCCTTGAAAAAGCTGAATTTTATAGATTTGGTGTCATGCACAGAAATACTTTTATAAATGGTCCATGCCATCTTAATGAAACATGGAGCTTAAAGAGTGATACGAGGATTTTGTTTGCAGGGCAGATTACCGGTGTTGAAGGTTATCTGGAATCATGCAGCTCCGGACTAATGGCAGGTATAAATGCATCCCTTGTGTTGCAGGGAAGAGACCCTTTAGTTTTTCCCGGGGATAGTGCCCTTGGTTCTCTGGCCCGTCATATTTCACACGGTGAAAGTAAAAATTTTCAACCAATGAAAATGAATTTCGGACTTTTCAGACCTCTGGAAAGTGAGAAGAAAATAAAAAAGAAACTCAAAAGAGCCCTTATGGTAGAGAGAGCTTTATCTGAAATAGAAAAATTTAAAGGGGAGGTGGAGAGTGAAGCAGTGATCCGTGACCAGTGACCAGTGAATAGCTCATCAACTATCACAATCACAGAACACATATCATTGAGCACCAAATGATGACAAAATTTTTATCCACTACAATTGTTGGGGTTATAAAAGATGGTAAACTTGCTCTGGGGGGAGACGGACAGGTTACATTTGACAAGACTGCCATGAAACATAAGGCCAGAAAGGTTCGTGTTATGGCAGAAGGAAAAGTACTGGGAGGATTTGCCGGTTCTGCTGCTGACGGATTGACCTTATATGAGAAATTTGAGGCAAAACTTCAGGAGTATGGAAATAACCTTGTAAGATCTGCTGTAGAACTGGCAAAAGAATGGCGGGGCGATAAGTTTTTAAGGAAACTTGAAGCCCTTATGATTGTAGGTGACAGAACTCATTTACTTGTTCTTTCCGGTAACGGTGATGTTATAGAGCCGGATGATAATATTATAGCCATAGGGTCAGGCGGTTCTTATGCCATGGCAGCAGCAAAAGCCCTGTATAAACATACAGATCTCAGTGCAGAAGATATTGTCAGAGAATCTCTTGCCATAGCGTCAGAGGTATGTATTTATACAAACAGTAATATTACAATGGAAATACTGGGTTAGTGAGAAGTGAACATTGAGCAGTGACTATACTCACTACTCACTATTCACTACTCACCATTATAAAAGGCGGTGACTTAATAATGGAAGAAATGCTTACTCCGAGTCAAATTGTTAAAGAACTTGACAGATATATTATAGGCCAGGATAAGGCCAAGAAAGCTGTGGCTATAGCCCTCAGGAATCGTTACAGAAGGTCCAGGCTTTCCGATGATTTAAGAGATGAAGTTATTCCTAAGAATATATTAATGATAGGGCCTACAGGGGTAGGAAAAACAGAAATAGCCCGTCGACTTGCCAGACTGGCCGAAGCCCCATTCCTGAAAGTAGAAGCTACTAAATATACAGAAGTTGGTTATGTAGGGCGGGATGTAGAATCTATGGTAAGGGATCTTGTAGAAATATCTATAAGAATGGCTGAAAATCAGAAGATGAAACTTATGGAAGGTAAAGCGGAAGAACTGGCTGTAGACAGGATTGTTGATATACTCAGACCTGCTCCTTTAAGTGACAGGAAAATGCAGAATCCTTTTGCCGCTCTTCTCGGAGGTGCAACTGAACCGGAAGAGGAACAGGAAGAAGATGAAGCACAGAAAGAACGGCTGAAAGAGAGTAAAGCCAGACTTAAAGAAAAGATATTACAGGGAGAATTTGATGATAAGTATATAGAAATAGAAGTGGAAGATACTGCTCCTTCTATGATAGAAGTTTTTTCCGGAACAGGCCTTGAGGAAATGGGCGTTAATTTTCAGGATATACTGGGCGGCGTATTCCCGAAGAAGAAAAAGAAAAGAAAACTCCCTATTAAAGAAGCCAGAAAGATACTGGCCCAGGACGAAGCAAAAAAGTTCATTGATAAAGATGAAATGAGAAGAGTTTCTATAGAAAAAGTTGAACAATCAGGTATAATTTTTATAGACGAACTGGATAAAATAGCAGGCAGAGAAAAAGGACATGGGCCCGATGTGTCAAGAGAAGGTGTTCAGAGGGATATACTTCCCATACTGGAAGGATCTACTATTATGACTAAATATGGCCCTGTAAAAACAAATCATATCTTATTTATTGCCGCAGGAGCTTTCCATGTATCCAAACCTTCCGATCTTATACCTGAACTTCAGGGGCGTTTTCCTATAAGGGTTGAACTTGAAAATCTCTCTCAGGATGATTTTTTACGGATTCTTACAGAACCGCAGAATGCTCTTATAAAGCAATATAAAGCATTGCTTGAAACAGAAGGCATTGATATAAACTTTACCGATGATGCCCTGGGAGAAATAGCACATCTGGCTTCTGTTGTAAATGAGAGAACTGAAAATATAGGCGCAAGAAGGCTTCATACAGTAATGGAAAAATTACTTGAAGAGCTTTTATTCAATGCACCTGATATAGAAAATAAAGATGTAAATATAGACTGTATATATGTGACAGACAAACTCTCAGATATAGTAAAGAGTGAAGATTTGAGCAGGTATATTCTTTAAAGGCTGTGTGAAAAATTAGCTGGTTTTAAAAAACAGTTCTTTAAATAAAGTCTTGATTGATTAATAAACTTGTGATATACTAAGGTTTAAAATCAAATAGCGGTCGGCGGTCAGACAGGTAGTATATTTACCAAAAAAGACCTGCTGAAAGCTGAAAACTGAAAGCTGAAAACTGAAAGCTGAAAAGCTGAAAACTGAAAGCTGTAAGTTCATAAATAAGGAGGTGTAAATTTTTGACTTTAATTTCAATGAAGCAGTTACTGGAAGCAGGAGTTCACTTCGGACATCAAACCAGACGATGGAATCCTAAGATGAAAAAATATATATTTACCGAACGCAATGGTATTTATATTATTGATCTCCAGAAAACAGTAAAAAAGATCAAAGAAGCTTACAATTTTGTAAGAGAAGTCATTCAGGAAGGTAATTTTATTCTTTTCGTAGGAACAAAAAAACAGGCACAGGAAACAGTGAGAGAAGAAGCTGAAAGGTGCTCCATGTATTTTGTTAATCAGAGATGGCTGGGAGGTATGCTTACCAACCATACCACTATAAAGAAGAGAATTGAACGTCTGAAGGATCTTACACAGAAAAAAGAAGATGGCACTTATGAGCTCTTAACTAAAAAAGAAGCCAAGAAACTTGAAGATGAAAGACTTAAACTCGAAAAGTTCCTCGGTGGTATTAAAGAGATGCCGGGGTTACCGAGTGCTGTGTTTATCGTAGATCCAAGGAAAGAAAAACTGGCAGTGGCAGAAGCTCATAAATTAGGGATTCCTATTATAGCTATTGTTGATACTAACTGTGATCCTGATAAAATCAACTATCCTATTCCTGGTAATGATGATGCAATAAGAGCCGTCAAATTGCTTACCAGCAGAATCTCTCAGGCTGTTATAGACGCCCGCCATGAACTGGAAAAAGAGAAGATCCTGGATGAAGAACTGGAAGGTAATTCTGAAGAAGGTAAATCAGGAGAAGATGCAGAGCATATGGATTTACTCGATGAGAAGGAATTCCTTGGTAAAGATGACGAAGAAGCAGACTATGACGAAGAACTTGCTATTATAGATAGTCTTTAAAGAAAGATGTTTTCAGTATTGTGAAAAAGACTGCGAGTTCCTTTAAAGAAAGGAGGATAGTAATTGGCTATTAGTGCATCACTTGTTAAAGAATTACGTGAAAAAACCGGCGCAGGAGTTATGGAATGCAGAAGAGCTCTGGAATCTTCGAATGGTAATATGGACGAAGCTGCAAAATTGCTCCATCAGCAGGGAATGCAGAAAGCTGCTAAAAAATCCGACAGAAGCACAGGTGAAGGACAGATCGGAAATTATATCCATTTTGGCGGTAAAATAGGTGTTCTGGTAGAAGTAAACTGTGAAACAGATTTTGTTGCCAGAACTGCAGATTTTCAGCAGTTTATTAAAGATATAGCAATGCATGTTGCTGCTATCAATCCTAAATACTTATCGAAAGAAGATGTGCCGCAGGACGTTTTGCAGGAAGAACTTGAACTTTACAAAAAACAGGCCAGAGAGTCCGGTAAACCCGATAATATTGTCGAAAAAATAGCACAGGGAAAACTGGATAAATTTTATAAATCAGTTTGTTTGATGGAACAGTCTTTTATTAAAGATGAAAATAAGACTATTTCAGATATTTTGACAGAAACCGTTGCAAAACTTGGTGAAAATATAAAGATATCAAGGTTTGTCAGATTTGAAGTGGGACAATAAGCCAGGTATCTATATTGAATATGGAGAGTAACTATGGAAACTCCTGTATATAGGAGAATATTACTCAAGATAAGTGGAGAATTTTTAGCAGGAGAGAGAGATTTCGGGCTTGATCCCGGGAGATTGAACTTTGTATCTGAAGAAATAAAATCTGTCAGGGACATGGGAGTGGAAGTTGCTGTAGTTGTCGGGGGGGGGAATATTTGGCGAGGAGAAAAAGCAGCCGAAGAGCTCTCTATGGAGAGAACTTCGGCTGATCGAATCGGCATGTTAGGGACTGTCATAAATGGCCTTGCACTTCAGAGTGTTCTTGAAAAAAATGGTATGGAGGCCAGGGTTCAGACTGCTATTGATATGCAGGAAATTGCAGAACCTTATATAAAACGAAAGGCAATAAAGCATCTTGAAAAAGGGCGGATAGTTATTTTTGCGGCAGGTACAGGAAACCCTTATTTTACTACTGACACTGCTGCAACTCTGAGAGGGCTGGAAATAGAGGCTGATGTCCTGTTAAAAGCAACAAAGGTAGACGGAGTATATGATAAAGATCCTGTGTTATATTCTGATGCCAGAAAACTCAATGAATTGCAGTATATCGATGCCCTGGTCAATCGCCTGAAGGTTATGGATGCTACGGCTTTCTCTCTATGTATGGATAATAAATTACCTGTTATAGTATTTAATATAGGTGAACCGGGAAATTTAATGAAGGTAATAATAGGAGAGAACATAGGGACAAAGGTTAAAGACAAATAAAATTTTAAAAGAGAGGGGTGTAATGGACACAACTGTCCTTGGGCTTATCTGTTTTTTCAAATTTATAAGCTCAATTAAATGATATGGATAATATTCTGGCTGAAGCTGAAGCTACAATGGTGAAAACTGTAGAAGCTACCAAGAAAGATTTTCTGGGTATAAGGACAGGCCGTGCAACTCCTACACTGCTCGATGCAGTCAAGGTAGATTGCTATGGTTCTAAGATGCCCTTGAAACAATTAGCCAATATTTCTACACCTGATAAGAGGTTACTTGTTATACAACCATGGGATAAAAATTTAATTAAAGATATAGAGAAATCTATAATAAAAGCCAATCTTGGACTTACTCCTTCTATTGACGGAGCATTAATAAGACTTCCCATACCTCCCCTTACCGAAGACAGAAGAAAACAAATGGTAAAAAGCGTTAAAAAAAGGGGAGAAGATGGAAAGGTTGCTCTCAGAAATATTAGAAGAGATGCTATAGAAAAGTTGAAAAAGATGGAAAAATCCGGGGAGCTTTCCGAAGATGATGCAAAAAGGGATCAGGATAAGATGCAAAAATTGACAGATAAATATTCTGACGAAATAGATACCCTGGTAAATACAAAGACAGAAGAGATTACAGAAATATAGACCTTATCTTAGGAGGAAAACAAAACAGCAATTACAAAGTGCTGCTTTTTGTTTTTATTTATTATGTTGCCTGAGATCAGCATGACAGAGCTGCAGATACTTGACCATATAAAAATGGATAAAAAGGCTGTTCCCGGTCATATTGCCATTATAATGGATGGTAACAGACGATGGGCAAGAGAGAGGGGAAAGCCTTTTTTTGCAGGTCATGCTGCAGGTGCAGATGTTTTAAGAGAAATATGTAAATCCTGTATAAAAGCCGGAGTGAAAATATTGACAATCTATGCTTTTTCTGTTGAAAACTGGCATAGATCTGATATAGAAGTAAAATTGTTACTCCGGCTTTTTAAGAGATTTGCTGTTAAAGAAAGAGAAAGTTTACTGGAAAATAATGTGAGACTTAATATTATCGGTAATCTGGCCACATTGCCTCCTGCTCTGAAAAAAGAACTCTGTAAGACTGCTGATATGACTGGAGAGAACAAATCTTTATTACTTAACCTTGCCATAAATTATAGCAGTAGAAATGAGATACTCGGAGCAGTTAAAGAGATAGCAAGAATGGTAGAAGAAAAAAAAATTTCTTCAGATCAGATAGACTGTGATTTAATATCACGTTTACTTTATACGGGAGGAATGCCCGATCCTGATCTGCTTATAAGAACAAGTGGAGAACTCAGGTTGAGTAATTTTTTATTATGGCAGATGGCCTATACGGAGTTCTGGTTTACAGATAGATACTGGCCAGATTTTCGTCCTCTCGATCTTTATACCGCCATCAGTGCCTATCAGGACAGAGACAGAAGATTTGGCGGTTCAGGATTACAGGATGTTGTTAAAAAATGAACTGTCATAAAAAAAAGACAATCTTAATTCTTTCTATTTAAATAAAATTATGATACAATAAGCATGGAGATTTTTGGAGGAAGGAGAGATCCAGGGGGATAGACCTTGAAGCTATTAAAAAAAGCAATAGTCAGTCTGCTACTTATAGGATATTGTGTCCTTTTATATATTTTTGGTAAGCTTGTTGCTACGGCAGGTATATCGGTTTTTATTTTTGGCTGCCTTTATGAGTTTTATAGTTTATGTGAAAAACTGCAGTTAAAGCCTCTTAAAGTACTGGGCTTATCAGTAACATGTTGTTTAATCTGTGAAGCTTATATAAATAACGTGGAAGGTATGTTACATATACTTCTTCTCGCTGTTTTCCTGACTTTTTTATTACTTGTTCTGGATAAAAATCATGGTCATCATGCTTTTCTGGATGCTTCCGTAACTATTTTCGGTCTCGTCTATATAGTTTTTCCTATGTGTCATCTGATTCTGCTGTGTGCTCATCCTTCCCAGGGAAAACCGACAGGTCTGGATTTTTTTATGTTTATAATATTCTGTAATTCCGTATGTGATATGTGCGCAAACGGTATAGGCTCATGGTTCGGAAAAACGAAAATGTTATCCCATGTAAGCCCCAGCAAAACCGTAGAAGGAACAGTGGGGGGAATGATTATGGCAGTTCTTATATCTATTCCTGCAGGTTATCTTATAAAATTTCCTCTTTCTCACAGTTTACTTGCCGGTTTAATTATTGCCATATCCGGAGTTGTTGGTGATTTCAGCGAATCTCTTATAAAAAGATGTGCCGGCGTAAAAGATACAGCCAATGTATTTATTGAGCATGGCGGTATGATGGATAGATGTGACAGTCTTTTTATGAGTTCTTTTTTCTTTTATTTATATTTGCATTATTTCTTCTGGGTCAGATGAAATTTTTATACGGGAATCGTCATTAAAATTACGTATCATGTGCTTATATAAAGTTTCTGCTCCCGTAACGCGTTACGCGTTACGCGTTACGATATATAAGATTTTGGTTACTAATTTATCTGTTACGGTACTAAGGAACTGTAAGAAAATAACTCTGGCAAATTATGGTTATTGTCCTCGCGTCACGCGTTACGATTGTAAATATGAGAAGGTTATTTTAACACCTGAGAAAGGTTTGAATATTTTAATGAAAACAATATCAATTCTGGGTTCTACCGGTTCAATAGGAAGACAGACCCTTGAGGTTATTTCCGCTTTCCCGGAAAAGTTCAGAGTTACAGGACTTGCTGCTGGAAATAATATAGAACTTTTAGCAGAACAGATAAAAAAGTTCAGACCTGAAATAGTATCTGTAGGAGAAGAAAAATCTGTAAAAAAATTAAAAGCATTACTGGGAGATTACAGGGCAGAAATTTATTTCGGTACCGATGGACTTATAAAAGTAGCATCGTATAATGAAACAGAGCTTGTAGTATTATCCGTAGTTGGCCATATCGGCCTTTTGCCTGCCATTAAAGCTATAGAGGCAGGAAAAGATATTGCTCTTGCCAATAAAGAAACCCTTGTCACAGGCGGAGAGCTTATAGATGATCTCCTCAAAAAGAGAAACGTGAACATTTTGCCTGTAGACAGCGAACACAGTGCTATATTTCAGTGTATTGCCGGTAATTCAAAAAGTAATATATCCAGGATACTCCTTACTGCTTCAGGGGGGCCTTTCAGGTATATGGCTCCGGAAGATTTCAGGTTTATTACGCCTGAAGATGCTCTGGCACATCCCACCTGGAACATGGGAAAAAAAGTTACTGTAGATTCTGCAACATTGATGAACAAGGGCTTTGAAGTTATAGAAGCCAGATGGCTCTTTAATGTACCTGTAGATAATATTCACGTCTTAATTCATCCCCAGAGTATAGTTCATTCTCTTGTAGAATTTAAAGATAAATCCGTTATGGCCCAGCTCAGTCCTCCTGATATGAGGCTTCCCATACAGTATGCTCTTACCTATCCTGAAAGATGGGACGGAGCCAGATTTAAATCTCTTGATCTTCTTGAAGCAGGGAGACTTGAATTTTACCCTCCCGATACAGATAAATTTCCCTGCCTGTCTCTTGCTTATAAATCTATAAAAGAAGGAGGAACCAGGCCGGCAGTTCTGAATGCTGTAAACGAAGTGGCTGTTTCAGCCTTTCTTGAGAAAAAACTTCTTTTTAACGAAATCCCTGTGCTTATTTCACAGGTTTTAAAGGAACATAAAAATCAGGACGGAAAATTTATTGAACATATATTACAGGATAGTGAGTGGGCTATGAAGAGAGCAAAGGAAATTTTAAAGATTGTTTAGATGTTAGAGTTTAGGGATTAGAGAAACCATAAACTTTAAACCATAAACCAATTAAGAAGGGAGTTAATAAATTTGTTATTGTATAATCTTTCAATAAGTATGACACCGCAGGATATCGGATATTATGCAGGTGCCATATTTTTATTTGGCCTTATGATAATGGCTCATGAATTCGGTCATTTTATTATTGCCAAACGGTCAGGCATAAGAGTAGAGGAGTTTTCTTTTGGATTTGGTCCGAAGATTTTATCAAAGAAAAAAGGGGAAACAGTTTATTCCTGGAGGGCAGTGCCTCTGGGAGGTTTTGTTCATATGGTGGGTGAAGATGCCGATAAAAGCGATGCTTCCGATCAGGGGAGCTTTCAGAACAAGAGTTTTTTTACCAGAATAGCCGTAGTGGCGGCAGGGCCTGCCATGAATTATATACTTGCCTTTTTTATATTTTTCCTTTTATTTGTATTCCTCGGTGAACCGGAACATACGACAGAACTCGGAGAAATTCGCCCCGGTTTCCCTGCTTATAAGGCAGGACTCAGGGAAGGAGATATCGTTCAATCTATAAACGGAACGGCACTGGCTCTGGAAGATGGTATGAAAATGAGAGGACTTATTAAATCAAATGCCGGTAAAGAGCTTGACATGGTTATAAACAGAAACGGCACTATATTGAACTATAAAGTTATCCCTACATCAGAAGGGCAGCTGGGATTTTTAATGAGTTTCGGGCCCTATACAAATATTATAGAAAGTGTCAGGGAAGGATCTCTGGAAGAAAAAGCAGGTCTTAAAAAAGGTGATGAAGTAGAGTGGGTAATGACTGAAGGAAAAGAGAAAAAAGAATTAACACATAATGACGGAATGTTACTGTTTCAGACTATAAGAGCAGGTGAAGGACAGAAGGTTTTAATGGGTGTAAAGAGAAATAATGACCATATTAATATTGAATTTACTCCTCTTCAGATAGCAAAAGACGGTAATGAGACACAAATGAAATTAAATTTTTATTTAAAATATATTTACAGGAGTCAGAATCCTGTTAAAGCCGTTGTCAGTGCCGTAAGACAGGTTTATATGTATACGATTATGGTAGTAAGTTCTCTTTCTATATTATTCACCGGTGAGATACCTCTATCAAAGAGTGTATCAGGACCTGTTGGGATTGTGGCTGCCATGAGGGATGTGGGAACACAGAAGGGTATATATGATTATATAGTTGTAGCAGCCATTTTGAATATAGCCATAGGATTTTTCAATCTTTTACCAATACCTGCTTTAGATGGTATGAGAATTGTATTTCTGGCTATAGGAGCAGTGAGGCGTAAAACAGTAAATCAGCAGACAGAAGGGATTATACATTATATAGGGTTTGCAGTTTTATTTCTCCTTATGATAGCAGTAACATGTCTGGATATACACAGGTTATGGAGCGGAGAAAGTATTATACCGAAATAAGGGGGAAAAATGAGGGGAAATAAGGAAATAATTATACGTAAAGCCGAAATTGAAGATGTACCATCTATTATCAAGCTGGCCTCCGAATCTATTATACACAGTGTTTCTCCCTTTCGTAATATGGACATAGATAAAGCAATAGAGTACAGGAGAGATGATTTAAAGGAAATAGAAAAATGGGTTTCTCCTGAAAGTTCCGGAATACTTCTTGTTGCAGAAACAGAGGAAGGCGAATTCTGCGGCCATGTAATACTTGTTACGGGATATTTCGGCATAACAGGTGATCCTCTGGGCTGGATCCTTGATATTACCGTATGTCCTCCCTTCAGAGGCACAGGGTTGAGTCAGAAACTTCATGAAATTGTAGAGATTATATTAAAAGAACAACATATAGGTGGTATCTGTCTTGGAGTTACGTCTGTAAATGAGAGAGCGGTAAATTTTTATAAAAGACTGGGCTATAAGGAAGAGTTTGTTCAACTGGTAAAGGTTTTGCAGGATAGTGAAGGGTGAAGAGTGAAGAGAGTTTATAGTTTAAGGTTTATAGTTGAGAGCCGACTGATTTAAAACTCTCAACCCTTTCAACTCTCAACTTTATTTAATGCATCACGTATCACGCATCACGAACCACCCGTCATGCGTCACGCGTCACGTAATACGCATCACGCATCACGATTATAATTAGAGGTACGGTGAGAAAAAATGATAGAAATAAATAATGTCACTAAAACCTATAAGCTTGGTACTCATGAAATAAAAGCTTTAAGGAAGATATCTATTACTATTCAGCCGAAGGAGTTTGTAGCTATTATGGGCCCTTCCGGTTCCGGGAAATCCACACTTATGAATATTCTAGGCTGTCTGGATAAGCCATCGGACGGTTCCTATAAACTTGACGGAATAGAAGTAAAAGATATGAATGACAATCAGCTTGCAAAGATAAGGAATCAAAAAATAGGTTTTGTATTTCAAAGTTTTAATCTCCTTCCCAGGACTACTGCTTTAAAAAATGTGGAATTACCCCTGATTTATGCAGGTAAATATAATAGAACATCACTTGCGCAGGAAGCTCTTGAGCTGGTCGGCTTAAAAGAAAGAATCAATCATAAACCAAATGAACTGTCCGGAGGACAGAGGCAGAGAGTTGCCATAGCAAGAGCCCTTGTAAATAAACCGGGCCTTATTCTGGCCGATGAGCCTACAGGCAATATAGATTCTATTGCTGGAGAAGAAATTATGGAGATTTTTCAGAATCTGAATGAACAGGGT
Organism: Vulcanimicrobiota bacterium; assembly: GCA_040217695.1. Taxonomy (GTDB): domain Bacteria; phylum Vulcanimicrobiota; class SpSt-956; order SpSt-956; family JAKJGF01; genus CALARM01. The sequence goes on along the minus strand of JBEHWO010000074.1, from coordinate 5,465 downwards.
ATAACTATTGTGCTTGTAACTCATGAAGAAAATATATCAGAACATGCCAAAAGGACAATAAGATTTAGAGACGGAAGAATAGTAGAGGACAGGCTGATTCCCAGAAGAAGAAGTGCAAAAGAAGAATTAAACATGTTACTGGAAAGTGAAGAATATAAAAATAATAATAACAGGCATCCGGCTATGAGCAGTTAGTGCTTATAGACGAACTCGTTACGGGAGATCATTAATTGACAGATATTTTAATTCCAATAAAAGCTGACTGCTGACTGTTAATAGCTAAGGGGTTGTCAAGAAATAACCCAATCATATTTACGTCTATATCGTGACGCGTAACGCGTAATGCGTGACGCGAGGATGATAACCGTTCTAACAATTTGCCAGGGTTATTTTCTTACAGTCCCTAATTGCTAATATTATTTCATATTTTAGAAGGGTTTTTCGTTGTAAATATAGAAAAGAATATTGATTTTTCAGATATTTTATCAGTAGGAGAGCCTTGATGGAAAAATTGTTATTCCTTCTTTCTATCAGTATGTCAGAAGGACACCTGGTAAATCAGTTTATCTGGTTTTTCGGTGGTTCCCTTGTTATAATTATTTTTTCTTTTATCATGTTTCAATTACTCTGGAAATCTTTTAAAGTCGAAGCTATTAAATCCAGTAAAATATCTGTAGTTACAGCTCTCCTCTTAATCTTTGTATGGTTTACCGTATTATTAAATGCTCTTATTTCGGTGCATCTTATAATAATAATAGGCATTATAATAGTATCGGTTCTTTTTATTACAGTGTCAAAACTTGAATGAATTTTTAATGATAAATGATATTATCGAAGTTCAGATATAATTTTATTGTGAATAATCCTCGCGTCACGCGTTACGCGTTACGCGTGGCGATTCTTGTATCCGTGTGAGATGCATGTTCTCATGTCAGTAATATTTAGGAGGGATAATTTTGAGTGATGGAGATATGACTCAAAAAGATACACAGCAGTTAAAAGGTATGACACCCAGTGTCATAATAGGGCTGGGTGGTACAGGGAAAAGGGTGGTAATGCAGATAAGAAAAAAAATAGTTGAAGAGCATAAAAGCCTGGGAAATATGCCTATTCTTGCTTTTCTTGTTCTGGATACTGATGAAGAAATAGTTCAGCTTGCAGGGCAGGAATCAAAAGTTTTATTGAGTTCAATTGAACTGCAGCCAAACGAAGTAATTCATGCAACTATTACCGGTACCCAGGAATTAAATGCAAATCTCCATCTTTATCCTCATATAGCTGACTGGCTAGATCCTTTCGTTCTTGCCACAGGCGATTCGAGTCATGGCGCCAGAGCAATCAGAGCCCTGGGCCGTCTTTCATTCTTTTTAAATTATCCTTCTATAAGTAATGCTTTTGAGCAGGCCAGGCACAGGGTGAGTGTTGTTGATAACAGAGCATTTATGGAAAAAAGAGGTATTGTGGTAGACCCGGGATTGAATGTTTATATAGTAGGTTCTCTGTGCGGAGGTACCGGAAGCGGTATGTTTCTGGATCTTTCCTATATGGTAAAACATCTGCTTCGTAATGAATCTGTGTCCGAACGTATTGGTTATCTGGTTTTACCCGGCAGTTTTGAAGGTATTGGACATCATATAAAATCAAATGCCTATGCGGCATTGAAAGAATTGAATTACTATTCCAGAGGAAATCCCTTCCCCTTCAGAGCTGAAATAAATACAAAGGCTGAATTACCGCCGCCGCCTTTTACTTATTGTTATCTTGTAAGTAACAGGAATGAATGTGTAACTTTTCAGACTCCTGAAGATCTTTTCTGTATGATTGCCCATAATATATTCCTGGATTTCACTTCCCAGTTTGCCCAGCATAAGAGATCCATCAGAAATAATATAGGTGCACTGACGGTACAGCCCGATGAACTCGGATGTCCTCAGAATTATATGACCTTCGGTCTCTCTTCAGTATATTTCCCGAAGGAGAGGGTTATGAATGCCTGTTCCTACAGACTTGGTAAGAATATTGTAAAATTCTGGTTAAAGCCTACGGAAAACTACGCTCCTATGGATGATTTCCTGGAAAAATTCCTTATAAATAACCGACTTATGGAGAGTCAGAAAAAAAAGATACATCATCTGTTACCTGCTATTATGGTAGCCAATGCATCTGCAAACAGAGATTTCAACCAGGAACTTACCAGGTGGGCAGGAGAGGTACAGAAGAGCATGGACGGCGTTCCTCCTCAAAGTCTTCAGAGCAAGCTTAAAAGTTATGATGAAAGTTTCAGTAAAAAGTTTTTTGATGCCCATCCTGATCAGAAGGAATGGGGAGATTATTTTAAGAAAATGTATGAAAATACCGAGAAATTAATAGAAACACAGAGCAAAGTTCTTGAGACAAGAATTGAAGAAATGGTAGAAGATGTCAATATGGGGCCTGAATTTACCAGGCAATTTCTTAAATCTCTTTCATCTGAATTTGACAGTTATATATCTACTTTTACCCAGGAACGTAACCAGTTAGAACCTATGAAACAGAAGCTTCAGGACGGCAAAATGAAGGTTCTTTCTTCTATAAAAGAGCATGTTCAGGCACCTTTTTTGTTTTCAAGAAGTGCCGTTCTTAAAAACGATGTAAAGGATTTCTGTAATGAATCAATTAAATATTATAACAATCTTTTGATGGTTAAATCCAGAGCTATGGCAATAATGTTCTGTGAAGAAATTAAGAAGATCATAGATAAACTTGTTAAAGACCTGGAATTGTTTATAACAAAACTTGAAGGCCTCATTGATGAACTATCAGGAGGAGAAGAGATATTTATAAATGATACTACCGGACTTATTGTGAACGGATTATTAATGTATGATAAATCTGACATAGATGGTTTTTATGATAAATCAGTAGGACCTGAAACGGTTAATTATACTTCCACTCAGGTTTTAAATGAATTTAAATGCAGACTTTATGGTATTCGTACAAAAGAATGGTCAAACAGTAAAATCATGGATATTCTTATAAATACATGCAGAGGGCCTTTTAAAGATGTAAGGGAAACGTCTGTTGTTTCAAGATTTTTCGCCAAATATACCGAACCTACCAAACAGCAGAATGCTATCAAGGATATTTACGAGCGTTCTGCACCTTTTTTAAATTTTCAGGTTCCTTTAAATGGTTACAGAGATTTGCCTCAGAAAAAGCAAAATCTTATAGGTATTTACGAGGGAAATAATCCTACTGTAGATGAATTTCAGGAGATACAGCCGCTCCTGATCAAAGCAGGTAAAGGTGTAAATCTGGGGCTGAATGTAAAGCCCATACCTGATAAGAGTGAAATACTTTTTACCAGAGAAGAAGGGGCCTTCCCTTTAAGAAGGGTTGCCATGATGAAGGATTTCAGGGATGCCTATGAGTTTTATCTGAAACAGCCAAATCAAAATCCTCTCCATATAATGAAAAATTATCAAATTTTGACTGATATATTTCCTCTGGATACTGTAAAACTTGAACAGTCAAAACTTGTTTATTTCCTTGCTTCACATCATGTCCTTGCTTATCTGACTCCTGATGAGGAAAATCCGTCTCTGATAAAATATAATTTCAGGGATAAAAGCAGTGGATTTATGGACTGCAAAATACTCGGAGAAACAGAACAGCAGGTTATAACTACATTATATACGGAAGATGATATAAGAAAAGAAATACACAGGAAAATCCAGAATGATGCTATCGCATCTCAGTCTACCATGGCAAAAAAGAAGGAACTCTGGATGAAAATGAGAGATCATCTGGATTATATGAGAGAAAAGGGCCACCAGGACTGGCCTTTATATACAAAACTTGTAAAGGATTTTACCGTTGAATACAGGTTGTATGATCAGTCATTTGAAGAAGACTGAAATTTTATATATTTGAGCCTGAAAAAATGAAAATTTTTTTGAATATTATTGCAGTCATGGTTTTCTTTATATGTCTCTGTGACAGAAATCTCTGTCAGCAGGGCCAGAAGATATTACTTACTCAGAATGATATACTTACATTAAACAGGATTGATTTGCTTGCCTATCCGACAGTATTTTTGAATGTTATGGTAACGGACAGAGAAGGTAATCCTTTAGAGGGACTTGGTATAAAGGATTTTACCGTATCAGAAAATGGTATAGAACAGAAAATAGATTCTGTTATAAGTGCGTCACAGAGAAATGAGCCTGTTACCATTATGTTGACTATGGATGTAAGCGGGAGTATGGGTGATGAAATATATCAGGAAGATGGCACAAAGAGAAGGCCTTTAGATGATGCAAAGGAAGGAGCAAAAAATTTTGTTTCTACATTAAAGGTACATGATAAAGTAATAGTTTCTGTTTTTGCAGACTACTGGCTGGCTTTAAATGAGGTCACTGAAGATAGAGCACCTGTAATTAATTCTATTGAAAAGTTGACTCCTGAAGGTGGAACAGTTTTATTTCAGGGCGTGGCGGAATCTGTGAAATTACTCCATGATATGGAAGGCAATAAAGCTGTAATTGTTCTCACTGATGGTAAGGATTCAGGAAAAAATTTGACTTTACAGGAATGTTTGACTAAAATAACAGGACAGGGGGTACCTGTATTTACAATAGGTCTGGGGACAAATATTGATGAAAATACCCTTGTTAATATTGCCAGGACAACAGGAGGCAGATATTTCAGGGCTCCTGATTCGTCAAAATTAAAGGAAATTTATGAGCTTATATCGAAGCAGTTAGAAAAACAATACTGGATTAAATATAGAGTTAAAAAGTCCCATCCTATAGGTTCGGAGGTGGATGTGGCTGTAAGCAATATGTCTCCTGCCATGAGAGGAGTCAGCAATTTAAAATATATAACTCCGGCACAATTAGTAAACAGAATTATAGAATTTTGTATCGGACTGATTGCCATAATTTTATTGACTGTTATGATATTCCATATTTTCTGGAAAGGATGCGGTTTTGATCCTGTTATATCAAGTTATATAAGTATCTTAATTTCAATATGTCTTTCTATCGGTTTATTTGTGTTTTTATTTTTCGGAGTTTTTATTTATTATAAAATGACTCTTCAGGTGTTTTTAACACTTGGAATACTTGCTATCCTGGGGTTTATATTTATAATATGGAAAATTAAGGATTATGCTTAATAAAACATATATTATTTTGAGGAGGTGATTTCTGGTTTAAAGAACCAGAAGAAAATGGCCAAAAGAGGAAAATCGAAAAAAGATAAAAAGAAGGAAAAGGATGAAAAGATTAGTGGTGAAAGTCAGGTAGGTGAAGAACTTCAGGGAGAAGATACTTCTGAAAGTGCAGAGACACCTGCAGAAGAAACACCTGTAGCAGAGACACCTGTAGCAGAGACACCTGCAGAAGAAACACCTGTAGCGGAGACACCTGCAGAAGAAACACCTGTAGCGGAGACACCTGCAGAAGAAACACCTGTAGCGGAGA
>JBEHWO010000073.1:0-20799 GCA_040217695.1 Vulcanimicrobiota bacterium | reverse complement strand
CCCTTATGGACGGAGAATTGGTAAATAACATGGCAAGCCTGTCTATGCCTATTCCCATACCTCCTGTGGGAGGCATGCCATATTCAAGGGCTTCTATATAATCTTCGTCAAGCATCTGTGCTTCTAAATCCCCTGCTTCACGCTGCTTCATCTGTTCCAGAAATCTTTCTTTCTGATCGAAAGGATCATTCAGTTCGGAGAAAGCATTGGCCACTTCGAAATTAATTATAAACAGTTCAAATCTGTATGTGAGAGAAGGATCATCATCTTTTTTCTTTGCAAGAGGAGAAAGTTCCACCGGATAATCAAGGATAAATGTTGGATTTATCAGTTGCGGCTCAACTGTAGCCTCGAATATTTTATCTATCAGATTTGCCACATTCAGCTCGGTAACTTTTTCTATGCCGAGTTCCTTTGCCTTACTTCTTGCAAAGTTCAGATCCCTCAATTCCTTAAGACCTGCTCCCGCATATTTCTTTAAAGCTTCATCCATTGTAAGACGTGTAAAAGGAGGTTTTAAATTTACTGCTTTACCTTCATATTCCAGTTCATATGTTCCTGTAGTATTTTCCGCTACCGATGCAATGATGTCTTCTGCAAGGCACATCATGCCTTCATAATCTGTATAGGCTTCATATACTTCAAGGGTGGTAAATTCGGGATTATGTTTTGTGGAAATCCCTTCATTTCTGTATATACGTCCTATTTCATATACTTTCTCCAGGCCTCCGACTATCAGTCTCTTCAGATGCAGTTCTGTTGCTATTCTCATGTAAAGATCCATATCAAGGGCATTGTGATGTGTTATAAAAGGACGGGCATTAGCTCCTCCCGGGATTGTATTCATACATGGTGTTTCAACTTCGAAGAATCCTTTCCTGTCAAGAAGTTCTCTTATGGATCTTACTATTTTTGTCCTTGTAATAAAGGTCTTTCTTACGTCGGGATTGACTATGAGATCAAGATAGCGCTTTCTGTAACGAATTTCCGTATCTTTTAATCCATGCCATTTCTCAGGGAGCGGGTTAAGGCATTTGGCAAGAGGGGCAAAACCGGTTACATACAAAGAAAGTTCGCCTTTTTTTGTTTTAAATATATTTCCTTCCACACCTATTAAGTCCCCTATATCTACGAGTTTGAATATATCAAATTTGTCTTCTCCAAGATCATTTTTACGTACATAGAGCTGTATTATATCATCGAGATCCCTCATGTCTGCAAAAATAACTTTCCCGTGACCTCTGACTGCCATAACCCTTCCGGCCAGCCTTACCGTTTCATTACTTTTTTCTTCTTCTGCAACTGAACCGTATATTTTTCTCACTTCAGAGATGGAATGGCTTGTATTATATCTTTCACCATAGGGTTTTACATTCATCTCTTTAAGACGGGCAAGTTTGTCCCGTCTGAATTGAACCTGATCTATAATCTGTTCTTCCATAACTGTTTCTCCTTATTTCGGCATTTCAGCATTTCGGTATTTTACGCTGATCGGATGACTGCTGACCTGCTGATCTGCTGACCGCTAAAAATTAATTCAAAATTTCAAGTATCTCATATTCCAGAGTTCCTGCAGGTGCGTCTACCTTTATCGTTTCCCCTGCACGTGAGTCCAGTAATTTTGCTCCTACCATAGATTCGTTTGAAATCTTTCCGTTTCTCGGATCACATTCTGCAGGACTTACTATTTTATAAGTCTCTATCTGTTCCTTTCCTTTTTCACGTATTCTGACTGTTGAACCAATGCTCACCACACCCTGTGGTAGTTCACTTTCGTCAATTATAATAGCATTTTGCAGCATTTTTTCAAGATTCATGATTTCGCCTTCTACAAAGGCCTGTTCAAGTTTGGCATCTTCATATTCGGAGTTTTCCCCTATTTCACCGAATTCTTTTGCCTGTCTTATACGCTGCGCGACTTCAGGTCTCTGAACAGCTTTTAAATAATGAAGTCTTCTTTTAAGTTCTTCGTAACCTTTTTTTGTGAGTTTTGTCTGTGTTTCTGCCATTTTTTACCTCCTAATTAATTCGTGATGTGTGATGCGTAATGCGTGATGCGTAATGCGTAATGCGTGATGCGTGATGCGTGATGCGTATTTCATCCCCGTTGCGTTTTATTAAACGCCCCTGCTTCACTCTTCACGACTCACTCTTCACGACTCACCATTCACTCTTCACGACTCACCGGATCACTTTTTTACTAAATATGCCACTAACTCTACGATTTTATAATTACCGCTGTAATCGGAGTTATAACTGCAATTTATTCTTATATATTTTACAGGTCTGTCGGTAAAGCTGATATACTGCCAGCTGTACCATTCTCCGTAACTTCTGTCAACAAGAAGTTCCCAGTCTTTTTTATTTACGGACGTTTCTATCTTAAATTGATAATAACTGCTGGCTAAATCCCAGAAGAGTATATCTATTTTATTTATAAGATAGCATTTGTCAAGTACTACTATCATGGGTTCGTTCAAAAGAGCATAGGTAAAACCGTAATAAGAAGAATAGCTTGTAGATTGTCCGTCAAGCATGGCGCTGATATTGCCCAGATCATCTCTGGCACCTTCTACATAAGCTCCCCTGTCTTTAAGTGCTATATTTACGCCGTCTTCAGGTGTTATAACTTCTACAGCCTGAAGATTTTCAGGGCCTTTTGCAGGTTCTGTTGAAGGAACATCAGCAACATTATCGGGTATTGCCTGAAGTTTTATGCTGGATATTAACATATCTGTCTGCTGGCTTAATGTCTCATATTCCGGCACAGGGATTACAGAATATAACCTGTAAACCCTTTTACCTTTCATAAGATAGATTTCTTCTACATTGATTTCTCCCTCAGGTGAATTGAAATGACCCTTTAGAAAAAGACCTTTTTCTGCTGAAAAATCTTCGAGAGATTTTCCTGTTATCTCTCCTTTTTCTGTAAGAATAAAATTATAGGTTCCTGAAAATAATTTCGGTATATCCTTGAAATTTGCTTCTTCTTTACTGGAAAAATCCACATAATCTATTCTGAAATAATATCCCTTCCCGTTTACCGGGCAGGCCACCACTATAGTGTCATAATCTATTTTTTTCCAGCCCTGAGGTAACTGAAAAGTATAATAACCTTTGCTGCTTTCTACTTCTTCTGCCCTGGAAACAGAAGAGAACAATATAAATAAAAGTAAAATAAATACTGCTGTTTTATTGCTGTAATTCATCAATATAGGTTTTTATGTCCCTGAGCTCCTTTTTTAAGTGTTCCTTGTAGCCCGTTGATGGCTGTTCCATGGCTATTTTTAAATTATCATCATAATATTTCTGAAGTCCTGTTACAATGGAATTAACCCCTTCTGCAACCATTTTCTTTTCTATTCTGGTCGTAGTGTCTCCTGTTAGATCCTTTCTGGTTCCATAGGCAACAGCCGATTTCTCTCTGCCTTTTCCGAGCATGACAGGTTCGGAAAGTTCATCTTCAAGTTTATAAACATAATTTGCCCCTGATTGTATAATGAAATTAAAGGCACAGGCAAGGGCAAAGTTAAGAAGCCCCGTGTCTTCTCCCGGTTCTATAGACGGAAGTGATGAAAAATCTTCTGCTATGTGGAGAGGTTTTGACCCCGTTTCTCTTACCTGATCATAACTGTATCTGTAGTTCTGCATCTGAGAAATTGCAAAAAGAGGAAGGCCATGGACTGTATTTAATATGGTGATCCTGTCTTTATCACCTGTGGAAGATACATTGTCTTCTTCCGCGCCGAAGGGTCTTCCTTTGAATTCCTGCACAACCATTGATTTTTCTCTGTCTTCTACACCGAGAACCACTATCTGTTTGACATTACCTCCATGTTGCAGCATGGCCGGGTTATAATTCCAGTAAGGTGCGGCTTTAAATATGATATCATCTACCATTGAAGGAAGATTGACTTTATCCTTATTGGCAGCAATAAAATCATCTATTGATTGGCCTAAAACCAGTCTGAAACGTTCCTTTGCATATTCTATAACTTTACCTATTATTTCATCAATAGATGAATTTTCGAAGTTTATCAGAGGTCCGTACTGGGAAAGGAACGTGGCTTTTTCTTTGGCAACGTCTTTTATATATTCATCGTAAAGAGCCACTATGCCGTTATCTTCTATAATACTTGAAACAAGTACGCCTTTTCTTTCTTTTATTGAGAGCTGATTTTTATATTTTGCTCTTATATCCTGACAGACCATATCCAATTGATTCTTTACTTTATCTATCCTGCCTCTCAACCGGGATATGGAACTCTGCAGATTTGAATAAATCGTTATGGCTATGGCTCTTCTTCTTGAATCTATTATGCTGTTCAAGAGAGCCTGAACACCTCTTACTAGGCTGTCACGGCTATCTCTTATTCTGCCTTTTTTACCTATGAGATTCCAGCTTTTTATAACGGTTTCCAGCTCATTCTGACCGTTACGTATTTTAGATCTGAGCTGTTCAACCTGCATATCGAGAGACTGTTTTTCCTGTTTCATCATTTCTGCATATCTGTCAAAATCACCTTTCAGGTGTTCAAGACATCTGCATGCAACTTCCACTCCAAGGGCAGGATCATTTAAAATTCTTATAATTTCTTCATTGAGGGCATTGAGACTCAGATCTGAAATCTGTGTTTCATTTGCTTTCATTATTCCCTCAATCTGAGACATTGCCTGGGTTTCATAATACTGCCCGTCATTTAATATCTTCTGACTTAACTCTTTATCACTTATTTCATCATATCTGTTCGGGCTTATGATAATATTGATTCTGGAACCATCAGGTTTAATTATAATCCTGTCTATAAGCTGATCGGAGTTTTCTTCGTCAAGCAGATTTTTATTTATAAAAGTTTCTGCAAGGTTATCACTCTGTTTTAACCAGTCTTTATCCTTCATAAGCAGATTTTCTATTATATCCTGCCCCAGTTTAAAGGCATTTATCTTTAAAATTCTTTCTGTAGGATATTCTATGGCCGATGTTCCGAGACCGCTGTAGGCAGTATTTTTCCCCTGTTCATAATTCGTAAGAACAGGTTTTATATTATCAAAAGGACTGGCAAGGCTTTTACCTACCTGTGTTCCTATCATAAGAAATGCTGCATCACTTATCATTTCGGTAACTTCTTCGATATCTGCCAGTTTTCTGCCGTTTGCATTTATAGAATCTACAAGATAGCATATGTCGAAAGGTTTTTCTTTTGTAGTAACAGGCGGCAGTGACGGATAATGGCAGGAAAAAGTGGTTTTCTTGTCCATGAAATAATCCAGTTCTTTCAATGATGCATAGGCATTTGCTTCCATACCTGCAGGCCTTGTACCGCTCGTCCATGCTCCTGCCATGACCATGATACCTGTAGAATTTATTTTTGATACTCCTGCATTAAGACATGCCTGTCTTGCAAGATAGGCAATGTCAAGAAATGTTCCGCTTCCTGTTCCTCCGCATACGGAACATACTATATATACATCTATTACATCATTTCTTGTGAGTTCAAATCCCAGATCCTTCATACGTTTTTCATTTCCTATCTGGGTAACCTGATTTAAAGCCTGGGCTATGGCCGAGATTATAATCTGGCAGTTCCAGAACACAGAAAGCCTTCCTGATGTTCTTATCTGTCCTGCTCCGTCTTTTATATCATTGGGAGTAAAATCCTTCGGTATCCATTTCCCTATAAGAGGCTGTGCCCCTCCCGGATGAGCTTCCCTGATTATAGCGGAAGCATTCTTTACTGTGAGATGGAAAAATTCATTCGGTTCCATTTCTGCAGCTGTCATAGAGCCTATAACTTCATCGGTATCGCAATCAAATACAAGATATTTTATTACAGGGAGTTCTCCCAGACCATTTTTTTGCATCAATCGTTTAAGTTTTACTACAGCACGGTGACCTGTGCCTCCGAGACCTATAACCAGTGTGGGTATGAATTTTTTAGCCATTTTTTATGTGGTTTATAGTTTAATGTTTAAAGTTTAAATGGTTTTAGAAATTTCTAAACTTTAAACCTTTAACTTTTATACCAAAACCCCCTTTCAAAAACTTGTAATGAGTAATAAAATCCACTGTGCGTCACGCATCACGCATTACGCATCAAGCATCACGCGTCACGAGTCACGATTTTATAATTCTATGTAAGATTTATATTCCCTCCAAATATGATATAATATCTTTATGGTTACCAGAGAAGAACTTTTTGACAGACTTGAAGGGTGTTATAATAAACTGTCCTTATTATTTGAAAAAAGTAAAAAAAATTTTTGCGGTTCCTGTCATAGCTGCTGTACCTGTGTTCTTACTCATGGAGTATGTGAGATAGAATATCAGTATATAGATCTTTATCTTGATAAAAATAACAGAACCGGAGAGACAAAAAAATTTCGAGATTATATAAATAAAAAGAGAAGCACGGACGGACAGATTATATATAATGGCTGCCCTCTTTATGATGACTGCGGATGTTCTGTTTACCCGGTAAGACCTTATTCCTGCAGAACCTATGGTCTGTACGGCAGAATTCCTGTACCTCCCTTCTGTGCTTTCAGAGATTTTACAATTACCTATAAGGCGAAAGATTTTTATAATACAGTTCCTCTGGCGTCAGAGTTTTTTGAAATTAAGAGTTTATATGACATACTTATAACAGAAAACCTGGCGGAAAAGGCAGAAAAATATTATAATTTTGCCCTTCATCTGTATTACAGAGGTAATATAGATGAAGCTGAAAAACATCTCGGAAATGCTATCTATACAGATCCTTCCCACAGCCAGGCATATTACCAGTTAGCTCTTATATATTATGATAAAGGCAATATCTTTCAGGCTATAGATCTTACAGAAAAAGCGCTGTCCCGTGATCCCTGCAACCTTACTATAACATTGAAACTGGCTCTGTTTCTTACAAAAATAAATGAAACTTCCCGGGCAGAAACTATATTTCTACGGATTTTAGAAGAAGATCCTTTTAATAAAATGGCTCTTCTCGGGCTTGCACATATTGCTTTACATTCAGGCAATATTGAACGTTGCAGAGAATACTGTATTAAAACACTCGACGTAGATCCTTACCTGGAAATGGCCAGAACTATGTTGAAAAATCTATGAGAGTAATCAATATACAGGTTTAATGGCGTAAAATAAAGCTTTAGATAAAAATTAAATAGAGGCAGTTTATCTAAATAATTTAATGGTATAGGAATTTTCATTTTTAATGCCGTAAAATAAAGCTTTAGATAAAAATTAAATAGAGGCAGTTTATCTAAATAATTTATCATTTCTCAGGGATGCCGGTACCCTTGAGCGTTGAAAGCCGGAAGAATTACATAAAACTCTCGACTCTCAACTCTCAATCATCCGAGTAATGGTTTTAAATATTCTTCGGTCTTTTTTATTACCCTGTCGGCTTCTTTGATGTCTATTCCGAGTAACCTTGTGGCTTCTTCAAGGTACTTATATTCTTTTTCGTCCCATTTGCTTACCATGGCTGAAGCTGTAGCCATTCTCAGTGTGTTTCTCTTTGCCTGAGGTGTTTTTATCCACCGCACTATATTTTTTAATATTCTCGGAGTATTTACTTCTTTTTTTAATCTGCTTTTTGTAGCGGAAGATATTTCTATTTTGTCTATATATTCCGTTAAACAGGTTCTTTCTGCTTCATCAAGAACTCCGTCTGCCCAGGACATTCCTATCATGAGACTTATCATATGCCTTGCTTCTTTTTCGTCCATATTGAATTCCATACCGCAGCCTTCACAGGAAAGATTGTTTATATTAACATTTGCTCCGCAGACAATACAGTAAAGGTCATCTGTTTTTACGTCGTGATCTTTTTGGGTACTCTTAATTTTTTTTATTATTTCTTTTTCTCTTCTTATTTTCCAGGATTTTACCTGACTCTCTTTTGAGTCAGCTTTAAAATCTATTCCCAGTCCTATAAGATTTATTACTTTTTTTGATATCTTTTTACTCATACGAACGCCACCTCAGATTTTATTTATCGTAACAGGTGAATATTAACCTTATTTTTACGATTCACGACTTATTATATCATATAAGTCAAGATGAATTTTCCACTCACTGTTCACTCATTAATAGTGTATTTCATAACTTAGGTGTTGTAAAAAATAACCTTATCATATTTAGAATCGTGACGCGTCACGCGAGGACAAAAAACATAATTTGTCAGAGTTATTTTCTTACAGTCCCTTATTAGAATTTAAGTCGTCGTGACACGTAACGCGTGACGGATTTAATCGCGCATCACGCATTACGCTTTACGCATTACGAGGTCATTATTTATGAATAGTTATGAAACTGACTATAATTATGAATTTTTTATGAAACTAACTATAATTTATAAATTTTGCATCTGTGACTGTGAGAGAGAAATAGATGACATTACGAGTTTGATAAAAATGTTACATAAATTTAACTTTTACATAACTGCCAGGAAAAGGAATTCACTTTATACTAGCGAATATGCTAATTTGTTTTGTAATAAAAATTCTTTTTTACCATAATTTAGAGAAAGTTTATATAAATACTGAGATAAGCATAAATAATACATAACTGCTCTCGTGACGCGTAACGGTAAGGCGTGACGGGAGGAAAACCTTTAGTACCTGTTTATGTTTATGTCAGAAATTTAATTCTTTTCAGGCCGTCCGGAAGGTCTGAAGTTTATCAAATAATTTTTTTAGGTGTATGTAAATGGCTATTTTATGTCATATGTGTGGCAATGAAAATGATGTAAACAGTACTCTCTGTAAATATTGCGGTATTCCTGTAATAATAGATGAACAGGTTACATGTTTGCCTCAGAAGACTGTTCTTGATAACAGGTATGAAATTATCCATCTTGTTAAATCCGGTGGTATGGGGGCAGTATATAAGGCCATTGATCTCAGGCTTGATGATGTATGTGCCGTAAAAGAAATGTTAAGTTTTTATTCATCTCCTGCCAGAAGACATGAAGCTATAAACAGGTTTAATGATGAAGCAAAGATACTTACAAGACTGCGCCATTCAAATCTTCCCAGGATAAGGGATTATTTTATAGAACATGATAAATATTATCTGGTTATGGATTTTATAGACGGTACCGACCTGGAAACTATATGGTATAATTCGTACGGAAAGAAGTTTGATGAAAAAGAAACTGTAGAATGGGCCCTTCAAATTCTGAATGTCCTTGATTATCTCCACAATCAGGAACCTCCTGTGATATACAGAGATATTAAACCTTCAAATATAATTTTAAGAAGGGATACCGGTAATGTTGTCCTTATAGATTTTGGTATAGCAAGGACAATTTCACCGGAAGAAGCCCGTAAAACGTCAAGCGGCACAGAGGGTTACTCTCCACCTGAACAGTATCGTGGTATAGCTGTACCTCAGAGTGATATTTATTCTCTCGGAGCAACTATGCATCAATTACTTTCAGGAGAACCACCACTTACACCGTTTAAATTCGGTAGTATATGCGATAAAAATTCCACTGTTTCCGTAGAGATGGAACGTATAATAATGAAGGCTCTGGAAGAAAAAATTGAAGACAGATTTCTTTCTGCAGAACATATGTTGAAAGCTATAGTAGATTTATACAGATCATCAAGTGATCTTCATGCTGCTACTATTGCCATTAAATATCAAATATCTTCTCAGAACATAATAGATATAGTGAGTAATGAAAGTTCCATACCTGTATCCCGGAAAACTATAGCTATGGATCAGATTGACGGTCTTATTTTACAGCTGGATAATACCAATGTAGAACTCAGAAAACTTGCAGTAGAATCGCTGGGCAATTATAGAGAAGAAAGAGTAGTAAAAGCATTGATTAAAGCACTGGAAGACAAAGATACGGAAGTCAGAATGAGAGCGGTTGTTGCTCTTGGCAATACCGGTAATACGGATGCGATACCGTATCTTATGAAAATTCTGGAAAAAGATACAGAGTCTTTAAGAGCATGTGCTGCTACATCTATGGGTAAATTGATGGACTATTCTGCCCTTGTACCTTTAATTAAAGCACTGGAAGACCCGGCTCCTTCTGTGAGGAAACAGGTTGCCATTGCTCTCGGTCTGCTTGGCTGCAGTGAAGCAATAAAGCCTTTAGAAGATGCCAGAAACAGAGAAGGGCTTCTCAGCATACACATGAAGGATGTTATGTCAGAAGCAATAGATAGATTGACTAAAGGGCCGACAGCCGGTCAATATATGGAGATGGCCGATATTTTTGTAAAACAGGGCAAATTTGAACTTGCAGAAGAATGTTATAAAGAATCTCTTGAATTAAAACAGAACAGTTATGAAATTTATGTTAACCTGGGAAATATCTATTGTTCTCAGAGGAAATATAAAGAGGCTCTTGAAGCTTATTTTTCGTCTCTTAAACTGAAACCTTATAATCATGAAATCTATAATGCTATAGGTAATATATATTCTACACTGGGAGATTATCAGAAGGCAATAGAGGCCTATAAACAGGTTATAGAGCTGGAACCTGATTTTGCCACAGCTTATAATAACCTGGGATTTGCCTATTACAATCAGGGTGAATTTTATAATGCCATACTGGAATATAGAAAATCTATCGCTCTTGATGAAAGGTTTCCTATGGCTTATAACAACCTGGGAAACGCTTACAGTGCTCTCGGAAATTATGAACTGGCTATAGAGGAATACAGAAAAGCTTTAAAACTGCAGCCTGATATGAGTCTTGCCCATAATAACCTGGGATTTGCCTATGCAAAAATGAATAAACATGATATGGCCATACTTTCTTATATGGAATCAATAAAATTGACACCTGATTTTGTAATGGCTTATATTAACCTGGCTTTTTCTTATGCCACACAGGGAAAATATGAAGCTGCCATTAAATATTACAAAAAAGCCATTGAATGTGCCCCGAATAATTATGAAGCCTATATGGGACTTGCCCAGATATATGAGCTCTGCGGACATTATGACGAAGCTATAGAGCAATATGAAGAAGTCCTGCAGACCGGAAAGGAAGATGCGAAAATCTACGAAAATATTGCAAATATATATCTGGAAACAGGAAAATTTATTTATGCAATAGAGGAATACAGGAAAGCTCTGCTGGTAGAACCGGGAAGATCAGATTTGTATAATAAAATTGCCTGGATATACAAAGAACTGAAAAACTATGAACAGGCAATTATAGAATATCAAAAAGCTATATCTTTAAGTCCCTGTGATGCAAAACTTTATATCAATCTCGGATATACCTATAGCTCCGTGAAAGACTATTCCAGTGCAATAGAAAAATACCGGGAAGCTCTCAAATTAGAATCAGACAACGGAAATATCTACTATAATCTCGGCTGTGTATATATGAAAATGAACGATTTCAATAAAGCCGCTCTTGAATTCAACAAGGTTTTTCATGTAACAAAAGACCCGGAATTAACTGAAGCGGCGGAAAAAGCTCTCGTAAAGATAAAGAATCGTTTGAGGAGAAGGAAAGCTTTGTAGAGGCGAACACATGGTTCGCCCGATAATCAACATTGCATCTAAAATATTACTTCTTTTATCACTTTTTTCTTATTATGCCAGATACCCAGTTTTATTGTTTTTCCCGGCTTCAGCGGTGTTACCATGGCCAGGAGTTCTTCATAGGTTTTTATTATATTTCCGTTAACTTCAACTATGATATCTCCTGTTACTATACCTGCTTTATATGCTGCACTGTCTTCATAGACATTTACCACCAGTACTCCTGTAGAAACAGGAAAATCCCATATATCAGACATTTCTTTATTTATATTTTTCAGGGAAATGCCAAACCATGGTTTTTCCTGACCGTTGCCGTATTTTGATGAAGAAGATGAAGAATAGGGGTTATTTATTACAGTAACATTTATATTTTTTTGGGAACCATTGCGAAATACAGTAAATTTTACAGATTTTTTATATTTGATTTTTCCTATAAATGATGCCAGTTCTTTTGGCGATGAAATTTGAACGCCATCAATACTGATTATTATATCTCCGCTTTTAATACCTGCACTGTATGCCGGGCCTGCCGGGAATACATAGTGGACAAAAGCACCGCTCATATCCGGATAATAATCGTAATTTATGGCAAGATCCCTTGTAAGTTCTCCTATCTGTATACCGATCCATGGCTTTGTCAGCTTGTCGGCTGCCAGAGACGGAATGGTTAACAGAAAAATAAATATAAGGAAGCTTTTAAATATATTTTTCATACAAGATCACTCTTTTCTTTAATATTACTGTATTTTGTAGCATATCACATGTAACCTGTCACGGGTCACGCGCCACGGGTCACGCGTCACGATTTTAACCATTACTCCCATTATTGTCAAGTGCAAATTTATTGCCATATTATTCTTTTCCAAATGTTAACAAAATTTTAACAAAGATTTTACAAAATATCTTTTCTTTTCTCTTAATAGAATGTTATAATTCAGTAAAGAGGAAGGCAGGTCTGTGCAAAACTAAACAGGCGAAAGGAATTATTTGTAGATTATGATAAATGGCGATGTAAAGAATTTAAGCATAAGAAATCAGCAGAACCTTTCCGGCACCCCTTCCCGCAGAAGATCTTCGGAAACAAAGGAAGAACCTCATGATACCATTACTTTACAGGGAAAAAGTATTTTAGATGATCATGTTATCATGCCTCCCAATCTTAATAAGATTTCTATAAATAAAACCCTTGTAAATTTCGCAGAAAGTCTTGAAGAAAAACCTGCCACAGGTCAGGAAAAAGAATGGACTATCATGTTTTATATGGATGGTGCCAATGACCTGGAACCTCATATGGCAAAAGCCATGCTTGACCTGGAAAATGTCGGTTCAAATGATAAGGTAAATCTTGTATCCCAGATTGCCCGTCTTTCTCAGGATGAAGTTAAAAAAGTTCTGGGAGAAAAATATAAAGATAATCCGAAGGCTCTGGAAGAGGTAAAAAACCATAAAACCAATGTAGACGGCGACTGGAACGGTGTAAGAAGATATTATATTGTGAATAACCAGGATACTGCATCAAGACATCCCTACTATACATCAAATATGGAAAAAAACCTTTATCTTACTGATATAAGCCACCCTCAGACTCTGGCAGATTTTGTTTCGTGGGGTATAAAAAAATACCCTGCAAAACATTATATGCTTGTGTTTATGGATCATGGCGCAGGGTGGCCGGGAGCCCTCAATAATGATTTCAGCGGCTATAACGGACAGATGATGAGCACTCCCAGTATAGCTGAAGCTTTGAAAACTGCAGAAAAAACGACAAATAAAAAACTGGATATAGTCCATTTTGCCACATGCCTTATGGGCTCATCGGAAGTGGCCTATCAGCTCAAGGATTCCGCAGATTACATGATAGCTTCGGAAGAGATGGGTACTACAAAAGCCCTTAATTATGGTCCTGTCCTTCAAAAAATTAACGACTCACTCAGAAACGGCGGGAGCTCAACAAAGGACCTCTCAAGAATGATAGTAAATCATTTCAAAGAGAATCAGGATGCTTTCATGACTCATGCTGCCATAGATCTTTCCATGATGGAAGAAGTCAAGAATAAGATTGACGAACTGGCACTGGCTTTACACAATACTGCTACATCTGTGAATCTTCTGAAAGAGATCATAGGAGGAGTTCAGAATTACGGCAATCTTTCCTTTGAAGACACCTATAGAGATTACAGAGATTTAAAAGATTTTGCCAATGCTATTATGCTGGATGACAGAATAACAGATGAAAAACTTAAGGTTGCTGCATTTAATGTGCGCCTGGCTGTAGAACAGGCAGTTGTAGGAATTACACCTACTGCCACATATACAAGAGAAGAAACTGCCGGTGTTTCTGTAGAAAAGCAGGGCAGACGCAAAATAACACGGGTAAATGTTATTGAAGAAGATATTGGCGGCGGAGGTATGTCCATATATTTACCTATCGAGAAAAAAGCTGATTATGATAAATTGAAACAGGATTACAGCCAGCTTGATATAGCTCAGAAGACTCAATGGGATGAGTTTATAGATAAAGAGGTCCATTCTCCTTCTGCAGCTGACAAAGGGTGGACTGATTTAGTCCGGACTCTTGATAAAGGAATAAACTCTCCTTCCGGCGATGGCGGGAAAGCATAATCTTTCCGTATGTTTAAAGGGGGCGGTTCAAGCCGCCCCCTTTTGTATTCAGTGGTTATCGGGAAATAACTACATTATATATTGTGACGGGTACATCGAGAATAATAACCTTTCTGCTGATCTGAGCATAAGCATGTAATAAAATCATTTCTCCCGTCACCCGTTACTCATTACGATTCTCATATAAATCCGTGTGACCAGGTGGTCAAATGTTTTTCCCGCAGCGAAATCCTATATCTATAAACCGGTTTGCCGGGTTTTCAGAGCCTCTTATGAAACATCGGGCCTGTTCCTTTGAAGCAGTCCATGCCCCGCCTCTGATTACTTTTAAATTAGAGGAATATTTCGGGCTCAGCTTTATATTTCCGCCATATGGTGCATAATCGCTTGAAGTCCATTCCCATACATTTCCGCACATATCAAATACACCGTAATAGCTTTTGCCTTCAGGAAAGGTTCTTACAGGAGTAGTTCCCTGCAGGGCTGATTCTTTGCAGTTAAGTCTGTTGCAGTCCCATTTATTCCCCCAGGGCCACTGTCTTCCGTCAATCCATCTTGCTGCTTTTTCCCATTCCTGTTCTGTGAGAAGCCTTTTTCCTGCCCATCTGGCATATTCCTGTGCATCGTACCAGGAAACATTTACTACAGGATGATGCTCTTTCCCTTCCGTAAAAGCTTTTTCCCAGTCTCCCGACGATTTGTATCCCGTAGAAGTAATAAAATTTGTATATTCCAGATTTGTAACAGGAAAGGCGTCTATATAAAAAGAATTTATATAAATCTTCTGTTTTGGTTTTACGTCATCGGGATATGTTGAAGTCTTTTCCCTGCCAAATGCAGAGGTTACTCTCCGGAAAAGACTTTCTTCTTCTCCGAACCAGAAATCTCCGGCCTGTATGAGTATGAATTCCTGCACAAAGGATCTCCCGGGTAATTTCAGGTTTTTATGCCAGAATTCATCAGATTTGTCTTTTGATTTATCGTCCCCTTCCTGCTTTTGAGAAAGTCTGTCCACATAATTTGTTACCCTCTCAGGAATATGGGACGAAACATTTACTGGTTTCTGTATAACTTTTATATCACAGGAATCTTTTATCTTAAATAATGCTTCTCTCATTTCCGATGCATTACTGTATCTTCTGTCAGGATTATCCTGGAGGGCTTTAGTGATAAACTGTTCCATACCGGCTGAAACTGAAGGATTTAAAGCACGGACCGGTTCGAATTTACATGGTGTTGAAAGGGTTCCCGTAAGCAGATGATGCATGGTAGCTCCCAGGGAATAGAGGTCGCTTCTTATTTCAGGTTTTCCTTTGAATTGTTCCGGCGCTGAATAATGAGGGGTACCTATTTTTGTTTGAGTCGCCTGATTATCAGGATGCAGTACCCTTGCTATGCCAAAATCTATCAGCATTACCCGGGAATCTTCTTTTATGAGCATTATATTTGCAGGTTTGAGATCACGATAAATTATCGGCGGAGACTGATTGTGAAGATATTCCAGCACATCCAGTATTTCTGCCGCCCATGACACCACTTTTTCTTCGTCCAATCCCGGAGTTCCTTCTTCGTTTAACATGGTTTCCAGATCATAGCCGTCTACATAATCCATTATGAGATAATATCTTCCGTGCTGGACAAAATAATCTTTAACGACAGGCAGGTTTTTATGGCGGAGTCGTGCAAGAATTTTTGCTTCCTGTTTGAACCTGTCAACAGCATACAGCTGTTCTTCACCGGAGGAAAACCGGGCAAACATTTCTTTTACGGCACATGTTTCTTCAAGACGTTTATCATGGGCAATATAAACTGACCCCATGCCTCCTGATTTTATCAGTCCCGTAATTTCGTATCTGTTATCCAGGAGAACAGATGTCATAAGATTACCTGTTTCCGTAACATGAGTAATCTGTTCTCCGCAGGAAGAACAGTATTTTACATCAGATGTGTTCTGTTTGCCACAGTTAGAGCAGAAAACTGTCATTGTTAAATCGTGACGCGTGACGCGTAACGCGTGACGCGTTCATTACTCACTTTTTTCACTTTTTACTTTTCACCACTCACCACTCACGACTCACCACTCACAAGATTATACCAGTTAAATATAAAATAGGGAAGACCCGGAAAAAAATGGCATAAAAATTGCCATATTATTTTACAGAATATAGTAGTTTCATAACTATCAATAAATAATGACCTCGTAATGCGTAAAGCGTAATGTGTGATGCGCAGGGCTTAAATCCGTCACGCATTACGCGTTACGCGTCACGAAGCATTTAAATTCTAATAATTTATGAAATATACTATAAAATATTGAAGGAGGTCATTTAAATGAACAAAATATTAAAAACAATAGCCCTTACTGTACTTTTGATTTCTATGATTACGGGGATTATGCAGATTACCTGTGCCGCCAGTTTATCCCCTCAGTGGACTGTTCTTACTGCAGAACAGAAGAGATTTTTACTCGAAGCATTCAATATAAATGAAAATGAACAGAAAACTCTCTGGGATCCCATGCCTGAGAATATTAAACAGTTTATTATTGATTCTATATGGAAATCTATGACACCGGAGAAACAGCAACAGGTTTTAATTTATGCCCATATAGACAAACCGTTCAGCAAGGAATCAGATGAAGCGTCCAAAATGCCTGCACCTAAATGGAATTCTCTCACTGCGCGGCAGCAGGGCATACTTATACAGGCTTTTAATTTTGACGATACACAGATTGCCGTCTGGAGTAATCTTCCTGTAGAGATAAAACAGGTATATATAGATGCTGCATGGCCTTATATTGACATTCAAAAGAAACATCAGGTTCTGTCAGCTACAGGAAATAAAGAACCATATGCAAGTCCCACACCGGGAACTTCTGCTTATCCTTCTTCCACTCCCGTACCCGGCACATATTATCCTTCTTCGTCTGAACCTGCTCCTAAATGGAATACCATGAATGCATCCCAGCAGCAGGCACTCATGATGGTAATGAATTTCGACTCAACTCAGACCATGATATGGACTTATCTTACACCTGAAATGAAACAGATGTTTGTAGATTATATATGGCAGTATTTCAATGAAGATATAAAAACGGAGATTATGGCGGGTAATACACAGAAGATTCAGGTAATAATGGCAGAACAGGCGAAAATTTCTACAGTGCCTCCTCAGTGGAATACACTCGATGCGGAAAAGCAGCAGAAGCTTGTAGTGCTTATGAAACTTGATCCGACTCTCTGGAATTTCCTCCCTGTAGAAATGAAACAGGGTTTTATCAATACTATATGGAAATTTATTCCGCCTCAGAAACAGAAGGAAATAATGGAAGAAGTAGATTAAAGGGTAACGCGTTACGCGTTACGCGTAACGCGTTACGTCCTTTTAGATCCACATAATGAAATTCATTGAATAGGGATTACATAGATCCTCGTTATAGGGGAGCATACGAAGTACAAAACCGTGACGGCCGCTGCTCATACATGGTATATGTCCTGTAAATATGTAAGTTCCCGGTGAAGATTCTTTTACATTATTCATAGGAATGGCTATACCTGATGCAATCTGTGCTTTTATATCCAGAGGGCCGTAATATATATCTAACTGTATATCTTTCGGTTTTAGAGACCCCATAT
Organism: Vulcanimicrobiota bacterium; assembly: GCA_040217695.1. Taxonomy (GTDB): domain Bacteria; phylum Vulcanimicrobiota; class SpSt-956; order SpSt-956; family JAKJGF01; genus CALARM01. The sequence goes on along the minus strand of JBEHWO010000073.1, from coordinate 3,018 downwards.
GTATTTTCGCCTCAATAGTAAGTTCATGACCTACTTTCAGATCGGAAGAAGAAGTAGAGTTTACATATTCCACTTTTATCTCATGCCAGTGTTCTCTTATCCGTGTTTTCCAGGCTGAAAGGGCTCTGGCTCTGGTATAATTATCATCTCTCAGACGGGAAGCAAGCTCTGACGCAGGGAAATAAAATCTTGTCGCATATTCCGAAACCATACGGTTTGTATTGAACCTCGGCACCAGTTTTCTCATGGAATTTTTCATCATATTTATCCACTTGTTTGGAAGACCGCTTCTGCCTCTCTCATAAAACATAGGAATAACTTCTCCTTCGAGAAGATCATAAAGAGCACTTGCTTCTATTTCATCCTGATAGTTATGATCATCATAGCTTTCTCCGCATCCTATAGCCCAGCCTACATCTCTTTCATATCCTTCACACCACCATCCGTCCAGGGTGCTTACGTTGATACAACCGTTGAGGGCTGCTTTCATGCCGCTTGTACCGCTGGCTTCCAGAGGACGACGGGGATTGTTTAACCATACATCACAGCCTGTTACCATGTAATGGGCCACTTCTATATCGTAATCTTCTATGAATACGAGGTGATTTCTGAATGGTTCATGACGTATTTGATGAATAATCTGCTGAATGAATTTTTTCCCTGCCGTATCCTGTGGATGGGCCTTACCTGCAATGATTATCTGAACAGGTCTGTCTTTAGTTGTAAGGATTTTTTCAATTCTTGCAAGGTCCTTTAAAATGAGTGTTGCTCTTTTATATGTGGCAAACCTTCTTGCAAAACCTATTGTAAGAGCTTCAGGATTAAGGACTTCTTCTGCCTGTTCTATCTCAAGTCTTGATGCTCCTCTTCTTTCCAGTTGTTGTTTCAATCTCTTTCTTGCAAATGCCACAAGACGTTCTCTTCTTCTTTCATGGGTGCGCCAGAGTTCTTCTCCGGGGATTGTATCGCCTCTATCCCATATTTCCTGATCTATAGGCTCTGTTCTCCACCTGGGGCCTATATAACGATCGAGGAGACCTGCCATATCACGGGAAATCCAGGAAGGATTATGAATACCATTGGTAAGGGAACCTATCGGTATATCATTCTCAGGCACATCGGGATACATTGACTGCCACATACGACGGGAGACCTGTCCATGTAATTCGCTTACGCCGTTTGTGCGTCCAGATAGGGTGAGAGCCAGAACTGCCATATTGAAAGGCTCTTCACGATTTCCTGCATCTTTTCTGCCGAGACCCAGAAAATCATCTCTGGAAATCTTTAATCTGGGATAAAATTGTCCGAAATATTTATCCATCAGTTCTATGGAAAATATATCAATGCCGGCAGGTACCGGTGTATGAGTGGTAAATATATTACTTACCATGGTAGCCTCATAGGCTTCCAGGAAAGTAAGGCCTTTTTCTTCTATTAACATTCTTATTCTTTCCAGACACAGAAAAGCAGAATGCCCTTCGTTTATATGAAATACATCGGGATTTATCCCCATAGCTTTCAGTGCTCTTACTCCTCCTATACCGAGTAATATTTCCTGGCATATACGCAGTTCTGTTCCTCCTCCGTAAAGCTGTGATGTTATATCTCTATCCGATTTTTGAGGATTCTGGGCTATATTCGTATCTAACAGATAAAGAGGAATACGTCCTATCTGAATCTTCCATATCTGTGCTTTGAGCATTCTTCCCGGAAGTTCCACTTCTATTATGAGAGGACTTCCGTCCTTTTTATTTACAGGTGTAAGAGGCATATTATAAAAATCATTTTCAGGATACTGTTCCTGCTGCCATCCGTCTGCATTTAAATACTGGCGAAAATAACCCTGTTGATAGAGAAGGCCAATACCTGCAAGAGGAAGGCCAAGATCACTTGAAGATTTCATATGATCCCCTGAAAGAACTCCGAGACCTCCCGAGTATATGGGCAGACATTCTGCAAGACCGTATTCTGCCGAAAAATAAGCTATTGTGAGAGGCTTCTCGGGAGACTGCTTTTTATACCATGACGTTTTTGTTTCCATATATTCATCATAACGTTTGATTACTCTTTCCAGATGAGATATATATCCGTCATCTTTAGAGCGAACCTCGAGTTTATCCTGCTTTATACTCCCGAGCATTACAACAGGATTATGGCGTGTTTTTTCCCACAGCTCTCTGTCCAGTCTCCTGAACAGTTCTGTGGCATCCTGGTTCCAGTACCAGTACATATTATAGGCAAGTTCCTTCAACCGGACAAGATTTTCCGGTATAGAAGGATTTACCTGGAATGTGCGAATATTATACATTAATTTTCCTCCTTATAATTGGTAACGCATGATGCGTGATGCGTGATGCGTGATGCGTGATGCGTGATGCGTGATGCGTGATGAGTAATCGATGAAAAGTCTTTCCCTTAATTCTCTCGTTACTGGTCACTGGTCACTGATCACTGATCACTGTTTTACCCTTTTCCGCTGTTTATTTTTTTCAACGCGTCGTTTATTTTTTTAATCATCTCGTTATCTTTTGCCTTTTCTGCCAGAGGAAGAGCTTTTTCATAATCATGTCTGGCTTTTTCTTTCTCTTCCTTTGTTTCATATATCTGACCTCTGCAGTAAAGATATCTGTATTCTTCCGGGTCTATCTTTATGGCTTTATCCAGGCATTCTATGGATTTATCATAATATTTAGGCCCCATGTTGGCATAGAGTCGTCCTCCTCTGAAGTAAGGCTCAGGATCCTTCGGATCCAGTTCCGTTGCTTTACCGAGATAATCCAGTGCTTTATTGGTATATTCGAAAGCCTTTTTCTCATCTTTATTTTTCATGGCCTCTTCTGAAATATGCCAGTAACATGTTCCGAGCTGGCAGTAGAGTTCGGCATTTTTAATGCCGAAGCCGATAGCTTTTTCATAACTTTCTATTGCTTCTTCATAGTTTCCTTTCTGAATAAGTACATCACCCAGGTTATTATATGGTTTATAGTCATCTTTACACAGTTCCGCAGCTTTTCTGTA